>NZ_CP049241.1:1200000-1500000 GCF_011046245.1 Allorhizobium pseudoryzae
CACCGAGGAAGGGCGCCGAGCCCATCTGCCAGAACAGCCAGTTCATCGCTTCTGCCCGCGCCCGCTGATTTTCCGGCAGGAAGGCGCCGAATTTTTCCGCGAGATAGACGAGAATGGAACCGGATTCGAAGAGGCGCAGCGGCTTGCCACCATCCTTCGGCTGGTGGTCCATCAGCGCCGGGATCTTGGAATTCGGGTTGACCTCGACAAAGCCGGATCCGAACTGGTCGCCCTTGCCGATGTTGATCAGCCAGGCATCGTATTCCGCGCCCGCATGACCCGCGGCCAGAAGCTCTTCCAGCATGATCGTGACCTTCACGCCGTTCGGGGTGCCCAGCGAATAGAGCTGCAGCGGATGCTGGCCGACCGGCAGGTCCTTGTCATGCGTCGGGCCGGAAATCGGACGGTTGATATTGGCAAAGGCGCCGCCATTGCCCGGCTCCCAGGTCCAGACCTTGGGCGGCTCGTAGCCGGCGGGCAGATTGTTTTCCGGCGGAAATTTGGTGTCGGTCATCGAAATCCGTTCCTTCGTTCGTGAGGGGCGCTCCAGTCAGCGCCTTCGGTCATATGGGGAGGCATATGGGACTGTTCCGCTCTTCCCCGCTATTTTCAACCTCACATCAATATTATTCAGCAGCCTCAGCGGGCGGTTTTGCCTCCGGGTATCTGCGGCCCTGCAACATGCCTTCGATGCTGAGATCCTCATCCAGATCTGGCCAGTGAACGCCCGAGGGCGAAAGCGCAATCCGGTTGCGCGCCTCCCGCGTGGCCGCCAGGAGCGGCGGGTACCACCACAGCGGCGTCGAAACTTTCACGCCATTGGCCAGGACGACGATCAATTCGCTGTCGCTGCACGTGGCCTCGACCGGCTCGAAATCTTCCCAGTTCTCATCCGAAATAACGGTTCCAGGCATCAAGGAACTCCTTCCGATGTTCATTCACGACCGCCACGATGGCGTTGACCTCGTGATCCGCGACACGGCGATTATACCCCACACGCACCGGATCCAGCCACAGCTTCAGTTCCTTCCGATCCTTGCGGACATGGACGTGTGGCGGTTCGCCTCGGTCAAGACTGAAAAACAGGAACGTCCAGCCCTTCCATTCAAAGATCGTCGGCATCTCGGCCCCCGCCTTACAGGGGGATCGTGTCGTGCTTTTTCCAGTGTGTGTTCACCTGCTTGTTGCGCAGGCTCGCAAAGGCGCGGGCAATGCGGCGGCGCGAGGAATGCGGCATGATCACCTCGTCGATGAAACCGCGCTCCGCAGCGACGAAGGGATTGGCGAAACGCTCCTCATATTCCTTCGTGCGCGCGGCGATCTTCTCCGCATCGCCGAGTTCCGAACGGTAGAGGATTTCGGTGGCGCCCTTGGCACCCATCACCGCGATTTCCGCCGTCGGCCAGGCATAATTCACATCGGCGCCGATATGTTTCGACGCCATCACGTCATAGGCGCCGCCATAGGCTTTTCGGGTGATCAGCGTCACCATCGGCACGGTGGCTTCCGAATAGGCGAAGAGGAGTTTCGCGCCATGCTTGATGACGCCGCCATATTCCTGCGCCACACCCGGCAGGAAGCCCGGCACGTCGACCAGCGTCAGGATGGGAATCGAAAAGGCATCGCAAAAGCGCACGAAACGGGCGGCCTTGCGCGAGGCATCGATATCGAGGCAGCCCGCGAGCACCATGGGCTGGTTGGCGACGACGCCGACCGTCTGCCCCTCCAGCCGGATGAAGCCGGTGACAATGTTTTTCGCAAAGGCCTCCTGGATTTCGAAAAAATCCCCCTCATCGCCAATCGCGTAGATGAGTTCCTTCATGTCGTAGGGTTTGGCCGCCGAATCCGGGATCAGGCTGTCGAGCCGCATCTCGATGCGGGCCGGATCATCGAAGAAGGGGCGCATCGGCGGTTTTTCGCGATTGTTGAGTGGCAGGAAATCGAAAAGCTGGCGTACGGCTTCCAGCGTTTCGATGTCGTTTTCATAGGCCGCATCGGCGACGGACGATTTCTTCGTATGGGTGGAGGCGCCGCCCAGTTCTTCCGCCGTGACGATCTCGTTGGTCACGGTCTTCACCACGTCCGGGCCGGTGACGAACATGTAGGATGAATCACGCACCATGAAGATGAAATCGGTCATCGCCGGGGAATAGACGGCGCCGCCGGCGCAGGGGCCCATGATGACGGAAATCTGCGGAATGACACCCGAAGCTTCCGCATTGCGGCGGAAGACTTCGGCATAACCCGCCAGCGACGCAACGCCTTCCTGGATACGCGCGCCGCCGGAATCGTTGAGACCGATGACAGGCGCCCCGACACGCACCGCCATATCCATGATCTTGCAGATTTTTTGCGCATGGGTTTCCGACAACGAGCCGCCCAGAACGGTAAAATCCTGGGAGAAGACATAGACCTGGCGGCCGTTGATCGTGCCCCAGCCGGTGATGACGCCATCGCCCGGCACCTTCTGCTCCGCCATGCCGAAATCGACGCAGCGATGCGTGACATACATGTCGTATTCTTCAAACGAGCCTTCATCGAGCAGAACCTCGATGCGCTCGCGGGCGGTCAGCTTGCCCTTAGCGTGCTGCGCATCGATGCGCTTCTGCCCCCCGCCCAGACGCGCTTCCGCCCGCCGTGCTTCCACTTCGCTCAAGACTGCGCGCAATGCTGCCTCCCAAACCTCTCGTTGTTGCTGTTGTATCGCGTTGAAGGGACACACGAAACATGGATTTTCGTTGAACAGGTGGCGATGTGTATTGTATGAATATGCAAACAGCATTTTGCGAAATTGCAAATCATGGCCATCGGCAAGCTCTATATCGGTCGCAAGGTGCGCGAGGTGCGCGAGGGCGCCCGCGCGACACAGGCACAGTTTGCCGAGCGGCTCGGCATTTCGACGAGCTATCTCAACCAGATCGAGAACAACCAGAGGCCTGTTTCAGCCTCCGTGCTGCTGGCACTGGCGGAAAAATTCGGCGTCGGCATTACCGAACTCTCTTCCGGTGAGGGCGACCGCCTGCTCTCGGCGCTGTCCGAGGCTTTGTCCGATCCGCTGTTCGATGGCTACACCGCCAATCTGCAGGAGTTGAAACTGGTGACGCAGAATGCGCCTGCCTTGGCGCATGCATTGATTGCCACCCACCAGGCCTATCGCCGCTCCAGCGAACAACTGGCCAGCATGGACGACCGGTTGGACCGGGCCGCCCTGACGGAGGCGACGCCCTATGACGAGGTGCGCGACTATTTCCACTTCGTCGACAACTACATCCATGATCTGGACGTGATGGCGGAGAAGCTCGCGGCGGAGCTATCGCTTGGCGGCGGCGACAATTCTGCAGCCCTGCAGCATTTCCTGCTGGAGCATTACGGTGTTCGCGTGGAGCGCACGGCGCTGCAGGACGAACTGATCCGCAGCTTCGATCCGGCCGGCCGAAGGCTTTCGCTGAACGCCTATGCGACGCCGGCGACACGTGATTTCCAGATGGCGTTGCAGATTGCTCAGCTTCATGCGGCGGACACGATCGACCGGATTGCCCGCGAGGCCGGTTTCCGGGCATCGGAGGCGATAGAAATCTGTCGCATCGGCCTGCAGAACTATTTCGCCGGCGCGCTGCTTTTGCCCTACGACACCTTCCTGAAACGCGCCCGAGATCTGCGCCACGATCTCGACCTGCTGGCCGCGCATTTCGGCGCGAGCCTCGAACAGATCTGCCATCGGCTGAGCACGCTGCAGCGGCCGGGGCAGAAGGGCGTGCCGATTTTTTTCGCCCGCGTCGACCGCGCCGGCAACATCACCAAACGCCACAGCGCAGCAAAACTGCAGTTTGCCCGTTTCGGGGCCGCCTGTCCCTTGTGGAACGTGCACCAGGCCTTCGAAATGCCGGGCCGCATCATCCGTCAGTTGGCGGAAACACCGGATGGCGTGCGTTATCTGTGTCTTGCCACCCAGATCACCAAGGGCAGCGGCGGTTTTCGCGCCGTGCAGCCGCGCTATGCGCTGGCGCTCGGCTGCGAGATCTCCTACGCCGACAGTTTTGTGTATGCCGACGATCTGGACCTTGCCAACCGCGCCGCCTTCGAGCCGATCGGCATTTCCTGCCGCATTTGCGAGCGCCACACCTGCCCGCAACGCGCCATGCCACCGCTGAAGAGCCGGCTTGCGGTGGACCACGACAACCGCTCGATCGTGCCGTACCGGATCGTGTGAGGGAGAAACAGGCGGACGAAACGAGGCAGCGCGCGGTATACACGATTCGAGTTCACACGCTCAAGCGCGGAGACGTTGCGGCTACGCCGCCCCCTCATCCGGCTGCCGCCACCTTCTCCCCGATGGGGAGAAGACACGCGCAGTGCCGCTTTGCGCCAAGTAGGGTGTAAAACAGGACGTTAGCGCCCTTTTCATCCATGAGAGGTTGGGCTGAACGTTGGCCACCTGGCCTCTTCTCCCCATCGGGGAGAAGTCCCCGGCAGGGGGATGAGGGGACGAAGCCAAAATCGCGGGGCTGTGGTTCAAAGGTTTTCGCAGACCGCTGCGCGCAATTCCTCGACATAGGCGCCGTTGCAGCCTTCGAGCGCATTGTTGGAGAGGCTGACCACCGTGACGCCCTTCTCGGGCAAGATGAACCAGGTGTTGCCATAGACGCCGCCCCACTGGATGGCGCCGGCGGGGAGTGCCGTTGCCGCGGCCACGGGATCGGTGACGATCGCACCGAAATAACCGAACCGCTGGCCGGGATTGCCGGGCACGTCGCCGATCTGGTTGGAAAGGCCGGCTTCGGCCAGGTCTCGCGAGAACAGCGGATCGCCGCCGGTGCGGATGGTTTCGAGAAGCCGCATGACATCGCGCGCCGTTCCCGCCATGCCGGCACCGCCCGACTGGTAGGCCCGGGCGTTGAAAATCCGCGACGGCGAGAAATAGCCCTCGAAGCGGTCCGGCTTATGCGCGTACCAGGGATCCGGCATGCGCACCGGCCCATCGGGGGAATCGGCATAGGCGACGGCCAGGCGCGACAGGTCGGTAACGCGGAAGCGGGCGTCGCGCATCTGCAAGGTTTCCGCCACATGATGGACGACGGCATCTTCCAGCGGCGTGCCGTGCACCTTTTCCAGCACCGCGCCCAGCACATCGATGGCGGTGGAATAGGCCCATTGCGCGCCGGGCCGGAAGGCAAGCGTCGTGCCGCTGAGGCGCGAGAAGTTGTCCTCCAGCGAGAGAGTCGTATCGCTGAGCCCCTGGTTAACGGCGCGGTCCGGCGGAAGGCGCTCAAGGCTTGCGTCATAGGCAAGGCCAGACGTGTGGGTGATCAGATGCCTCACCCGTATATCTGCCGGCGAGCCATCCGGATCAAGCGGCCGGAACCAGGGCAGGTAATCGGCCACGGCATCGTCCAGCGTCAGAAGGCCGCGCTCGACCATGGCAAGCGTCGTGGCGGCCACGATCGGCTTGGTGACGGAGGCATAACGAAAGATGGTGTCGAGGCTGACCGGCACGCCGGCTTCGCGGTCCTGATAGCCGACGGCGCGCTCCAGAACGGGCTCGCCATCGCGGTAGATCAGCACCACGGCTCCCGTGATGCGACCGCTGGCTGTGACCTGATCGAGTAGAACATTCACACGATCCATGGACATCGGCCAGCACTCCGGGAAAAACAAAGGACGGATCATCTGTCCATGATCCGTCCTCGAAATTCAAGCCGTGAATTCGCGCAAAGAATTCAGTCGGGAATGTAAGCCTCAGGCAACCGCACGCGCGAGGGCGCAACGTGACCAGAGCTGATGCAGGGCGCCGACCAGATGCTCGATATCGGCATCCGAATGCAGCGGCGTCGGGGTGATGCGCAGGCGTTCGGTCTTGCGCGGCACCGTCGGATAGTTGATCGGCTGGACATAGATGTCCGAATGGTCGAGCAGAAGGTCCGAGATCCATTTGCACTTCGCCGCATCGCCCACCATCACCGGCACGATGTGGCTGGGGTTCGGCATATGCGGAATGCCGCGGGCATCGAGCGAGGCGCGCAGCTTGCGCACGCGGTCCTGGTGACGGGCGCGTTCGAACGGGCTCGCCTTCAGGTGGCGGATCGAGGCGACCGCCCCGGCGGCGAGCGCCGGCGGAAGCGCCGTCGTGAAGATGAAGCCGGAGGCAAACGAGCGGATGAAATCGCACACCGCATGCGAGCCGGTGATGTAACCACCCATCACGCCAAAGGCCTTGCCGAGCGTGCCTTCGATGATGGTGATTCGGTCCATCAGGCCTTCGCGCTCGGCAATGCCGCCACCGCGCGGGCCGTACATGCCAACCGCATGCACTTCATCGAGATAGGTCATGGCGCCGAATTCCTCGGCGAGATCACAGATGGCGCGGATCGGAGCGATATCGCCATCCATGGAATAGACGCTTTCAAACGCGATCAGCTTCGGCGCCTTCGGATCGGCCGCCTGCAGTTTGGCACGCAGATCGTCCAGATCGTTGTGTTTCCAGATGACGCGCTCGCACTTGCCGTGGCGGATGCCCTCGATCATTGAGGCGTGGTTCAGCGCGTCGGAGAAGATGATGAGGCCGGGGATCTTCTGGCCGAGCGTGCCAAGCGTCGCCCAGTTCGACATGTAGCCCGAATTGAAGATCAGGCCGGCTTCCTTGCCGTGCAGATCGGCCAGTTCCTGCTCCAAGAGGACGTGATAGTGGGTGGTGCCAGAAATATTCCGGGTGCCTCCCGCACCCGCGCCACAGTGATCGATCGCCTCATGCATGGCGGCGATCACGGCCGGATGCTGGCCCATGCCGAGATAATCGTTGGAACACCAGACGGTGACTTCGCGTTTGCCATCCGGAGTGTGTCGCGTCGCGCGCGGAAAATTACCGCGGTGCCGCTCGAGATCGGCGAAAACACGATAACGGCCTTCCTGATGAAGACTGTCCAGCTCGCCCTTGAAATATGCCTCGAAATCCATTCTCACACTCCAGAACCTGCCCTTTTTTGGGTCTCCACGCACACAGCGTCAACCCCGGCAGGCGCAATTCGCAGTCACCTGCGGCATTTGGCCCATTTTTTTGAACAATTCCAATTTGAATTTACGACACGATCCATAAGAGAAAGTTGATTCACATCAAGTTGAGCGCAAAAAGGGGCGACCGAAGCCGCCCCTTGCACATTTTAATGCCAAGTCAGGCGGCCTGTACGGCCCGTTTGGCCATGACGCGCACCAGATTGGCGCGATATTCCGATGTCGCATGCATATCCGACATCAGCATGCCCGGATCGACGGACACACCGGCAACCGATTCGGGCGACCAGGACGCCGCAAGCGCGGCCTCCATCTCTGCGACGCGGAAGACGCCGTTCGAGCCGGCGCCCGTCACCGCGACACGCACCCCGGTCGCAAACTTGGCGACAAAGACGCCGGTCAGCGCGTAACGCGAGGCCGGGTTGGCGAATTTGGCATAGCCCGCCTTTTCCGGCGCCTCGAAACGGATGGCGGTGATCATCTCCGCCTCGTCCAGTGCCGTCTCGAACATGCCGACGAAGAAGTCGTCGGCTGCAATCTCCCGCCGGTCGGTGACGATCGTGGCATTGAGGGCAAGCATGGCCGAGGGATAATCCGCCGCCGGGTCGTTGTTGGCGACCGAACCGCCGATCGTGCCCATGTGGCGCACATGCGGATCGCCGATCATGCCGGCGAGAGCGCAGATGGCCGGGCAAACGGCGCGCAGCGCCGCGGACGCCGCGACCTCCGCATGCGGGGTCCCCGCACCGATCCGCACGGCGCGCCCCTCGACGCTGATGCCCTTCAAATCGTTGATATGGCGCAGGTCGATCAGGTCCGAGGGTGCTGCAAGACGCTGTTTCATGGTGGCGATCAGCGTCATGCCGCCGGAGATGTAGCGCCCCTCCTCCTGGGAGGAGCGCAGGTTGACGGCCTCGCCGACAGAGGAGGCACGGTGGTAGCTGGTGGCATACATGGTGTTCTCTCCTCTTGTCTTATTCGGCGGCCATGCGCATGGAGGAGCCCTGCAGGGCGCTCCAGACTTTGAGCGGTGTGGCCGGCATGGTGAGATCATTGATGCCGATCGCATCGGTGATCGCATTCATCAGCGCCGGCGGCGAACCGATGGCGCCCGCTTCGCCGCAGCCCTTGATGCCGAGCGGATTGCCGGGGCACGGCGTGTTCTGGTGCGACAGGGTGAACGACGGCAGATCATCGGCGCGCGGCATGGCATAATCCATGTAGCTCGCGGTCAGGATCTGGCCCGTCTGCTCGTCGTAGCGCACCTCTTCCAGCAGCGCCTGTCCGATCCCCTGGGCAAGCCCGCCATGCACCTGCCCCTCGACGATCAGCGGATTGATGATATTGCCGAAATCATCCGCCGCGACAAACTGCAGGATCTCGGTCTTGCCGGTTTCCGGGTCGATTTCCACCTCGGCGATGTAACAGCCGGCCGGGAAGGTGAAGTTGGACGGGTCGTAGAAGGCGCCTTCCTTCAGGCCGGGTTCCATGCCGGCCGGCAGGTTGTGGGCGGTATAGGCGGCGAGCGCCACCTGGAACCAGGGCAGGCTCTTATCGGTGCCGGCCACCTTCAGCTCGCCGTTTTCGATGACAATGTCGCTCTCATCGGCCTCCATCAGGTGGGCGGCGATCTTCTTTGCCTTCATCTCCACCTTGTCGAGCGCCTTGACGATGGCCGACATGCCGACGGCGCCGGAGCGCGAACCATAGGTGCCCATGCCCATCTGTACCTTGTCGGTATCGCCATGCACGATGTTGACATTGGCGATCGGCACGCCGAGGCGATCCGCCACCAACTGAGCGAAGGTGGTTTCATGGCCCTGGCCATGGCTGTGCGAGCCGGTGAGCACTTCGATCGTGCCGACCGCATTGACCCGCACCTCCGCCGATTCCCAAAGGCCGACACCGGCGCCGAGCGAGCCGACCGCCTGGGACGGGGCAATCCCGCACGCCTCGATATAGCAGCTCATGCCGATACCGCGCTTCTTGCCGTGCGCTTCGGACTGTGCCCGGCGGGCCGGGAAACCATCCCAATCCGCCGCGGCCATGGCCGCCGAGAGCGAGGCTTCGTAATCGCCGGCGTCATAATTCATGATGACCGGCGTCTGGTAGGGGAAGCTACGGATGAAGTTCTTGCGGCGAAGCTCCGCCGGCGAAATGCCGAGTTCGCGCGCCGCCGTCTCCATGGTGCGTTCCAGCAGATAGGTGGCTTCCGGACGGCCGGCGCCACGATAGGCATCGACCGGCACCGTATTGGTATAGACGGTGCGGACATTGGCGTGGATGGCCGGGATGGCATATTGGCCAGAGAGAAGCGTCGCGTAGAGATAGGTCGGCACCGCCGACGAGAAGAGCGACATGTAGGCGCCGAGATTGGCGATCGTATCCACCTTCAAGCCGATGATGCGGTGGTCCTTGTCGAAGGCCATCTTCACCTTCGACACATGGTCGCGGCCATGCGCATCGGTAAGAAAGGCTTCGGTACGATCCGAGGTCCACTTGACCGGCACGCCGGTCTTCTTCGATGCCCAGAGACAGACGATCTCCTCCGGATAGATGTAGATCTTCGAGCCGAAACCGCCGCCGACATCCGGGGCAATGACGCGCAGCTTGTTTTCCGGCGCGACATTGTAGAAGGCGCTCATCACCAGACGCGCCACATGCGGGTTCTGGCTGGTGGTGTAGCAGGTGAAGTGATCCTCGGCGCTGTCATAGATGCCGAGCGTGGCGCGCGGCTCCATCGGGTTCGGCGACAGACGATTGTTCAGGATCTCAATCTCGGTGACATGCGCGGCCGACGCGATCGCCGCGTCGGTTGCGGCGCCGTCGCCGATCTGCCAGTCGAAGATGAGGTTGCCCGGCGCTTCCGGGTGGATCTGCGGCGCACCCTCACCGAGGGCGGCAAGCGATGTCGTCACCGCCGGCAGTTCCTCGTAATCGACGATCACGGCTTCCGCCGCATCGCGTGCTTCGGCAGCCGAATCCGCCACGACGATCGCCACCGCATCGCCGACATAGCGCACGGTATCGACGGCGAGCGGCCGCCAGGCGCCCATCTTCATCGGCGAGCCATCCTTTGAATGGATCATCCAGCCGCAGATGAGATTGCCGATACCATCGGCCTGCAACTGCTTGCCGTCCAGCACGTCGATGACGCCCGGCATGGCCTTCGCAGCCGATGCATCGATGCCGGTGATCCTGGCATGAGCATGCGGGCTGCGGACAAAATAGGAAAATTTCATACCCGGAACGATCATGTCGTCGGTGTAGCGGCCCTTGCCGGTCAGGAAGCGCTTGTCTTCCTTGCGGGCCACGCGTGCACCAATACCTTCCATGCCCATTTTCGTCTCCTCCAGAGAATAGGGATTAGGATGTAGGCAATAGGCAGTAGGGATTTTGCGCAATGGCGGCGTGCCGGGGACAAAGCCCCACCGGCGACTGCCTATTGCCTACTGCCTACTGCCTCACTCTGCGGCCTGCCGTGCAGCCCCATGCATCTCTTCATTGGCCGACAGCACCGCCTTGACGATGTTGTGATAGCCGGTGCACCGACAGATATTGCCTTCCAGTTCGTGGCGCACCGTCGCCTCGTCGAGATTGCCGCCGTGGCGGGCGATCATATCGACGGCGGTCATCACCATGCCGGGCGTGCAGAAGCCGCATTGCAGGCCGTGATGCTGGTTGAAGGCGGCCTGCACCGGATGCAGCTCGCCCTGGGCGGCGATACCTTCGATCGTCGTGACGGTGGAGCCGGAGGCCTGCACCGCTAGGATGGAACAGCTTTTGACAGACCTGCCATCCAGGTGCACGACACAGGCGCCGCACTGGGTGGTATCGCACCCCACATGCGTGCCGGTCAGCCCCAGCTTTTCCCGGATGAAATGCACGAGCAGCGTGCGGTCGTCGCACTCGCCCGACATCGTCCGGCCGTTCACCGTCAACGTCACTTTCGCCATATTGTCCTCCCGTTTGCCCTCTCGAAAAGGGCCGTGTCTCCTCAAACACAAGGCGCATCATTTGCCTTTTTTGGCAGAGGATCAACAGATAGTTTTCGGGGAGCGACCAAATGTCAGGGCGGGCGATTTCCACTTTCTCAGGAGAATCAGCCGGCGCTGATATGGACTTCCAGAAGGCGGACCTTATTCTTGCCTGTATGCGGGGAGATGACACCGTGCCGCGGTTCAGCGGCTAAAGAGCGGCGACACGCTCGTGACAAGTGGAGAGAGTGATGAAAAAGGCTTTGGTGCTAGTGGTGGTCGGCCTGACGATGGCAGGCTGCACGCAGACGGAACGCGGCGCAGGGATCGGTGCCGGTACGGGCGCAGTGATCGGCGGTCTCGCAACGGGCAATGTCCGCGGCGCAGCGGTCGGTGCTGCTGTCGGCGGCGTCAGCGGCGCGCTCATTGGCTCCGTCGCCGAACAGCCGGGCCAGTGCTACTACCGTGACCGTTACGGCCGCCGCTACATCGACAACTGCTGAGCAGCGACCATTGCATATTAGATGGAACGGGAAGGCTCCGGGCATGCGCCGGAGCCTTTTCGCGCCTCTGAGGCAGATGCGACACAGCCTGCCCGTGCATTTTCGTTTACATTAGGAAGAAGTGGAATGGGCAGGATGCCCGCAGCGTGGGAACGGCACACTGAGTACGAGCGATGACATGCCCGCGCCGGAACGCGTTTCACCTCTTCGCAAAGGCGGGCTCGTTGCGGCGCTTGCCGCAAGCCTGCTGGCGATGCCGCCGCTGGCCAGTGAAGCGCATGCGCTGAAGCTTTTCGGCATTACCCTGTTCGGCAGCGACGAGGACGAGGAAGCCGCCGAGGTGATCGACCCGGTCCGCTACGATGCTACCCTCAATTCGGAAGGGGCAGAAGGCGAACTGAAGGATCGCCTGGATACGGCCACATCGCTGGTCAATGACGAGGACCTGCCGGTCTCCGGCGATCTCGGCCTTGTCGTGAAAGCGCGGGAGGACCGGGAGCGGCTGGTCGCGGTGCTTTACGAAGAGGCCCGTTACGGCGGCGTCGTGCGCATCAGCATCGCCGGAACCGATCTCGACCGCCTGCCGCCCAATCCCGTTTTCGATCACAGCCAGCCGGTTCCGGTGACCGTGACCGTGGAGCCGGGCCCGGTCTTCACGCTCGGGCGGGTGACGCTCGCCGGCGATGCCGCTCGGCTGGATCCTGCCGCCTACGACCTCGAACCCGGCGGTTCCGCAGGTTCCGTCAAGATCATTCAGGCGGGAGAGCGCATCGTGCGCGACCTGAAGGCCGAGGGTCGGCCGCTGGCGGAACTGACGGACCGCAGCGTCGTGGCCGACCATGCCAGCCGCACCGTCGATGTGACGATCTCGGCACGGGGCGGCCCGGTGGCGCCGCTCGGCGAGGTTGCCGTGAAGGGATCGCGGGCAGTCGATGCAAACTTCATCCGCCGCTACTCGCGCCTCGACGACAACCAGCGTTATTCTCCCGACCAGTTGCGCAAGGCCGGCGAGCGGCTGCGCGAACTCGGCGTCTTTTCCAGCGTCAGCATTCGCGAAGCGGAGGCACTAGCACCGGATGGCACCTTGCCGCTGACGATCGAAGTGTCCGAAGGCAAGTTCCGCTATTTCGGTTTTGGCGCGGAATACTCCTCGATCGATGGCGCCGGCCTCTCCGGTTACTGGGGCCACCGCAACCTGTTCGGCGAGGCGGAATCGCTGAGGATCGAAGGCAAGGTCTCCGGCATCGGCGCCACCACCGATTATACGACCTTCGACTATTCGGCGGGGATCTTCTTCACCAAGCCGGGGATCTTCATGCCCCGCATGACGCTCGATGCGAGCCTGGAGGGCGAACGGGAGACGCCGGACGTCTATACGGCCAACACCATCAGCGCAAAGGCGCTTTTATCTTACGAACTGAGCGACCAGGACATCATCAAGGGTGGTGGCGACATTACCTGGAGCAAGACCGAAGACGCCTTCGGCAACAACACCTACCTGACCTTTTCCACTCCGCTCTCCTTCGAACGGGATGCACGCGACAACAAGCTGAACCCGACGGAAGGATACCGCGCGACGCTTGCCGCGCAGCCGAGCTACGAGGCTTATGGCGGCACCGTCTTCTCCTCCTTCGAAGGCTCGATTTCGGGCTATCTCGGGCTCGGCGAGGAGGATCGCGTGGTTCTCGCCGGGCGTCTCGCCGCTGGCTCGATCGTCGGCGCCGACCGGTTGAAGGACATCCCCACCACGCGGCGCTTCTTTGCCGGCGGCGGCGGTTCGGTGCGCGGCTATGCCTACCGGGAAATCTCCCCCTACACGGCGGAGAACGAGGCCACAGGCGGCCGCTCCTATGCCACGGCCTCGTTCGAGGCTCGCATCACGGTGACGGAAAAGGTTGGGATCGTTCCTTTTTTCGACATCGGAAGCGTCTCGAACGAAATCGTGCCCAATTTCTCAGATATCCGCATGGGCGCAGGCCTTGGCCTGCGTTACGCCACCCCGTTTGGTCCGCTGCGGCTCGATGTTGCGCTGCCTCTGGACCGCTATAAAGGTGGTAGCGCATACGGTATTTATGCGGGCATCGGACAATCATTCTGATGTCGAAATATCACGAGGATCAGGATACATACGTCCGGCAGTTAGAAGGTTGAACCCGCGTTCATGTCATCATCATCCCGCCTGACGTCAGGGATCGCCCGCATTGCGCTTGCCGCGATGGCGCTCCTGCTCGTGGTGGCGCTGGGCTTCATCCTGTTCATCGGCTTCCTGCCCGCCGGCGGTCAACTGGCCGGCCGGCTGATCAGTTCGCTGGCCTCCGGGCCGGATCGCGGTGTGACGATCACCGCGCCGCGCGGCCTCCTGACCGGTAACCTGCATGTGGACAGTGTGGCCTTGTCCGACAGCCAGGGTGTCTATGCCCGGGCCGAAGACATTGCCGTCGATTGGTCGCCGCTCTCGCTTCTGCGCGGCACGTTCCATGCCGACAGCATCCGGATCGACAAACTGACGGTCAACCGGGCGCCGATCGCCGTCGAGCAGCCGCAAACGCAGAGCCAGGAGAGCTCCGGCGGCGGCTTTTCGCTTCCCGTGGCCGTGAAAGTAGACCGCTTTGAGCTGCCCAATATCGATCTGCAGCCGGAACTCGCCGGCCGGTCCTTCCAGCTTGCGGCAGAGGGATCTGCTGATGCAACGGACGAGCGCATCGGCCTGCAGCTGTCTGCACGGCGCAAGGATGTGCCGAACGCGCTTGCCAAGACGGATCTCGTCTTCGCCCCCGGCCAGAACGAACTGAAACTGCAGGCCCTGGTCTCCGAGCCGCAGGGCGGTCTTCTGGCCCGCCTTCTGCACCTACCGGGCGCGCCTTCCCTGGCGCTGGCGCTCGACGGGCGCGGTCCGCTGTCCAACTGGACGGGCGAACTGCGCGGCACGGTGGATGGCAAGCCCGTCATCAGCATCGACGGCCAGCATGTCATCACACAGCAGGCGGCCCACAGCATCCATATCGAGGGCGGTGGCCAGCTCGCCGAACTGCTGCCTCCGACGATCCGCCCGCTGTTTGCCGGCCGCACTGACGTGGTGCTGACGGCCAATATTGGCAACAACGGCCGGATCGAGATCAAGAACGGGACGCTCGCCAACGATGCCGTGAAGCTGTCGGCATCCGGCGCGCTCGATCCGTCCGGAGACAACAGCCTGACCGGCAGCATGACCGCGGCCAACGGTCCGGTGCAGATCGAATGGCCGCTCGCTGGCGCGCCGGCGCGATTTGCCCTCGACAACCTGAACTTCACCCTGACCGGACCGGCGGAATCCTCGCGCTTCAACGCCACGGCAGCACTCCGTTCGGCGACCGTCGAGGGTGCGCATCTCGGGCAGATCCGGCTGCAGGCCGAAAGCGAGGACCTGAACCTCGTGACCTATGCGGGCAGCATCCGCACCCGCCTGACCGCCGCCCAGGCCGATTTCGACGAACCGAACCTCGACCGGCTGATCGACGGCCCGATCCGCCTTGATGCGCCGATCAGGCTCGCCATGCCGGCGATCGGGCTCGATGCCGCCACCTTCGAAAGCGCCAACCTCTCCGGCACGGTGAGCGGCGCCTACAACCAGTCGAAACAGTCGGTCACCGGCAATATTCGTCTTTCGCTCAATCCGGCCGGTCTTCCCGATGCCGTGGGCCGCAATTTCAGCGAGTCGATCGGCCTCGAAGGCTATATCGACAGCATCATCGGCGGCAAGTTGAGCCTCGAGAACATTGTGCTGAAATCGAACCTGCTCGATGGCCACGGCAATGTCGCGTTCGAAAACGGCAAGCTGCAGGGGCAACTGGCCGGCCGCATCGCCGATATTGCCAAGCTGCGCAAGGATGCCAAGGGTGCGGTCGGTTACGATATCAGCGTTTCCGGCCCGCTTGATGCCATCGCGCTGAAAACTGTTCTGAATGCCGCCGATCTGCGCATCAGCGGCCACACACTGCAGGCCCTGAGCGCGCAGGTGGAAGCCACGACGGCAACCGAGGGGTTGAAGGGCACTGTGCTTGCAACGGCAATGCTCGATACCAAGCCGGTCCGTCTGGAAGGCACGGTCAACCAGGCCAATGGTCTCCTGTCCATCTCGCAGATCAGCCTGGAAGCCGGTGCCAACCGCCTGACGGGAGCGCTTGAGCTGTCGGAGAGCTTCCTGCCCGCCGGGCAGCTGAATTTCGATCTGCCGGAAATCGGCGTTCTGGCAGGCCTTGCCGGACAAAAGGCGGAAGGCGACCTGAAGGGCAGCGTGACGCTGACGAATGCCGCGGGCGTTCCGGCCGCGACCATCACTGCCAGCGGCGAGATGCTGACGGCGCAAGGTGCAACGCTTGCCAAGCCCCAGGTCGATCTTGCCAGCACGGATCTTAGAAACCTTGCGCTTCAGGGCACGCTTCGCGCCGATCAGCTGTCGGTCGGTGGTCAGACACTGTCCGGTCTTGCCCTCTCCCTGTCGCAGGACGGCAGCCGTACGGCATTCGATCTGGGTGCCACCTATTCCGATGCGCCGCTGACGCTCTCCGGGAGCCTGACCCGTCTGCCGGAAAGCGGCGATCTGACGCTCAGCCTCGACCGCTTTCAGGCAGCACCGGGCGGCGTTGCGGTGGCACTCTCCGAGCCCTCCGAGATCCGCGTGCAAAGCGGCAACGTCGTGCTCGATCCGATCCGGCTCACCGTGGGCGGCGGACAGGTGATCGTGGAAGGCAGCGCTGCCGATCAGCTGAACCTCGCCATGCGCATCAACAAGCTGCCGGCAGCGCTCGCCAACGGTTTCGTTCCCGATCTCGGGGCGGAGGGCGATATTGGCGGCGTCGTGACCCTCGGCGGTCCTTCCGCAAAACCGGTCATCCGCTACAGCCTTGCCTGGGACAATGCGAAGGTCTCCCAGACCCGCACTCTCGATCTCGGCCCCTTCGGCCTCTCGCTTCGTGGGCGCTACGAAACCGGCACCGCGACCATCGATGAAGCCGTGCTGGAGGGTAAAGACGGGCTTTCCGCCCGGGCCTCCGGCAGTGTTGCAACGGCGAGCCCCGGCAAACTGGACCTCAAGCTCGACCTGAACGCCATGCCGGCGGCAATCGCCAACCGGTTCCGGCCGGAATTGCAGGCGGAAGGCGTGGTCTCGGGCGCCGCGCAGATGTCCGGAAGTTTTGCGACCCCTCAAGTGCGCTTCGATCTCGCACTCAAGGAGGGCTCGACTGTCGGGACGCGCAAGGCGGGCCTTGTCGCTCTTGCCGCCACCGCCACCGGAAGTTTCGAGAACAACACCGTCGCCGTTCAACAGATGACGATCAGCGGCGGCGATGGCGTTTCGGCCCGCGCCACCGGCTCGCTGAACCTCAGCGGAGACCGACCGATCAGCCTTGACGCCACGATCGATGCGCTGCCGGCAAACCTGATCGACATCGCGCGTCCTGATCTTGGCGCGCAAGGCACACTGAAGGGCACGGCGACCGTTGCCGGCACGCTCTCAGCGCCTCAGGCCGAGTTCAACCTGGCCTGGACGGATGGCACGCTTGCCCAGACCCGCAGCGCCAATCTCGGGCCGCTGTCCCTGACCGCCGCCGGACGGTTTGCCGATCAGACACTCACCCTCAACGAGGCGCGGCTTGGCGGAGAGAACGGCATCGCCATGACGGCCAGCGGAACGGCGGGCATTGCGCTCGGCGCACCGCTCAACATCACGGCCGAGTTCAACCAGCTGCCGGCGTCGCTTGCCAATATCGCACGACCGGACCTCGACGCCGCCGGCCGGCTGAACGGATCCCTCACCGCAAGCGGCACGCTGGAAGCACCCGATCTCCGCTATGATGTGCGTCTGGCCGATGGTTCGACCGCTCAGACCCGGCAGGCGGGCGTCAACGCCATCGATGCCAGCGCCCGAGGAAGCTTCACCGGCGGCCTGTTGACCCTCGACGAAACGGCCATGAGCGACCCATCCGGTCTGTCGGTCAGCGCTAAGGGACGGGTTCAGCTGGCCGATGAGCAACCGCCGACGCTCGATGTGAACGCCTCCATTGCGGCCCTTCCGGCAAACCTCGCCAATGCCTTCGCGCCGGATCTGGGCGCAACGGGCATGGTGTCCGGAACGGTATCTTCCACAGGCACGCCCGACGCGCCCGCGACGCAGTTCGACCTGGCCTGGCAGGATGCCGGACTGGCGCTGACCCGCAGCGCCGGCCTTGCCGGGCTTTCTGTGCGCACCCGCGGCTCGCTGGTCAACGGCACGCTGACACTGGACGAAGCCAGCCTCGACGGTCCTTCGGGTCTGTCCGCAACCGCCAGCGGCACCGTTGGCCTGGCGGGCGAGCGTCCGCTGAACCTCACGGCAGAGCTGCGTTCAGTTCCCGCCGACCTCGCCAACACCTTCCTGCCCGGCATCCGGGCCGGTGGCACGATCACCGGCAACGCCACAGTGACCGGCACGGTTGCCAACCCCAACGCCAGCTATGACCTGCAATGGGCCGACGGCGTGATCCAGCGCCAGGGCGACGCGGGCATCCGCGGCCTGAACCTGCGCACCGCCGGCAGCTTTGCCGACAATCGGTTGACCCTGAAGGATACGCGGCTGACGGGGCCGGACGGATTGTCCGTGACTGCCGATGGCAGCGTCGCCTTTGGCGACAATGGTCCGCAGCCGAACCTCAATGCCGAGATCAATGCCCTGCCGGCCCGCCTTGCTAATGCCTTCCAGCCGGGGCTGGACGCCACAGGCACGGTGTCCGGACGCCTGTCTGCCCTGCCGGCGAACGGTGCCAGCGGCGGACGTTTCGACCTCCGGTGGAATGGGGCCTCGGTTGCGCAGACGCGAAGCGCCGGCCTTGCCCCCTTCGATATCACGGCATCGGGCACGCTCGGCAGCCAGCAAGTGCAGTTCGAAACCCGGCTCAGCGGCGCAAGCGGCCTCAACGTGACCGGCAGCGGCACTGTCGGCCTCACCGGCGACCGCGCGCTCAATGTCCGCGTCGAGGGCAGTCTGCCCTTTGCTCTCGCGGCAGCGCAGCTTTCGGGTCAGGGACTGGCGCTGGAGGGCGCAGCCAATGTCAATGTGAGTATTGGCGGCACGGCCGCGGCACCGGCGATTACCGGTACCGCCTCCACAACGGGCGCACAGCTGATCGATGTCCGCCGCAATCTTGCGCTCAACGGCATCAATGCCAGCGTGACCTTCAACCGCGACACGGCGACGATCTCCCGCCTGACGGCAGAGGTCTCCACCGGCGGCACCGTTTCGCTGCAGGGATCCATCGGTCTCCGCGACGGTTACGCCGCCGATCTGCGCATCGTTCTGGACAACGCCACCTATGTCGATGGCAATCTGGTGACGGCGACGGTGAACGGCACGTTGAACCTGAGCGGTCCGCTGACGGGAGCACCGACCCTCTCCGGCGAGATCGCCCTGGTGCGCGCCAACATCACCGTGCCCGCCTCGCTGCCGGCATCGCTTGCGCAGATCGATGTCAAACATGTCAACGCGCCGCCGGATGTGCGGGCGCTGCTGGCGAGCCTCGCCCCGAAAGGCGGCAGCGGAACGAGCGCCGGCATCAATCTCGACCTGACGCTGCGCGCGCCGAACGGGATCTTCGTGCGTGGTCGCGGCATCGATGCGGAATTGGGCGGCGCGCTGACCATCCGCGGCACGACGGCAGCCCCCAATGTGGCCGGCGCCTTCGAGATGCGGCGCGGCCGGATCGTGATCCTGACCAAGCGGCTGGACTTCACCAGCGGACGCATCACCTTCGGCGGCAGCCTCATTCCCGTGCTGGATCTGGCGGCCACCACGAGTTCCGGCCAGACCACGATCACCATCACGGTGACGGGCGTGGCCAACGATCCGGAGATCGGCTTCAGTTCGTCGCCTTCGCTGCCGCAGGACGAGATCCTGGCGCAGTTGATCTTCGGGCAGTCGCTGTCGCGGCTCTCGGCCCTGCAGATCGCCCAGCTGGCCGATGCCGTCGCCCAGCTGGCCGGCGGCGGAGACAATTCCCTCCTGCAGTCGCTGCGGTCCAGCCTCGGGGTGGACGATCTCGACATCAAGACCGACGAGGCCGGGCAGACGAGCGTGTCGATTGGGCGCCGGCTGAACAACCGCACCTATCTGCAGCTCGAACAGGGCGGCAGCGGCGGCGCGCGCGCAACGATCAATCTCGACATCGGGCGCGGAGTGAAGCTGAAAGGATCGGCCGGCAGCGATGGCGGCTCGGGCGGGATTTTCTACGAGAAAGAATATTAACCGGAAAATCGTCCAGCACGCGCTTCGGGATAATACCCTAAAGCGTGTCGCATTTATTTTGCCTCATATCCTGCTGCGCGGAAAAAGTTTCTGCATTCGGTGACGGAGAAGAGGCTGATGATGTCGCCGAGGGCTTGGGCAATCGCATCGAAGCTTCTGGCGGCTCGCTTTCGTAAGAGCGCCTTGAGCTTTGAGAACGCCATTTCGATGGGGTTCAGGTCCGGTGAATAGGGCGGCAGGAAGAGCAGCCAGGCGCCCTTCGCCTTGACCAGCTGCTCGGCTTTCTCGCTTTTGTGGAAGCCGACATTGTCGAGGATGACAACATCGCCGGGCGACAGTGTCGGCGCAAGCTGTGTTTCGATCCATGTTTCGAAGATGCGGCCGTTCATGGGCCCCTCGACGATCCACGGCGCGGTCAGGCCATGGCAGCGCAGTCCGGCGATGAATGTCTGCGTCTTCCAGTGGCCAAAGGGAGCGTAAGCCGCAAAGCGGCTGCCTTTGGCAGACCATCCGGTGCGCTTCGTCAGGCGGGTATTCGTGGACGTCTCATCGATAAAGATGAGCCGGGACAACGCTTTGTTGAAGAACCGCTTTCGGCGGTTGATCCAAAGATCACGCGCCTTGGCGATCTCCGGTCTGCGCTGCTCGCTTGCCTTGAGGCTTTTTTTTATTGCTCAGCCCAAGCTGGTGTAGAAACCGCCCGACGGTGGCGCGGTGGACGTCGATACCGCGCTCGGCCAGTTCGAGACACAGTTCGTCCAGGGTCACTTCGCCATGCAGAGCAACGCGCTCGCTGATCCACTCCGCATGAGGCGAAAGTTTACTGCCAGGCGGATGGCCCTGTCTGGCGGGGCGAAGAGAACCAGAGGAACGATGCAGGATCATCATGTTGTTGACGAACCGGGGCGAAACCCGGAAATGCCGGGCGGCTTCCCGATTGCTATTGCCTTCGTTCACAAATGCAACGACACGCTCACGCAACTCCATCGGATGCGGCTTGCCCATGGCGCTTCTCCTTCCATGGGCAAATGAATCATAAATCCAAACAAACCGGAATACCGAATCTGGTTTGGCGCGACACGCTTTAGATTTTGGATAATTTCCTAAACACGTGCAGGCAGCAAACGAGCTTTACGTGACGAAATTCCTTACATTTATCAATTGCTCGAGATAACCAGCGTTAATTTCACAACCCTTGCGAGATTAACGTTTGACTTAAATTTAACCAATCACGGTTACTCTACGAACGTCTTGAGAGGCGGGAGCAACAGTTGGGTGCTCTGACACTCTTTCTGTTCTACCGAGGGTAATGACAGTGCAACTTAAACTGATCGGGATCAACGACAGCAGCAGCGTACTGGCTGCCATTGGGCGTTCTCAGGCCATCATCGAATTTAGCCCGACGGGGCAGATCATCTCCGCCAACGAGAACTTCTGCAAAGCGCTCGGTTATGATCTTTCCGAGATCAAGGGAAAAAGCCACAGCCTGTTCTGTGAGCCGTCCTACGTGAACTCGCAGGCCTACCGGGATTTCTGGGCTCGTCTGGCGCGCGGCGAATTTGATGCCGCGGAATACAAGCGCATCGGCAAGAACGGCAAGGAAATCTGGATCCAGGCCTCCTACAATCCCGTCATGTCCGGCAGCAAGGTGGTCAAGGTCGTCAAGATCGCCACCGACATTACGACCGCCAAGCTGAAGGCTGCAGAAGACGCCGGCAAGCTCAACGCGATTTCCCGAACGCAGGCCGTCATCGAGTTCACGACCGCCGGCGACATTCTGACCGCCAACGAGAACTTTCTCTCCTGTCTTGGCTACAGCCTGGCGGAGATCAAGGGGAAGCATCACAGCATGTTCTGTGATCCGGCCTTTTCCGCGAGCCCCGACTACCGAAGCTTCTGGAGCAAGCTGGCTTCCGGAGAACCCATTGCCGCCGAGTTCAAGCGCATCGGCAAGGGCGGCAAGGTGGTCTGGATCCAGGCGTCCTACAATCCGATCTTCAATGCGGACGGCCAGGTCTTCAAGGTGGTGAAGTTCGCGACCGACATTACCGAACGCGTGCGGGCGGTGGACGACATCGGCGAGGGTCTCGGCGCCTTGGCAAATGGCAACCTGACCTTCCGCATCGAACGGGCCTTCATTCCGTCGCTGGAAAAGATCCGGACGGATTTCAACACGGCGATCGAAAAACTGCGTCAGGCGATGGAAAACGTCGGCCAGAACGCCGAAGCGATTGCATCGGGCTCCCAGCAGATCCGCGAAGCCTCCGACAGCCTGTCGAAGCGCACCGAGCAGCAGGCAGCCGCCGTGGAGGAAACCGCAGCGGCTCTCGACGAGATCACCCAGACGGTTGCGACAAGCGCCAAGCGCGCGGAAGAGGCCGGCGATCTGGTGGCCCGCACCACGACCGGCGCAACGCGCTCCGGCGAGGTCGTCTCCAGCGCCATTTCCGCCATGGGCGAAATCGAGCGCTCAGCCGGCGAGATCTCCTCGATCATCGGGGTGATCGACGACATCGCCTTCCAGACCAACCTTCTGGCCTTGAATGCCGGCGTCGAGGCGGCCCGCGCCGGTGAGGCCGGCAAGGGCTTTGCGGTCGTCGCCCAGGAAGTGCGCGAGCTGGCACAACGCTCCGCCAAGGCGGCAAAGGAAATCAAGGCGCTGATCAACACCTCCGGCGAGCAGGTGAAGAAGGGCGTGGCACTGGTGGACGAGACCGGCCGTGCCTTGCAGGCGATCATCACCGAAGTCGGCGACATCAACACCAATGTGCAGGCGATCGTGGAAGCCAGCCGCGAACAGGCAATCGGCCTCAAGGAAATCAACAACGCCATCAACCTGATGGACCAGAACACCCAGCAGAACGCCGCAATGGTGGAGGAGACCAACGCTGCCAGCCACGGCCTTGCCAAGGAAGCGGGCTCGCTGCGCGATCTCATCAGCCGATTCAGCTTTGGGAAACAATCTTCGTCTACTGTGCGAATCGCGCGACCCGATGCACGCCCCGTCGCATCCCCGGCACGCTCACTCATGGCTAAGGTCGCCCGCGCCAACACCGGTGCAGCCGCCGCGGTCCAGGCATCGGAGAATTGGGAAGAATTTTGATGGCGACCACGATCAACACCACCAGCTTCAGCGGCGAAACACTCGAGATCATTGCCTTTCGCCTTCACGACCAGGAATTCTGCGTGAAGACGACGACGATCCGCGAAATCCGCGGCTGGGCGCCGTCGACGCCGATCCCGCATGCGCCGGCCGATGTGATCGGCGTGATGAACCTGCGCGGATCCGTCATCCCGATCATCGACCTCGCCTACAAGCTCGGCATGAAGAGCACGGTGGCCAACGAGCGTTCCGCAATCGTTGTGGCGGAAGTCCACAACATGGTCATCGGCATGCTGGTGGACCGCGTCTCCGACATCCTGACGATTTCCTCCGCGCAGGTGCAGCCGGTGCCGGAAGTCTCCGCCTCCTTCGACAAGTCCTTCTCCGAAGGCATCATCGCGACCGAGAGCGGCATGATCTGCTTCCTCAACCTGTCGAAGATGTTCAAGGGCAGCGACCTCGAAGATCTGGCCGCCTGACGGCCTCTTGTCCGCACCGCCATCGCACACGAAGGGCAACACACGAGGTTGCCCTTTTTGCGTTTGCGTCAAAGGTTGATCTGCCGCGAGGCTTACCATAGGAAGCGCTTGGTTACACTGAGGGAGAGACCATGCGCCTGCTTCTCATCCACACCGGCGGCACCATCGGCATGGCAGAAGGACCGGACGGGCTGGCACCGGTCGAGGGACTGGTCGAAGAGGCCGTCCGCGACCGCCTGCCCTCAGGCGTCACGCTCGACAGCCATGTCTTTTCCCCGCTGCTCGACAGTGCCGATGTTGGCCCGCGCCACTGGAACGAGATGCTCTCGGTTATCCGGGCGCATCCAGACCGGCCCGTGATCATCACGCACGGCACCGATACGATGGCCTTTACCGGCGCGGCGCTGTCTCAGGCACTGGCGGGTGAAGATCGGCGGATCCTCCTCTGCGGCTCCATGCTGCCGCTCGGCCAGCACGGCGATGCGGAGGGCAATCTGTCGCTGGCGCTGGAAGCGGCCTTTCAGGCTGGCGACGGCGTTCACCTGGCATTTGCCGGAAAGCTGCTGGCGGCTGCCGGTCTCGTCAAGCACGACAGCCACGCCGCCGACAGCTTTCGCAGCCAGCCGCAGGCAGACCCTGCAGCGCCGCGCCTGCGGCAATTCACCGAAGACCGTCGGTTTGCCATCCTGACACTCTCGCCCGGCATGCCGGCACAAGCCCTCGATGCAATGCTTCAGCACCTCGACGGCGCGGTGCTGCGGGTCTTTGGTTCGGGGACGGCGATGTCGGACGAGGCCGTTCTTGCGGTCCTGGAACGGGCCATCGCAAGCGGCAAGCGGCTGCGTGCCGTCAGCAGTTGCGAGGCTGGTGGCCTGGCGCCCGGCACCTATGCCGCCGGCGCCGACCTGTGGAGCACCGGCATCGAAAACGGCGGCACCGAAACGCCGGAAGCCGCCCTCATCCATCTCTGGCTGAACTGACGAAACGCAAAGAGCCGGCACGATGGCCGGCTCCCGCATCGACTTTTGCCGGACGTCAGCCAAAGATGGCCAGACTGTTCCGGAGCGTCACCCAGACACCCCACAGAAGCGGAATGCCGACGACCGACCAGGCGAGTGCCGCCTTGGCATCGAGACCACCTTTGCCGATGCCGAAGGAACCGGTCGGGCCGGCATTGGCCGCCGCGGTCTTCGCTTGCAGCGAGGCGACTTCCTCATCCGACATGAACCACTTGTCCGAGAGTGGTTTGACGAAGGCGTTGGCGACAAGGCCAAGCGCCAGCATGCCGGCCAGGATATACATCGTGCTGGTGTAGAGAGCCGGGCCCGGTGCGACACCGGCGGCGATCTGCGCCTCGCGGATATAGTTGACGACGACCGGGCCGACGATGCCGGCGGTCGCCCAGGCGGTCAGCAGACGGCCGTGGATCGCGCCGACGAACTGCGTGCCGAAGATATCCGCCAGATAGGCCGGGATGGTGGCAAAACCGCCGCCATACATTGACAGGATGATGCCGAAGGCCAGAACGAAGAAGGCCTTGGACCCCAGCATGGCCAATGTCGGTGCCGCGGCATAGAGAACGATGCCGAGGATGAAGAAGCAGAAGTAAGTGTTCTTGCGGCCGATCTTGTCCGACATCGAGGCCCAGAAGAAGCGGCCGCCGATGTTGAAGAGCGACAGGAGGCCGGTAAAGCCTGCGGCAATCGCCGCGATCTGCGCCTTCTGGCCGGCATCGAGCTGCGCGAAGGCAACACCCGGCAGGCCGATCAGCGAGCCGGCGAAGATTTCCTGCAGCATGGGCGAGGCCATGCCGATGACACCGATGCCGGCCGACACGTTGAGGCAGAGCACGGCCCAGATCAGCCAGAACTGCGGTGTCTTGTGCGCATCGCGCAGATGCACGTGGCGGTGGGTGATCATCGTGCTCTTGGCCGCCGGCGGCGTCCAACCTTCCGGACGCCAGCCAGCCGGCGGGATGCGATAGCCGAAGGCGCCGCCCATCATGAAGACGAAATAGACGAGCGCCATGACCACGAAGGTCTGCCAGACGCCGACCGAAGTGTCGGTCTTGAAGGTGTTCATCAGAAGGTTGGCGAGCGGCGCGCCGATCATCGCACCACCGCCGAAGCCCATGATGGCCATGCCCGTTGCCATGCCACGCCGGTCCGGAAACCACTTGATGAGGGTGGAAACCGGCGAGATATAACCAAGGCCGAGACCAACGCCACCGATGACACCGGCGCCCAGCCACATCAGCCAGAGCTGGTGGGACATGACGCCGAGCGCCGCAACGAGAATGCCGCCGCACCAGCAGCAGGCGGAGACGAAACCAGCCTTGCGCGGCCCCACCCGCTCCAGCCAACCGCCCCAGATGGCCGCCGAGCAGCCGAGCAGCACGAAGAACAGCGTATAGATCCAGCCGAGATCCGCCACGCGCCAGTTGCAGGCGGTGGTAAACAGCGCGCCGGCCAGCGTGAGGCTGGAGCAGCTGGGATCTGCGTTCGGAATGGCGCGGCTGAGCGGCAGCCAGAACACGCTGAAGCCATAGGCCATGCCGATGCACAGATGGATGGCGAGCGCCGCCGGCGGCACCAGCCAGCGATTGAATCCCGGTTTGGCGATAATTCGTTCTCGATCGAGGATGCCGACGCCTGTCAGATCCCCTCCACTTACGCCTGCAACTGCCATTGACAAAGCCTCCCTCTTGGAATGTCAGGACAATAAAAATCTCTGTCCGCCACCGTGGCCGGAGCGGATGAAAGCCCATTTTGGAACCGGCGATCCTGAACCGTCGGCTCTCGTTTTTTCATCTGATCAATGTGTCGCCCGTAATCCCGACACCTGTTTCGATCAGACGGTTCCCGGCGGAACGCTGGGTTCCGACAGAGATTCGCCGGCCACCGGGCCCTTGCCGCCCGGCGCGCCCCGCGCTGCATCAGCCCCGACGCCGACAGCGCTGTCATCGCTCTGGTATGGGCGCTTGATCTTGGAGGACGCGAGGACGACGAGCGGCAGGAAGCCGCCGATGCCGGCATCGATCATCTCGAAGAAGCGGCGGCGCATGCGCTTCTCCCAGAACTTGTTGATGTGTGTCGCCACACCATCCACCCTGACCGCCTCCGGCTGCGAGGCAAAGAAGGTGGCGATCTGGTTCGCCATGCGGACAAGCTTCTCGTCGGTGTGATCAAGCGACATGACTGTTCTCTCCCGTCGTCAGACGATCAGGCCTTGTAAACACTTCGAATTCATCACCCCGGGCGATGCCGATCAGCGTGATGCCGGCGCGTTCCGCGGTTTCGATGGCGAGCGCGGTGGGCGCCGAGATCGCGATCAGATAGGGGCAGCCGAACAGCGCCGTTTTCTGCACCATCTCCACCGAAAGGCGGCTGGTGACGACGACCGCCCCCTCGCCGGCCTTGATCGAGGCACGCAGAACGGCACCGACGAGTTTGTCGAGCGCGTTGTGGCGGCCGACATCCTCGCGGATCGCGACCAGCCCCTGGCCCGAGCGGTAGAACGCTGCACCATGCACGGCGCGCGTTTCCCGGTTCAGCCGCTGTCCGTCACCGAGGAGCCGTGTCGCCTCGGCCACCATGGCCGGCGTCAGCACGAAGCGGGCATCGGAGACGACGGCCACCTCGCGCGCGGCCTGCTCGATGGATTCGATGCCGCAGAGACCACAGCCGACGGGGCCCGCCATGCGACGGCGCCGCGCGGTCAGCGCATCGGCGGTCGCATCCTTGAGACTAATCTGCACATCGATCCCGGCCCCGGCCTCGATCGGATCGACCTCGAGAATATCCGCGGCCGAGGTAATGATCTCCTCGGCCAGCGAAAACCCGTAGGCAAAATCGATCAGGTCGGATGGCGTCGCCATCATCACCGCGTGGGTGGAGCCGCCATAGGAGAGCGCGATCGGCACCTCTTCCGGCACGATGCGATGACCTTCCGCCAGGTGTCCCTGCCGGAAGCGCCATTCTTGAACCGTGCGGCTCTGGTTTTCCGTCATCGCCTTGCCCTTACTCCGCCGCTTCCAGCTTGCCGACGATACGCCTGGAGCGACGGCTGAGTTCCTCGTAATCCTCCTGCCAGTCCGTCGGGCCGTTGGAGGGCGAGATCTGCACCGCCGTGACCTTGTATTCCGGACAGTTGGTCGCCCAGTCGGAGAAATCCGTGGTGATGACATTCGCCTGCGTGTTCGGATGGTGGAAGGTGGTATAGACCACGCCCGGTGCCACACGATCGGTGATCAGCGCCCGAAGCGTCGTCTCGCCGGCGCGGCTTGCAAGCTTCACCCAGTCACCCTCCTTGATGCCGCGCTGTTCGGCATCGTGCGGATGGATCTCCAGCAGGTCCTCCTCGTGCCACACGACATTCTCCGTGCGACGCGTCTGGGCCCCGACATTGTACTGGGACAGGATGCGGCCGGTGGTGAGCAACAGCGGGAAGCGCGGACCGGTGCGTTCATCGGTCGCGACGTATTCCGTGCGTATGAACTTACCCTTTCCGCGCACGAAGCCATCGACATGCATGATCGGCGAGCCATTGGGGAATTTCTCGTTGCAGGGCCACTGCACCGAACCCTTTTCCTCCAGATAGGCATAGGATACACCGGCAAAGCTCGGCGTCGTTGCGGCAATTTCGTCCATGATCTGGGACGGATGGCTATAGTTCCACGCAAGCCCCATGGCCTGCGCCAGTTTCTGCGTCACTTCCCAGTCGGCATAGCCGTTCTTTGGCGTCATGACCTTGCGGACGCGGTTGATGCGGCGCTCGGCATTGGTAAACGTGCCGTCCTTTTCCAGGAAGGTGGAGCCCGGCAGGAAGACATGCGCGTAATTCGCGGTCTCGTTGAGGAAGAGGTCGTGCACGACGACGCATTCCATCGCGGCAAGCCCAGCCGACACATGCTTGGTATCCGGATCGGACTGGAGAATGTCCTCGCCCTGGATATAGATGCCCTTGAACGACCCTTCGACGGCGGCATCCAGCATATTCGGGATGCGCAGCCCCGGCTCGTTGTTGAGCGTCACGCCCCAGAGTTTTTCGAAGGTTTCGCGCGTCGCATCATCCGAGATATGGCGATAGCCCGGCAGTTCGTGCGGGAAGGAGCCCATGTCGCACGAACCCTGGACATTGTTCTGGCCACGCAGCGGGTTCACGCCGACGCCCGGACGGCCGATATTGCCGGTTGCCATGGCGAGGTTGGCGATCGCCATGACGGTCGTCGAACCCTGGCTGTGTTCGGTGACACCGAGACCATAATAGATCGCGCCATTGCCGCCTTTGGCGAACAGGCGGGCAGCACCGCGCAGTTCTTCCGCCGGAACGCCGGTGAACTTTTCCGTCTCCTCCGGCGAATGCTGCGGCTCTGCCACGAAGGCCGCCCAGTCCTCGAATTCCGACCAGTCGCAGCGGTTGCGGATGAAAGCTTCGTCGAACAGGCCTTCGGTGACGATGACATGTGCGAGCGCCGTCAGAACCGCGACATTGGTGCCGGGTTTCAGCGGCAGGTGGAAGGCGGCTTCCACATGCGGCGTCTTGACCAGATCGATGCGGCGCGGATCAATCACGATGAGCTTGGCGCCCTGGCGCAGCCGCTTCTTCAGCCGCGAACCGAACACCGGATGACCATCGGTCGGGTTGGCGCCGATCACCAGCACCACGTCGGAATGTTCGACGCTGTCAAAGTTCTGCGTGCCGGCGGAGGTGCCGAAAGCCTGGCCGAGGCCGTAACCGGTCGGCGAATGGCAGACGCGGGCGCAGGTATCGACATTGTTGTTGCCGAAGCCGGCGCGGATCAGCTTCTGCACCAGATAGGTTTCTTCGTTCGTGCAGCGCGACGAGGTGATGCCGCCGATCGATTCCCGGCCATACTGGTACTGGATGCGACGGAACTCCGAGGCGACATGCGCATAGGCCTCTTCCCAGGTCACTTCGCGCCAGGGATCGGTGATCTTTTCGCGGATCATCGGGTTGAGGATACGGTCCTTGTGGCTGGCGTAACCATAGGCGAACCGACCCTTGACGCAGGAATGGCCGCGATTGGCCTGGCCATCCTTCCACGGCACCATGCGAACGAGTTCCTCGCCGCGCATTTCCGCCTTGAAGGAGCAGCCGACGCCGCAATAGGCGCAGGTGGTGACCAGCGAATGCTCCGGCTGACCGATGGCAATCACCGATTTTTCCGTCAGCGTCGCCGTCGGGCAGGCCTGTACGCAGGCACCGCAGGAGACGCATTCGGATTCGAGGAAGGCCTCGTGCGCACCGGGCGAAACGCGGCTGTCGAAACCGCGGCCTTCGATGGTCAGCGCAAACGTGCCCTGCACCTCTTCGCAGGCCCGCACGCAGCGCGAGCAGACGATGCATTTCGACGGATCATAGGTGAAATACGGGTTGCTCTCGTCCTTCGGCATCCACTGGGCATTGATGGCGCCGGTGGCGGAACGCGCCTTCACATGGTTGTCGCCCTCATAGCCATAACGCACGTCGCGCAAGCCCACGGCGCCGGCCATGTCCTGCAACTCGCAATCGCCATTGGCGGCGCAGGTCAGACAGTCGAGCGGGTGGTCGGAGATATAAAGCTCCATCACCCCCTTGCGGATCTGCTTCAGCCGCTCCGTCTGGGTATGCACGACGATGCCGGGGGCAACCGGCGTGGTGCAGGAGGCGGGGGTACCGTTGCGGCCCTCCACCTCGATGAGACAGAGGCGGCAGGAACCGAAGGCATCGACCATGTCGGTGGCGCAGAGTTTCGGCACCTGAATGCCGGCCTCCATGGAGGCGCGCATGATGGAGGTACCCTCGGGAACGGTGATCTCGCGACCGTCAATGGTCAGCGTCACCATGTTTTCGGAACGCGAGGCGGGTGTGCCGTAGTCAATTTCAGGAACGAGGGGCATGGTGGGCCTCCTGTTTGAACGATGAATTCGTAAGCGAGGCTGTCTGCCCCTCATCCCCCTGCCGGGACCTTCTCCCCGCAGGCGGGGAGAAGGGGAGCGCCGCGACGTCGCAGCGTCCCGCAACGGCAGAGATACCCGAGCGGGCGGCGGCAATCGCGTCCCCTCTCCCCGCCTGCGGGGAGAGGGTTAGGGTGAGGGGCTTGTGCACGACCTGTTTTGTCATTCCGCCGCCTCCCTCACAGGTGCCGGCGCGAAATCCTCCGGGAAATGCGTCATGGCGCTCATGACCGGATAGGGCGTAAACCCGCCCAGCGCACAGAGCGAGCCGAACTTCATGGTGTTGCAGAGATCTTCCAGAAGCACCTTGTTCTTTTCCGGCTCGATGCCGCGGGCAATTTTATCGACCACTTCCACGCCGCGGGTGGAGCCGATGCGGCAGGGCGTGCACTTGCCGCAGCTTTCGACGGCACAGAATTCCATGGCAAAGCGCGCCTGGTTCAGCATATCGACCGTCTCGTCAAACACCACGATGCCCGCATGGCCGATGAGGCCACCGGCGGCGGTGAAGGCTTCGTAATCAAACACCGTGTCGAACAGCGCGGGCGGGAAATAGGCACCGAGCGGCCCGCCGACCTGGACGGCCTTGACCGGCCGACCGGTGATCGTGCCGCCACCGATCTCGTTCACCAATTGCCCGAGCGTCAGGCCGAAGGCGGTTTCATAAAGCCCGCCATGTTTCAGGTTGCCGGCAAGCTGGATCGGGATCGTGCCATGCGAGCGGCCGACGCCATAATCCCGGTAGAACTGCGCGCCGCGGTCCATGATCACCGGGATCGAGGCGAGCGACATGACGTTATTGACCACCGTCGGCTTGCCGAACAGGCCCTGCAGCGCGGGCAGCGGCGGCTTCGCGCGCACGATGCCGCGTTTGCCTTCGAGACTGTTCAGCAGCGAGGTTTCTTCGCCGCAGACATAGGCGCCGGCGCCCATGCGGACGTCCATGTCGAAGGCGTAAGGCGAACCCAAAACGGACGGGCCGAGAATGCCCTCGCGCCGGGCAATCTTGATCGCCTCTTCCATGATGGCGATGGCATGCGGATATTCGGAGCGGGTGTAGACGTAACCCTTCGTGGCGCCGACCGCGATGCCGGCAATCACCATGCCTTCGATCAGCACGAAGGGATCGCCTTCCATGATCATCCGGTCGGCAAAGGTGCCGCTATCGCCCTCGTCTGCGTTGCAGACGATGTATTTCTGATCGGCTGTCGCGTCGGCGACCGTCTTCCACTTGATGCCGGTCGGGAAACCGGCGCCGCCGCGGCCACGCAACCCGCTGTCGGTGACCTGTTTGACGATGTCGGCCGGGGGCATGGCCAGCGCTTTTTCGAGACCGGTCAACCCCTTGTAATGGCGGTAATCTTCAAGCGACAGCGGATCGGTGATGCCGCAGCGGGAGAAGGTGAGCCGCGTCTGACCCTTGAGGAAGGGAATTTCGCTGGTCAGGCCGTGGCTGAGCGGATGATCGCCGCCCGTCAGGAAACCGGCATCGAACAGGGACGGCACATCCGAGGTCTTGACCGGGCCATAGGCCACCCGGCCATGCGCGGTGCGCACCTCTACCAGCACCTCCAGCCAGAGCATGCCGCGGGAGCCGTTGCGCACGATATGGACGTCGAGATTGCGGGCTGCCGCTTCGCGCTCGATGGCGGCTGCCACCTTGTCGGCACCGACGGCAAGCGCTGCCGCATCGCGGGGAACGAAAACGGTGATGGTGTCGGTCATGCTCATGCCCGCACCTCCGCCACGATGTCGTTCAGACAGTCTTCGTCGAGACGGCCATAGAGTTCGCCATCCAGCATCGCAGCCGGCGCCTGGGCGCAGAGGCCGAGACAGAAGACCGGCTCCAGGGTCACGGCGCCATCCGCCGTCGTCTCATGCCAGTCGATGCCGAGCTTCGCCTTCGCCTTCTCCGCCAGGGGCTCGCAGCCCATCGACTGGCAGGCCTCGGCACGACAGAGTTTGAGGGTATGGCGGCCAGCGGGATGGTCGCGGAAATCATGGTAGAAGGTCACGACGCCGTGCACTTCGGCGCGCGACAGATTGAGCGCCTGGGCGATGATCTGCTTGGCGTTTTCGGGAATGTAACCGAACTCCTCCTGCACCTTGTGCAGGATCGGCAGCATCGGCCCTTCCAAGTGACGACAGTGGTCGATGATTTCGGAAATTCGGGTCGCTTCGTTGGTGGCAACCGCTCGGATGTTCATTGGTCAGTCCTCCCAAACCGACGCAAGGCAAGCTGCGATGTCGTCTTGCCCGCCTCAGATCAGTTGATCACAGCGCGGCCTGCAAACCGGCTAGACTTGGCTTTTGGGAAGGATGGCCAAGATGCATGCATCAGGTCAATAACGGCATTTCGTTGTGCGATAGAAAATTTCTATCAAACGCGGATGCTGCAGCGCGGGATCTTGCCTCATGCAGCAGGGCGGACACCAGCGGCGTATGCGGCTCACGGTGCGTGGCAACAAGGCCGACCAGATGTTCGGCATCCGGCTCGGCAATCGGGATCATCCGGATCTGTTCCGGAAAACCGAATGATTCCGCGACGTTACGCGGCATGATCGAGGCCCATTGCCCCGTGCGGATATGCGAAAAGAGCACGATCATGGAATTGGATTCCAGCGTGGGCTTCACCCAGACCCCGGCCTCCGTCATGTGTTTGTTGATGATCCGGCGGTTTTGCATGTCCGGGGTCAATAGGCAAAGCCGAAGACCGGAAACCTCCTTCCAGGTCACAGTTTCCCGGTCTGCGAGCGGTGTCCCTGCCGCCGCAATCAGATGATATCGTTCGGAATAGAGCGGCACCGTGGTCACCCGCCCGAGCGGTTCGTTGTCGAGATAGGTGATGCCGGCGTCGATCTCGAGGTTTTCCAGCTGGCTCAGAACCTGCAGCGAGGTGCGCGACGTGACCGAGAAGGTGACGTCCGGATGGCGTTTCTGGAAGGGTTCGGTGAGCTTCGGCACCATGGCGAGCGCCGTCGGAATGACGGCGATGCGGATATGGCCGGCGAGACCGCGGCGGGCGGCGCGCATTTCCTCGCGCATGGTGCGGGTATCGCCGACGATGCGGCGCGCCCATTCCAGCACCCGCTGTCCCTCCGGTGTCAGGCCCTGATAACGCGATCCGCGCACCACGAGAACGACACCCAGCTGATCCTCCAGCTGGCGGATGGCCGCCGAGAGCGTCGGCTGCGAGATGCCGCATTCCTCCGCCGCCCGGCCGAAATGCCCGACACCGGCGAGCGCAATGAAGAATTCCAGCTTATCGATCATCTGTTTCCTCCATCGGGCCTCACCGTTGCCGGTTCTCACCACCGATTTGCACCCCTGCGGCGCCGATGGCAATTGCCGCCAACCGTTTAGACCCTAAGTGCCACAGGCAAGACGACATCATCATCTTCCAATCAACACTGTTTGAGAGGCTCCGTGACGACAACAGACAAACTCTCATTCCTTCAGGGTGGCGGTCGCTCAGCCGAGCTGGTCCGGCAGACAGACTGGACGAAAACGCCGCTCGGGGCGCCGGAGGCCTGGCCGGTGGCGCTGAAGACCGCCGTGGGAATGACCCTCAGCTCCGCCTTTCCGGCCCTGATTGCCTGGGGACCGGAGCTGACCATCATCTACAATGATCCCTTCCGCCCGATCCTCGGCAACAAGCCGGAAGCCATGGGCCGCCCGCTGGCCGAAAGCTGGGTGGAAATCTGGGACGACATCAAGCCGATTGCCGACGCAGCACTCGCGGGCAAGGCCACGTTCCTTGAGGATTTTGCCCTCACGATCGATCGCAACGGTTTTGCGGAGGAAGCCTATTTCACCTTCTGTTACAGCCCCTTGCGCGATGACGACGGCAATATTGCCGGGCTTCTCGATACCGTGGTGGAGACAACCCAGCGCGTGCAGGCGGAGCGGCAGTTCCGGTTGATGAATTCCGAACTTCATCACCGGATGAAGAACATGTTTGCCACCGTCACCTCGATCGTCAGCCAGACGCTGCGGGTGGAACGCCCGCTCACCGAAGTGCGCCCCCTGCTTCTGCAGCGGCTGGGTGCCATTGCCAATGCGCAGTCCCTGCTGCTCGATCAGCAGCAGGGCGACCTGCCGCTGCTTCAGGTCCTGGAAATGGCACTGTCGCCGCACAGCACGGGCCAGAACCGGATTCACCTGTCCGGACCGCCGGATATCCAGCTGAACGAGAAACAATCACTCTCGCTTGCGCTCGCCGTCAACGAACTCGTGACCAACGCGATCAAATATGGTGCGCTCTCCGCAGAAGGCGGCCGGGTCTGCGTGGACTGGCAGGGCGAAAACGGCGGCGGGTTTGACTTCCAGTGGCGCGAATCGGGCGGCCCGACCGTTCTGCAGCCGGCGCGGCGCGGGTTTGGCACCACGCTGATGGAGCGCATTGCGCCGCATGATTTCGGTGGCGAGGGAGAACTGCTCTATCATCCGGACGGCCTTTACTACCGTCTTTCGACCGACCGGCTCCAGACGTAGCCCCGCTCAGAGGCGGACGGACGAAGCCTTCTCCTTGAGGATCCTCGCACTCTTCAGAAGGGCTGCGTGCTCACCATCATCGAGATCCGGGAAGAGATCCATGAGGACACCGGCAGCCCCGATGACGCGCGGAATGGACAGGGCGACATCGCTTACACCTTCCACGTCCGGCGTGACGATGGAGACGGAGAAAATCGCCCGCTGATCAAGCGAGATGGCCTTCACGAGACGTGCAAGCCCGGCGCCGATGCCGTAATAGGTGGATCCCTTGCCGTCGATGATGCGATAGGCGGCATTGCGCACATTGTCGTCGATCCGGTCGCGGATCTCTTGCGTCAGCGGACGGCCCATCTGCGCGGCGACGGAGGCCACCGGCACGGACCCGGCGAGCGCATTCGACCACGACAGAACCTCGCTGTCGCCATGCTCCCCTAGCACATAGGCATGCACCGATTGCGGCGAGATGCCGAGATGGCGCCCGAGCAGGCTGCGGAAGCGGGCCGTATCGAGGATCGTGCCGGAACCGATCACCCGTTGCGGGACAAGGCCGGAGATCCGCGTGGTGATATCCGTCATCACATCGACCGGATTGGAGGCAATCAGCAGGATGCACTCCGGTGCCACGGCCAGCACCTCACCCACCACCTGGCGGAATACGTCCGCATTGCGCTCCAGAAGCGCCAGTCGCGTTTCTCCGGGTTTCTGGCTGACACCGCAGGCGAGGATAACGATGCCGGCGCCGGCCAGCGCCTCATAACCGCCGGCGCTGACCTTCGTCGCGGAGTGGAAGGGGGTGGCGTGGGCGATGTCTTCCGCCTGGGCCATCGCCAGCTTTTCGTTCTGATCGACCAGAACCACCTCGCTCGCCGTGCCGGTCAAAGCCAGCGCATAGCCTGCTGAACTGCCGACCATGCCGGCACCGACGATTCCAACCTTCATTCGCTTTCTCCCGTGGCTGAGGACCGCCAAGAGTTGCACAGCGGCACGCCATCATCATGACATGGCGCAAGGCGTTCAGAAAAACAGCAGAAAGCAGGTGACGGTTTCCGTCTCCCTCTGATTAAATGCGCAAAGACGGGGGGGACAAGCATGCGACGGCTACCGGCGCTGACGGCCATGAAAGTGTTCGAGGTGGTGGGCCAGACGCGCAGTTTCACCCGCGCCGCCGAACGCCTGAACCTGACCCAGAGTGCCGTCAGCCGCCAGGTGCGCAATCTGGAGGATCAGCTGGGCGAAAGACTGGTGATCCGCCATCACCACCATCTGGAGCTGACACCGTCTGGCGCGGAACTCTATGCCAGCCTGCAGAACGCCTTTCATGCGGTCGAACTGACGGTGCGCAACATCGTCGAAAAGAGCAACCGCCACCGGCTGCGCATCAACGTGCCGCCGACCTTTGCCAAACGCTGGCTGTTGCCCCGGCTCGGGAGCCTGCGCGCCGCCCTTCCCGATCTCGACATCAGCATCACCACCGATGCCGCCGACAGCCTGACGGATCGGAGCCTGCTCGACTGCGCCATCCGCTTCGGTGATGGCGAATGGCCGATGCTGTCCTGCACCCGGCTGCTGACGGAGCGCCATATCGCCGTCTGCGCGCCATATCTCATCGAAGAAGGCGGCCCGATCGATCTTTCCCGCTTCACCTTCCTGCATGTGCTCGCCTCCGCCGACCAGCGCTATCTCACCTGGCAGCGCTGGCTGGATGCCGCGGGCCTTGGCCAGACGGATACGCGCGGCGGCATGGAGTTCGATCTTCTCGATCTGGTAATCGAGGCGGCCTGCAACGGGCTGGGCGTTGCCGTTGCCGACCGGGCGATGGTGGCGCCGCTGATGGCGAGCGGCCAGCTGGCGCAGGTGCTGGATGTGGAGGTGGAAGGCCACGAGGCCTATTGGCTGGTGACCCGCGCGGACACGCAGGAGCCGCCGAAGGTGAAGGCGTTTCGCGGCTGGCTGCAGGCCGAGCTTAAGGGCGAGATCTGACGCTGGCGCAAAGCGAGCATTCCCTTTTGGAATGATCTGACTGCCAAAACCTCGCTTGCGAACCACCCCTGCCCTGACGTCTTCTTGGCCTTCCAGCGAAGGAGGTCGAGATCCATGCGCCACTGCCAGAATTTCATTGCCGGGCACTTTGTCGAGGCGAAACCCGATGCCGTGATCGAGGTGATCAACCCGGCAACCAGTGCGCCCTTCGCCACGGTGCCGCTCGCAACGGATGCGGATGTCATCGAGGCGGCCAGCCGTGCAGCCGAGGCACAACGAGCCTGGGGCCGCCTGCCCTCGATCGAACGGGGCAATGCCCTGCGGCGGTTGGCAGATCGTCTGGAACACCGGGCGGACAAGATCGGCGTGGCACTGGCGGAGGAGAGCGGCAAGAGCTTAGCCGACGCGACGGCAGAGGTGGGCTATGGCGTCGAACTGATGCGCTATCACGCCGAATGGGCGCGGCGTATCGAGGGGGAATTGATCGACAGCGACACGCCGAACGAGACGCTGATGCTGCAGCGGGTGCCGATCGGCGTGGTTGCCTGCCTCATCCCCTTCAACTTTCCGATCTACACGCTGGTGCGCAAGATCGCCCCGGCGCTGATTGCCGGCAATGCGGTGGTCGTGCGCCCCAGCAACACGACGCCGACCTCCGCCTTCGCCTTTGCTGAAGCCGTGGCGGAGGCCGGCCTGCCGGAGGGTCTCGTCAGCATCCTGACGATGACGCACGAGGTGGCGGGAACGCTCTGCACGCGCCCGGAGGTCGGCATGATCACGTTGACCGGCAGTGTGACGGCTGGCCAGGCGGTGCTGGAGTTCTGCAAGAAAAACATCGCCAAACCCTCGCTGGAACTCGGCGGCAAGACACCGGTGATCGTCGAGCCGGATGCCGATCTGGACGCCGTGGCAAACAGCCTGCTGGCCGCCAAGACCGCCCATTGCGGCCAGGTCTGCACCTCCGTCGAGCGGCTTTACGTGCATGCCTCCGTGCACGATGCGCTGCTGGACAAGTTGAAGACCGGTTTTGCCGCCCGCGGTTTCGGTGACCGGGCGACGGATGCGGGCCTGATGGGGCCGCTGGCCTCGGATACGACTCGCCGGCGTGTGCATGCCATGGTGGAACACGCAGTTCAGGACGGGGCGGTTCTGGAGACCGGCGGCACGCTGCCGGAGGGGCAGGGTTTCTTCTACCCGCCGACGTTGCTCTCGCACTGCCGGCAGGACATGCAGATCATCCGCGAGGAGATCTTTGGGCCGGTCCTCCCGGTGATCCCCTACAGCGATTTCGACGAGGCATTGCGGCTGGCCAATGACAGCCCCTTCGGCCTCGCCTCCGTTCTGTATTCCAACGACTACGGAAAGGTGATGCGCGCGGCAAACAGCATCGAGGCCGGCGAACTCTATATCAACCGATTTCCGGCCGATCCCTATCAGGGCTACCACGCCGGCTGGAAACGCTCCGGCCTCGGTGGCGACGATGGCAAGCACGGCATGCTGGAATTCACCCAGACCCGTCTCGTGATCCTGAAGCACTGAGGAGGAGAGATCGATGAAGCTTGCGTCTTTGACCACCCATGTGGTTGCCGTTCCGCCCCCGCATATCGGCGGCATGTACTGGATCTTCGTGGAACTGGAAACCGCCTGCGGCATTCGCGGACTGGGCGAAATCTATGCGACCGCCTTTGATCCGAACGCGCTGGTGCCGCTGATCGAGGATGTCTTTGAGCGGTATCTGGAGGGCCATGACCCGCACCGGATCGAGCGCTTCTGGCGCGCCGCCTATTCGAGCGGGTTCACACAGCGGCCGGACCCGACGATGATGGGAATCGTTTCCGGGCTGGAGATCGCCTGCTGGGATATAATCGGCAAGGCGGCGGGGCGGCCGGTGGCCGACCTTCTGGGCGGCACCGTGCATGAGCGCCTGCGCGCCTACACCTATCTCTATCCGAAAAATGCCAGCGGCGACTACGACTACAACGATCCGGACCTTGCCGCCGAAGAAGCCGTGCGCATGGTGGAACTTGGATTCACCGCCGTGAAGTTCGATCCCGCCGGCCCCTACACGCAGTATAGCGGCCATCATCTGTCGCTCGGCGTGATGGAGCGCTGCGAGACCTTCTGCCGCAAGATCCGTGACGCGATCGGCGCCCGGGCCGATATCCTGTTCGGGACGCATGGGCAAATGGTTCCGGCCTCCGCCATCCGGCTCGCCAAGCGGCTGGAGAAATACGATCCGCTGTGGTTCGAGGAGCCGGTGCCGCCCGGCCAGGAGGCGGCGATGGCGACGGTTGCCCGCGCCACATCCATTCCGGTTTCCACCGGCGAACGGCTAACGACGAAATACGAATTCCAGCGCGTGCTGCAGGAAGGGGCTGCCTCCATTCTGCAGATGAATGTCGCGCGCGTCGGCGGCCTGCTGGAGGCAAAGAAGATCGCCGGAATGGCGGAGTGCTTTTATGCCGAGATCGCGCCGCATCTCTACAACGGGCCGGTAGGGGCTGCGGCCAGCATTCAGCTTGCCGCCGCCACGCCGAATTTCCTCATCCATGAGGCGATCATGGATTTCTCCGGCTTCCATGCCGCAGTGCTGAAGACCAAGCTGGTTGTGGAAGACGGCTACCTGATCCCGTCTCGCGAGCCAGGCATCGGCGTGGAACTGAACCACGACGTGGTCGCTGCCCATACACCCTATACAGGCAAGCGGCTTCATTTGCAGATGGCGCCGGACCACGCCGATGTGAAGCGGTTTTCTCCGGCCAAGGGATGACACCGCGATGGAGGTCGATTTCATCGTGGTCGGTGCCGGTTCCGCCGGCTGCATCCTCGCCAGCCGGCTGTCGGAGAGCGGGCGATATTCGGTTCTGCTGCTGGAGGCAGGCAGCAAGGGCAACTCGGTCTGGCTCAAAATCCCGGTTGGCTATGCGAAGAGCTATTACAATCCGGCAGTCAACTGGATGCACTGGAGCGCGCCGCAGCCGGAACTGAACGACCGGCGCCTCTACGTGCCGCGCGGCAAGGTGGTTGGCGGGTCCGGCGCCATCAATGCCATGGTCTATGTGCGCGGCGACCGCGCTGACTTTGACGACTGGAGGGCCGCCGGAAATCCCGGCTGGGGGTTCGACGACGTGCTGCCGACGTTCCGCAGGCTTGAGACGCACGCCCATGGCGACACCGAATGGCACGGTGGCAAGGGACCGATCCACATCACGCCGATGCGCGACGGCATCCACCCGATCAGCCGCGCCTTCCTGCGCGCCGGCGCGGAACTGGGCTTTCAGCAAAACCTCGATTTCAACGGCGAAACGCTGGAAGGGGTTGGGGTCTACGACATCAATACCCGCAACGGATTCCGCTCGCATTCGGGTGTGGAGTACCTGACGCCGGCGCTAAAGCGCCAGAACCTCACCCTGGAAACCGGGGCGCTGGCTGAGCGACTGCTGTTCGACGAGACGGGGCGGGTGACCGGCGTGGAGGTGTCCCAGCACGGTCGCCTGCGGCAGTTGCATGCGCGGCGAGAGGTGATCCTCTCCGCCGGCGCCGTACAATCGCCGCTTCTGCTGCAGCGCTCGGGGCTGGCGGATGGCGCGCTTCTGCAGGAGCATGGTCTTGCCGTAAAACGACACCTGCCGGCGGTGGGGAAAAACCTGCAGGACCATCTCTGCGCCAGCGTCTATTATCGCGCGCGGCGCCCGACGCTGAACGGCCTCTTCGGCTCACTCACCGGCAAGGCCTGGTGCGGACTGCAGTATCTTGCCACCCGCAAGGGTCCCTTCGCCATGAGCGTCAACCAGGCCGGCGGTTTTCTGACAGGCAGGCCGGAGGCGGAGCGGGCCAACCTGCAGATCTATTTCAACCCCCTCTCCTATCGCATCCCGAGCGATCCGAGGGTCGGACTGCTGCCGGAGCCCTATCCCGGCTTCCTGATGGCTTTCAGTGCCTGCCGCCCGGCAAGCCGCGGCGAAATCCGGCTTACATCCCCCGGTGCAACCGCCGAACCGCTCATCCAGCCGAACTATCTGACGGCAGACCGGGACATCGCAGAGGTGCTGGAGGGAATGCGGCTAATCCGCCGTTTGGCAGGGGCCACGGCACTTTCCGATTGGGTGACGGAGGAGGTGTCGCCCTCGCCCGCCGTGGCGGATGACGCAGGGCTTCTCGATTATTTCCGCGACAATTGCGGTTCGATCTATCATCTCTGCGGCACCTGCGCGATGGGACCGGACGCGGTGAGCGCCGTGGTGGATCACCGGCTGCGGGTACATGGCGTGCCGGACCTGCGGATCGCGGATGCCTCGATCTTCCCCAACATCACCGCCGGCAACATCAACGCACCGACCATGATGGTGGCGGAAAAGGCCGCTGACCTCATTCTTCAGGATGCAAAAGCCTGAAACGACGAAAGTCGGACACGAGGGCCCGGCTTTTCAAAGTTCATCCAGCGACGGCAAGTCAGGCCGGCAGAACCGCATGGTTGAGATGCGTCAGGTCCGCCAGCATGTGCTCGAGCTTGGTGCGGTGCTCGTCCGTCGGCGCATCCGAAATGTCCTGGCGCAGGGCATCGATGCGCTGCTGCAGGAGATCGCGGTTGGCTTCGTCCTGCGGCACGGCAGATTCGGCAAGCAGCGTGCAGCCGGTCGGCAGAATGTCTGCGAAACCGCCGAACACGACGTATTTCTTGGTGCCGCCCGATGCGAGCTTCACCGTCACCACGCCGGGCTTGATGGTCGTCATCGTCGGCGCATGTTTCGCCATCACGGTCATTTCACCGAGCGTCGCCGGGATCACGACTTCCGTCACCTTTTCCGACAGGAGAAGGCGCTCGGGCGAAACCAGTTCAAAATCGAAAGAGTCGGCCATGACGGTCCACTTCTTTGGGCGTTATGCGGAAAGGAGCGGCGCCAGCCCTAGGGCAGGCGCCAATCCGTTGATTTTTAAGCGGCGGCCAGCTTCTTGGCCTTTTCGATCGCTTCTTCGATCGAACCAACCATGTAGAAGGCGGCTTCCGGCAGATGGTCGTAGTCGCCGTTGACGAGGCCCTTGAAGCCCTTGATCGTGTCTTCGAGCGAAACCAGCTTGCCCGGCGAACCGGTGAAGATTTCAGCAACGTGGAACGGCTGAGACAGGAAGCGCTCGATCTTGCGGGCGCGGGCAACCGTCTGCTTGTCCTCTTCCGACAGTTCGTCCATGCCGAGGATGGCGATGATGTCCTGGAGAGACTTGTAGCGCTGCAGCGTCGACTGCACCTTACGAGCCACTTCGTAATGCTCTTCGCCGATGATCATCGGGTCGAGCATGCGCGACGTGGAGTCGAGCGGGTCAACGGCCGGGTAGATGCCCTTTTCGGCGATCGAACGGGACAGAACGGTCGTTGCGTCCAGGTGGGCGAACGAGGTGGCCGGAGCCGGGTCGGTCAAGTCGTCGGCGGGAACGTAGATCGCCTGAACCGAGGTGATCGAGCCCTTGTGGGTGGTGGTGATGCGTTCCTGCAGGGCGCCCATGTCGGTCGCAAGCGTCGGCTGATAACCAACGGCCGACGGGATACGGCCGAGCAGAGCCGACACTTCGGAACCGGCCTGCGTGAAGCGGAAGATGTTATCGACGAAGAACAGAACGTCCTGGCCCTTGTCGCGGAAGTCTTCAGCGATCGTCAGACCCGTCAGAGCGACGCGAGCGCGCGCACCCGGCGGTTCGTTCATCTGGCCATAGACGAGGGCGCACTTCGAACCAGCGGCAGAACCGTTGTTTTCATGTGGATCGACGTTGACCTTGGACTCGATCATTTCGTGGTAGAGGTCGTTGCCCTCCCGGGTACGCTCACCGACGCCGGCGAAGACGGAGTAACCGCCGTGGGCCTTCGCCACGTTGTTGATCAGTTCCATGATGAGAACGGTCTTGCCGACGCCGGCGCCGCCGAACAGGCCGATCTTGCCGCCCTTGGCGTACGGAGCCAAGAGGTCGACGACCTTGATGCCGGTGACCAGGATCTCGGCTTCCGTCGACTGCTCGACGTAGTCCGGAGCCGGCTGGTGGATGCCGCGGCGGGCTTCCGTCGGGATCGGGCCGAGTTCGTCAACCGGCTCGCCGATGACGTTGATGATGCGGCCGAGCGTTTCGTCACCGACCGGAACGGAGATCGGAGCGCCGGTGTTGACGACCTTCTGGCCGCGGACGAGACCTTCGGTCGAGTCCATGGCGATGGTGCGGACCTGGTTTTCACCAAGGTGCTGCGCCACTTCCAGAACGAGGCGGTTGCCGTTGTTGTCGGTTTCCAGCGCGTTCAGGATCGCCGGCAGGTCGCCGGAGAAGGCAACGTCGACGACGGCGCCGATAACCTGGGTCACGCGGCCGACGGACTCGGTCACGCTGCTCGAGGTGGTATTCAGGGTCGCTGCTCTAGCCATGTGTTCTTACCCTTCTTCTCTGGGCCTTCAGAGCGCTTCCGCGCCCGAAATGATTTCGATGAGTTCCTTCGTGATCTGCGCCTGACGCTGGCGGTTGTAGGACAGCGTCAGCTTGTTGATCATCTCGCCGGCATTGCGCGTTGCGCTGTCCATTGCGGACATCTGCGCGCCGTAGAAGGAAGCGTTGTTTTCAAGAAGCGCACGGAAGATCTGCACCGCGATGTTGCGCGGCAGAAGGTCTTCCAGAATTTCCTGTTCGCTGGGCTCGTACTCGTAAAGCGCAGCCGCCGAAGACGGCTGGGCTTCCTGGTCGAACTTGGCCGGAATGATCTGCTGGGCTGTCGCAACCTGCGAGATCACCGACTGGAAGCGCGCGAAAAACAGCGTCGCAACGTCGAATTCGCCGGCGTTGAACAGGGCGAGAACCTTCTGCGCCACCTCGTTGGCGTTGACGAAGCCAAGCTGCTTGACCTCGCGGAACGTCACGTAATCCACGATGTTCTCGCGGAAGGTGCGGCGCAGAATGTCGTTGCCCTTGCGGCCGACGGTCAGGATCTTGACGGTCTTGCCTTCGGCGATGAGCTTCAGCGCGTGGTCACGCGCGAGGCGGATGATGGAGGAGTTGAAGCCCCCCGCCAGGCCGCGCTCGCCGGTCGCAACGATCAGAAGATGGGTCTGGTTCTTGCCGGTGCCCCTCAAGAGCAGCGGTGCCTCTGCATTTTCAGCATTGGCAGCGCTGAGGCTGGCAAGAACGCGGTTCATCCGTTCCGCATAAGGACGCGCCGCTTCGGCGGCCTCCTGCGCACGGCGCAGCTTCGCCGCGGCGACCATTTTCATCGCCTTGGTGATCTTCTGCGTCGCCTTGACGGAGGCGATCCGGTTTTTCAGATCCTTAAGTGAAGGCATCCGTTATCGGTCCTTGAGCTTTTCCGTTCAGGCGAAGGTCTTGGAGAATGCGTCCAGAGCCGACTTCAGCTTCGCACGGGTATCGTCCGAGAGTTGCTTTTCGGTGCGGATCGCGTCGAGGATCGCCTTGCCTTCGGTACGCAGGTAGTTCAGCAGGCCCTGTTCGAACTTACCGACCTGAGCGACCGGAAGCTTGTCGAGATAGCCGTTGACGCCGGCGAAGATCACCGAAACCTGCTCTTCCGTCTTCAGCGGCGAGAACTGCGGCTGCTTCAGGAGTTCGGTCAGGCGGGCACCGCGGTTGAGCAGGCGCTGCGTGGAGGCGTCAAGGTCGGAGCCGAACTGGGCAAAGGCCGCCATTTCGCGGTACTGCGCCAGTTCACCCTTGATCGAGCCGGCAACCTGCTTCATCGCCTTGATCTGAGCGGCAGAACCAACGCGCGAAACCGAGAGACCCACGTTCACGGCCGGGCGGATGCCCTGGTAGAACAGGTCGGTTTCGAGGAAGATCTGGCCGTCGGTGATCGAAATTACGTTGGTCGGAATGAAGGCCGAAACGTCGTTACCCTGGGTTTCGATGACCGGCAGAGCCGTCAGCGAACCGGCGCCGCGCTCGTCGGAGAGCTTGGCAGCGCGCTCGAGGAGACGCGAGTGCAGGTAGAAAACGTCGCCCGGGTAAGCTTCGCGGCCCGGCGGGCGGCGCAGCAGGAGCGACATCTGGCGGTAAGCAACAGCCTGCTTGGACAGATCGTCATAAGCGATCAGGGCGTGCTGGCCGTTGTCGCGGAAGTATTCGCCCATCGCGCAACCGGCGAACGGAGCAAGATACTGCATCGGCGCCGGATCGGAGGCCGTGGCGGCAATCACGATCGAGTACGGCAGCGCGCCGCGCTCTTCGAGCACCTTCACGAACTGGGCAACCGTAGAACGCTTCTGGCCGATGGCGACGTAGACGCAGAACAGCTTGTCGTTGTCCGGACCATTGTCGTGAATGGCCTTCTGGTTAAGGAAGGCATCGAGAATGATGGCGGTCTTGCCGGTCTGGCGGTCGCCGATGACGAGCTCGCGCTGGCCACGGCCAACCGGGATCAGGGCGTCGATGGCCTTGAGGCCGGTCGACATCGGCTCATGAACCGACTTGCGCGGAATGATGCCGGGCGCCTTCACGTCAACGCGCGAACGGCGCGAAGCATTGATCGGACCCTTGCCGTCGATCGGGTTGCCGAGCGCATCGACGACGCGGCCGAGCAGTTCCGGACCAACCGGAACGTCCACGATGGCGCCAGTCCGCTTGACGGTGTCGCCTTCCTTGATGTCACGGTCGGAGCCGAAGATAACCACGCCGACATTGTCGGATTCGAGGTTGAGGGCCATGCCGCGGATGCCGCCCGGGAACTCGACCATTTCACCGGCCTGAACATTGTCCAGACCGTAGACGCGGGCGATACCGTCACCAACGGAGAGAACCTGGCCGACTTCGGAAACCTCAGCCTCCTGGCCGAAGTTCTTGATTTGATCTTTGAGAATTGCGGAAATTTCCGCGGCGCGGATATCCATCAGCCAACCTCTTTCAGTGCAAGCTTAAGGGTGGAAAGTTTGGTGCGGAGAGACGTATCGATCTGACGGGAGCCGACCTTGACGATCAGACCACCGAGGATCGAAGGGTCGACAGACACGTCGATGGCGACGTCCTTGCCGGTTACGCCCTTCAGCGCCGACTTCAGTTCATCTTCCTGCGCCGAAGACAGCGCATGGGCCGAGGTAACCTCGGCGGTAACTTCGCCACGATGGCGAGCAAGGATCTCGCGGTAGGCGCGGATCATGCCCGGCAGCGCGAACAGGCGGCGATTGCCGGCAACAACCTTGAGGAAATTTGCGACGATGCCCTTGATGCCGGCCTTGTCGGCGAGAGCCGAAACCGCGCGCGACTGCTCGTCTGCCGAAAACACCGGGCTCGCGATCAGTCGCTTCAGGTCGTCGCTTTCATCGATCATGACCTGGAAGCCATCAAGATCGGCGCGCACCTGATCAAGGACATTCGCTTCGAGCGCCAGCTCAAAAAGCGAGAGAGCATAACGTTCCGCTACGCCGGATGTCTGCTGGGATGTGTCTGCCACGGGCACAATTTCCCTGATTTTCACCCAAGCCGCCGACCAACTCCCCCGAGTAAGCCAAAGACTTGAATCTGCTTCTATTTCTCAATTCGGGGAGAGGCAGGCCTCAACCTGTTTCCGAAATTCGCGGTTCGTCTAGCATAGGACGTAGGGACTCGCAACACGCGTAACCCCTGAAAGAGCCTTAACTGCAAAGGCTTTAAACGATTTTGTGTCATTCCTTGGACGAATCCCGTCCGCACCGGCCAAGCCGCGCTCGGGACCATTCAAAAGTAGCCGAGCACGTAACCGAGCGGCAGAGCGGCAATTGCAACCTGGAGCAGCAGCAATCCGAAATTTCGGGCTGTCGCGCCACGATCGGCCAGAACGGCAATCAGCCGGCCAAGTGCTGCAAGCCCCATGGCAGCGCCCACCGCCAGATACAGCCAGTCCTGCGCCAGAAGCAGCGCCGACAGGCCGAGGCCGAGATAGATGCCGCCGGTGGAGCGAACGCTGGCATAGCCATCGGCCGTCACATCCCCGACGCTGAAGCCGCCGAGCTTCAGCGCCTGTGCCGGTAGGAGGAACAGCAGAAGCCCGATCAGCGCGGTGGCGCCGGCGCCGTGGAAGGCAAGCTGTTCGGGAAATTCGGTGGGGAAATACAGATCCATGCCCGATCCTTTGTCAGAGATTGGCGTTTCGCCCGCCTTAGCAGCCGCACGGTGATTCTTAAAGGAAGCTTTGCGGATCGACATCCAGCTGCACATGCACGGTGCCGCGCACCTTCGGGCCGCTGTCCAGCATGCTGCGCAGATAGGCCTGCATGTCGCTGTTGCGGCGCCCGTGCACGAGAAGGCGGAAGCGATGCCGACCGCGCACCAGCGCCAGCGGCGCTTCCGCCGGGCCGAGAACGGAAATGCCGCTGACCTTGGGTGCTGCAGCACGCAGGCCGCGGGCATGGGTTTCAGCATCCACACGGGTATCGGCCGAGACGATGATCGAGGCGAGACGTCCGAACGGCGGCAGAAGCGCCTTTTCCCGCTCGCCGATTTCCCGCTCGTAGAAGGCGGAGGCATCGCCGGAGACGATCGCCTGCATCACCGGATGCTGCGGCTGGTAAGTCTGCAGGAGGCCGTGGCTCTTGAGCCCGGTTCGCCCGGCGCGGCCCGTTACCTGGCTCAGGAGCTGGAAGGTGCGCTCCGCCGCGCGCGGATCGCCGTTCGCCAGCCCGAGATCCGCATCGACGATGCCGACCAGCGTCATCAGCGGGAAGTTATGCCCTTTGGCGACGAGCTGCGTGCCGATGACGATATCCGCCTCGCCCTTGGCGATCGCCTCCAGTTCCAGCCGCAGGCGTTTCACCCCGCCGAGCAGATCCGACGACATAACGATGGTGCGCGCTTCGGGGAAATGTTTCTCGACTTCCTCGGCGATCCGCTCCACGCCCGGCCCGCAGGCGACGAGATGATCGAACGTGCCGCATTCCGGGCAGGCTTCCGGCGTCTTTTCCGCATATCCGCACTGGTGGCACTGAATCTGGTCCTTGAACCGGTGCTCGACCAGCCAGCTGGAGCATTGCGGACACTGGAACCGGTGGCCGCAGACACGGCAGAGAGTCAACGGCGCATAACCGCGACGATTGAGGAAGAGCAGCGCCTGCTCCCCCTTTTCGATGGTCTTCTTGACCGCCCGCAACATGACCGGCGACAGGAAGCCGCCGCGTTCCGGCGCATGCCGACGCATATCGACGAGATGCAGATCGGGCATCGCCGCCTCGCCGAATCGCGTCGGAAGGTGGACCAGATGATACCGCCCGCTCTGGCCGTTGACCTGGCTTTCCACCGAGGGCGTGGCCGAGACGAGAACGATGGGGAAGGAGCCGATCCGGGCCCTGACCACCGCCATGTCGCGGGCATTGTAGAAGACGCGATCTTCCTGCTTGTAGGCCGGATCATGCTCTTCATCGACGACGATGAGGCCGAGTTCCTCGAAGGGCAAAAACAGCGCGGAGCGGGCACCGGCCACGACACGGACCTCGCCGGTGACGACGCCGCGCCACACCTTTTCGCGCATGCGGGGGGCAAGATCGGAGTGCCATTCGGCGGGTTTGGCACCGAATCGATCCTGGAATCGTTCGAGAAAACTCGCCGTCAGCGCGATCTCCGGCAAGAGGATCAGCACCTGCTTGCCAGCTCTCAGCGCTTCGGCAATCGCCTCGAAATAGACCTCCGTCTTGCCCGATCCCGTGACGCCATCGATCAGCGAGGCGGAAAAACCGCCGGCCTGCATCGCCTCGATGATTTCGGACGCCGCCTGCTTCTGCGGCCCCTCGATGCGCGGCGCGACATAATCCGGATCGGGAGGCGCCACCACCGGCGGCGGCGGCAGGAAGACCGGTTCGAACAGGCCCTGTTTCACCAGCCCGTCGATGACGCTGAGCGACACGCCGGCGGCATGCGACAACCCGCTGCGGGTGAACGGGATTTCGTCGCGCACCAGATCGAGCACCCGGGCGCGCGCCGGGGTGATGCGATCCGGCTCACCGCCGCGATAGCGCAGCGCCTCCACCATCGGCTCCGGCTCCAGCGCCGCCGGTGCCCGCACCGCCATGCGCGCCACGAGACCGGGGGGCGAGAGCGTATAGGAGGCAACCCAATCGACGAACTGGCGCATCTCGCGCGTCAAGGGCGGGCAATCGAAGACCTGGGTGATCGGCCGCAGCTTCTTGGGGTCGATCCGGGGATCATCCGCGCCATCCCAGACGACACCGATCACCTGCCGGGGGCCGAGCGGCACCTGCACGACGGAGCCCGGCTCCACCGCCACCCCTTCCGGCACGGCATAGCTATAGGCCTCCGGCACCGGCAGCGGCACCAGAACCGGCACGACGCGGTTCGTCGCAGGCGGATCGAACAGGGCGCCAAACAGATCGGACGAATCTTTTCCCATGGAGCGGGACCATGCCCCGAGGCGGACCGAAAGAAAACCGGAATCAGGCCGCCGTCTGCAGGTTATCCGTGAACCGGAACCGCGCATCCGGGTTTTCGGCCAGCTCGAACACCGTGTGGCGCTCAAGCGCCTTGGTCACAAGCAGCGGATCTCCGTCCAGCTCCTCCGGCGCAATCATCTGGCCGATGGAGAAATCGAACAGGTCACCCTTCTTGTTCAGAAGTTCATAGAAGACGGTCATATCGCGCAGTTCGGTGGACCATTTGGCGAACCAGTAAAACAGGCCGGAATTGCGGGCCGTCATGTGCATCGGCAGGATCGGCAGATTGTACTTGCGCGCCAGGCTGACGGCGGACGTCTTCCACGGGCGCTCGTTGAGGCAGCCATTCTCCCAGTAGGCGATGCGGCCGGAGGGAAAGAGAACCGTCACCTTGCCGGTCTCGACCGCATGATTGGTCAGCCGAAGCGTTTCACGCGCCTTCAGCTTCGACTTGTGCTCCTCGCGCCATTCGACCGGAATGATCATTTCGGAAAAACGCGGATTGACCCGCACCGCATCCCGGTTGGCAAAGAACATCATGTCGGGCCTGCGATCCTTGAGAAGGTCGAAGACGGCGACGCCATCGGCAATGCCGGTCGGGTGGTTGCTGACGAGGATGAAACCGCCCGTTTGCGGGATGCGCTCGCCATTGCGCACCCGGATCTGAAGTTTCAGCAGATCGCTCAGATAGGCAAAGGAATCGAAACCCGACAGGCCTTCGATCCGATCGACAAACCGGATCGCGCTGCTGTAGCGCAACAACGAATGGAGAAAGGGACGCATCAGGGGCCACAGCGGATGGTGGACGATGCGTGTGCCGCGTTCGGCAATCAGGGTATCAACGATATGCCCCGGATTGCCGTGGGAAATAAGTGCTATGGACTGAGCCAAATGTCCGATCGGAGACATCGATTCACGGCGTTGCATGGAAACTCCCGCCTGCAGATTCCGCCGTTGTCGCAGCCGTCTGTGATCGAACTATGACAATCGATCTACCAACGACGAGCCGCGTTGTCGTGATGCGCACGGGGGTATCTTAGCGAATTGGTAAGGCACGCATCCGAATGTGGATCAGAGACAGGCAAAATCAACGGGCACAGCGTGAACGACATCCTCATCCCCGGCTCTCCCGACCTGATGGACAAGCGCCGCGAATGGCTGGAAAGCCTGGCCAACGAGCGGCGTCTGGCCGACAATACGCTGGAAGCCTATGAGCGGGACACCCGGCAGTTCCTGCTGTTTCTCACGGCGCATCTCGGCGCGCCGGCCAAAATTTCCGACATCCACACCCTGCGCACCGCCGATCTTCGCGCCTTCCTGGCGCAAAGACGCAGAGACGGTGCCGGTGCGCGCTCGCTCGGCCGGCATCTGGCGGGCCTGCGCTCCTTCCTGCGTTATCTGGAGCGCAAGGGCCTGATCAATGCGGCCGCCGCCGGCGCGATCCGTGCGCCAAAGCAGCCGAAATCGCTGCCGAAGCCGTTGAGCGACATTCAGGCGCTGGACGTGGTGAGCATGGAGGCGCAGCTTCATGAGGAACCGTGGATCGCGGCGCGCGATGCGGCGGTGCTGACACTTCTTTATGGCTGCGGCCTTCGCATTTCCGAAGCGCTGGACCTGACACCCGCCGATCTTTCGCCAACCGCCACGTCGCTGCGCGTCACCGGCAAAGGCGGCAAGACGCGGCTCGTGCCGCTGCTGTCCGTCGTGCCGAAAGCGGTGGAGCATTACAAGGCGCTCTGCCCCTATCATCTGCCCCCCGACGAGCCGCTGTTTCGCGGTGCTCGCGGCGGCAAGCTGAACCCCTCGATCATCCAGCGGGAAATGCAGAAACTGCGCGGCGCGCTTGGCCTGCCCGACAGCGCGACCCCGCATGCGCTGCGCCATTCCTTTGCCACGCATCTTCTGGCGGGCGGCGGCGACCTGCGCACCATCCAGGAACTGCTCGGCCATGCCAGCCTCTCCACCACGCAGGTCTATACCGGCGTGGATCAGGCCCGGCTTCTCGACGTCTATGACCGGGCCCATCCGCGCGCCTGAGATTGGCACAGAGGCAATCGATGCCCCCACAGATTAACCATGTTTGTTAAGCAATCGTGGACGCCCGCCCGGTAGAAACGACACCATGATCACACGCGCTTTCTCCCGTTCCGCCTCGCTCTTGCGCCGTCCCGGCGATCTTGCCCTGTGGGCTCTGGCGAGTTTGCATCTTCTGTTGCTCCTGTCCTTCCTGCTGGTCCTCGGCGGTCTTCAGCCGGCCCGCGCGGCGGACGAAGCCTGCCATGGGAAAAACCTGCTGACGGAGATGCGGGCGAAGGACCCGGCAGCCTATGCGGCGCTTGAGGCCGAGGCCGAGACGATCGACAACGGCCGGAGCATCTTCTGGAAGATCGAAAAGCCGGGTGTCGAAACCTCCTACCTGCTCGGCACCATGCATGTGACCGATCCGCGCGTGCTCGCCATGCCGAAGGGTGCGGCAGAAGCCAAGGCGGGTTCGAAGGTCGTGGTCGTCGAATCGGACGAGATCCTGGATGAGAAGCAGGCCATGGGCCGGCTGCTCGCCAAGCCCGAGCTCACCATGATGACCAACGGCAAGTCGATCACCGATTATCTTTCGCCCGAGGATCAGAAGACGCTGGAGGCCGGGCTGAAGACGCGCGGCATTCCGCTGTCCGCCGTCTCGCGCATGCAGCCGTGGATGCTGTCGAGCTTCATTGCGCTTCCCGCCTGCGAGCTGGCCCGCAAGGCCGGCGGCGCCGACTTCCTCGACAAGAAGCTGGCGGAAGACACGGTCAGCGAGGGCAAGCCCGTCAAGGGTCTCGAGACCATGCAGGAACAGTTGGGCGCGATCGCCTCCATTCCCATCGATTTCCATATCAAGTCACTCATCGAAATGGTGCGGCTGGGCGACCGGATGGATGATGTGACGACCACCATGACCGAGCTTTATCTGAAGGGCGAGATCGGCATGATGATGCCGATGCTGAAACGCGTCGCCCCCGACAGTGCCGAGGGCGAAGGCTATGCCGAATTCGAGGAGCGTGTCGTGACCGACCGCAATCAGCGGATGGCCGAGCGTTCGCTGCCGATCCTTGCGGAGGGTGGCGCCTTCATCGCGGTCGGTGCCCTGCATCTCGTGGGTGAAGAGGGCCTGGTCACCCTCTTCCGCAAGGCGGGCTATACGGTCACGCCCGTTTCCTGACCCCGTGCGTCATGCGGGCCAGCACATCCGTCTTCCAGTAGAACTGGTGGACGAGTGCGCCAGCGATATGCAGCGCCAGCAGCAGCCACAGCACGACCTTCAGAACATCGGCGTGAATATCGCCCGCCGTGCCGTTTCCAAAATAATAGGCGCCGATACCGGTGAGCGGCATCAGGATCAGCAGCAGATAGAGCAATCCGTGCGTCAGCTTGGCAATCATTGACAGGATCGCCGGCTCTTCCGCCGGTGCCTGCGGCACGCCCTGTACAAACCGAAGAGCCAGGCGCACGACAGCAAGTGCCAGAATGGCGATGCCGACATAGGCGTGGATATTGGCGGATGCGACATCATCCGGCGTGATGGTTTCGCCGCGTCTGACAAGACGATGCCAATGTTCAATGCCATCCGAAAAAATGAGATTGAAGAATATTAGAAGCGCCATGCCCCAATGCAGGATGCGCTGCGGGACAGAGTAGGAAAGAGGAGCCATTTCGTCACCTTATCAACAGGTTAGACACTGGCCCACACAATAGAAGTCCCGCCTGGCGACGCCAAGCGGGACCTCGAAATGTGTCGAAGATTTAATCTGCGACTTGATAGATCACATATGGATCGGCTTGAAGAAGGTGGCGAGTGCAGCTTCCTTCACGGCTTCCGACATGGTCGGGTGCGCGTGGCAGGTGCGGCCGAGGTCTTCCGAAGAGCCGCCGAATTCCATCAGCACGGCCGCTTCGTGGATCATTTCGCCGGCGCCGAAGCCGATGATGTGAACGCCGAGCACGCGGTCGGTGTCCTTGTCGGCCAGAACCTTGACGAAACCATCGGTCGCCTGCATGGCGCGAGCGCGGCCATTGGCGGTGAAGGGGAACTTGCCGGCCTTGTAGGCAACGCCCGCGGCCTTCAGCTCTTCCTCGGTCTTGCCGACGGAGGCGACTTCCGGCTGGGTGTAGACGACGCCCGGAATGACATCATAGTTCACATGACCGTGCTGGCCGGCGAGGATTTCGGCGAGCGCGACACCTTCGTCTTCCGCCTTGTGGGCGAGCATCGGGCCCTTCACCACATCGCCGATGGCATAGATGCCGGGCACGTTGGTGGCATAATGACCGTCAATTTCCACCCGACCGCGATTGTCTAGCACGACGCCCGCCTCTTCCAGGCCGAGACCGGCGGTGAAGGGCTTGCGGCCGGTGGCAACCAGCACGACATCGGCATCGATCGTCTGCGCTTCACCACCCTTGACCGGTTCGAAAGTGACCTTGGCGCCTGTTTCCGACTTCTCGACGCCGGTAACCTTGGCGCCGAGGTTGAAGACCATGCCCTGCTTGCCGAGGATGCGCTGGAACTGCTTGGAGACTTCGCCGTCCATGCCGCCGAGGATCGTGTCGAGATATTCGACGACGGTGACCTTGGCGCCGAGACGCATCCAGACCGAACCGAGTTCGAGGCCGATCACGCCGCCGCCGACGACGACCATGTGGCCCGGAACCTTGTCGAGCGCGATGCCGCCGGTGGAGGAGACGATGACCTTTTCATCGATCTCGACCGGAACACCCGGAATGCCGGCGACGTCAGAACCCGTGGCGATCACGATGTTCTTCGTTTCGATCTCCTGCACGCCGCCGTCTTCCGCGGTGACGGAGACCTTGCCGGCGGCAACGATCTTGCCGGTGCCGATGAAGCTGTCGATCTTGTTCTTCTTGAAGAGGAAGGCCACACCATCGACGTTGGCCTTCACCGTCGCATCCTTGTGGCCCATCATCTTGTCGAGGTTGAGCGTGGTGCCGGCGACTTCGACGCCGAGCTCTTCCATGCCATGCTTGGCATGGGCGAAGACTTCCGAGGCGTGCAGCAGGGCCTTGGAGGGAATGCAGCCGACGTTCAGGCAGGTGCCGCCGAAGGTGGCGCGCTTTTCGACCACGGCCACCTTCATGCCGAGCTGTGCCGCCTTGATGGCGCAGACATAGCCGCCGGGGCCGGTACCGATTACAACAAGATCATAAGCCATGGATGAAGTCCTTCGTTGTCGGCGTTATCTGCCGCCGCTCACATTCAAGATGGCACCGGTCACGTAGGACGCCTGCGGCGACAGGAGGTAAAGCACCGCCTCCGCCACTTCATCCGCCGAGCCGGCGCGTTGCATGGGCACCGAGGGTGCCAGATCCTTTGCGCGATCCGGCAGACCGCCGGAGGCATGGATATCCGTCGCGATGATGCCGGGCCGGATCGCATTGACGCGAATGCCTTCCGCCGCCACTTCGCGCGCGAGCCCGATGGTAAACGTATCGACCGCGCCCTTGGCAGCCGCGTAATCCACATACTGCCCACCGCTGCCGAGAACGGCGGCCATGGACGAGATGTTGACGATCACGCCGCCCTTTCCGCCATGGCGGGTGGACATGCGCTTGACCGCCTCGGAGGCGGCGCGGATCTTGCCGATCACGTTGATCGCAAACATCCGCTCCAGCCGCTCGCGCGACATCTCATCGACCCGCGCCGTCTGATCGACCACGCCGGCATTGTTGACGAGACCATCGAGACGGCCGAACTCACGATCGACGGCTGCGAAGATGGCGGCAATGCCCTCCTCCGTGCCGGTGTCGCCTTGGACGATACACGCCGTGCCGCCTTTGGCCGCGATGGCATCAGCGACCGAACGGGCAGCCGCTTCGTTCTGCGCGTAGTTGATAATCACGGACCAGCCTTGGTCGGCCGCCTTCAAGGCAACGGCTGCACCAATGCCGCGGCTTGCGCCGGTGACGAGAAGAACGGGCTGTTGATCCAACGGCATGGCTGTTCCCTCACGAGGCCTTCTGGACGGCAAGTTTCAGGCCGAGCGCGATGAACACCAGGCCGCTCGCCCGATCGATCCACTGGCTGGCACGCGAAAAGGCAGCGCGCATGCGCGGCGTCGTCATGAAGATGCTGACGGCGACGAACCAGGCAATCAGGCAGCTCGCCATGACCAGACCGTAGCCGAATTTCACCAGCATTGGCGTGTGGGCGCTGACGGCGGTGGAGAAGATCGACAGGAAAAAGAATACCGGCTTCGGATTCAGCGCATTGGCGGCAAAACCGAGACCGAAGGCCCGCAGGCCGGACTGGCGGGGCTCGTTCGAGGCGGTGTCGGCGACATTCACCGAGAGATCGGCCTTGCCAGCCCGAAGCGCCTTGACCCCGATATAAAGGAGATAGGCAACACCGCACCATTTGAGGATATTGAAGAGGGTGATCGACTGGGAAATGATCAGTCCGAGGCCGAGAATGGTGTAGGTGACATGAAACATCAGCGCCGTGCCGATGCCGAAGCTGGTGATGATGGCCGGTTTGCGTCCGTGCACGATCGACTGGCGCATGACCATGGCCAGATCCGCACCCGGCGAGACAATCGCGAATGCAAAGATCGCCATCAGAGATGCAAGCTCAACCACGTACTGATGCATCATACGAACAATCCGATGATCATGAGACCGATGCCGCCGAGGGACCCGAGCCAGACCAGCGAGCGGATATAGGGGATACCGGCGAGGTAAAGGGGAATATAGGCGATCCGGCAGAGGAACCAGATCCAGCCGCCGACCAGACCCCAGCCGCCCGCATCGCCGTAGAAGGCGAGCGCAAGGATCAGACCGACGAAGGCGGGATAGGTTTCGCGGAAATTCGAAGAGGCGCGCTCGGCGCGACCCGCAAGCGCGGATTTAGGCTTCAGCCCCTCATCGCGCGGACCGGCATTCCATTGGGAGCCGAGTTCACGTGTGGCGAGGAACCCCTGCAGCATGACATGGAGGACGAGAAGCACCACCGAGAGAACCAGCAACGCGATATAGGGCGTGGCAAGTGCTGCTACCTGGTCCATCTCGTCCTCCTTTGTTGGTGATTAGAGATCGAGAACCAGACGTTCCGGATCTTCCAGGCTTTCCTTGACGCGCACCAGGAAGGTGACGGCTTCCTTGCCATCGACGATGCGGTGATCGTAGGAGAGCGCGAGATACATCATCGGGCGGATGACGATCTGGCCGCCGACGACGACCGGGCGCTCCTGGATCTTGTGCATGCCGAGGATGCCCGACTGCGGCGCATTCAGGATCGGCGAGGACATCAGCGAACCGTAGACACCGCCATTGGTGATGGTGAAGGTGCCGCCCTGCATGTCGGCCATGCCGAGCGAGCCGTCACGGGCTGCCTTGGCAAGACGGCCGAGTTCCTTCTCGACGCCGGCAATCGACAGCTGGTCGGCATCGCGGATGACCGGAACGACGAGCCCCTTGTCGGTGCCGACGGCCATACCGACGTGGCAGTAGTTCTTGTAGATGATGTCGGTGCCGTCGATTTCGGCGTTGACCGCCGGCAGTTCCCTCAGCGCATGCGTGACGGCCTTGGTGAAGAAGCCCATGAAGCCCAGCTTCACGCCGTGCTTCTTCTCGAACACGTCCTTGTAACGGTTGCGCAGGTCCATGACCGCCTTCATGTCCACCTCGTTGTAGGTGGTCAACATGGCAGCCGTGTTCTGGGCGTCCTTGAGGCGCTTGGCGATCGTCTGGCGCAGGCGCGTCATCTTCACGCGCTCTTCGCGGGCGGCATCTTCGGTCGTGGACGGTGCACGCGGGGCTGCCGGAGCGGCAGGGGCTGCAGCAGGAGCAGCCGGACCCTTGGCGATGGCGGCGAGAACGTCACCCTTCAGAACCTGGCCACGCTTGCCGGAGCCATCGACGTCCGAGGTCGAGATGTTGTTGTCGGCAGCGAGCTTGGCGGCGGCGGGAGCGGCCGGCATGGCCGAGCCTGCGGCCGGAGCCGGCGCGGCGGTGGGTGCCGGTGCGGCAGGAGCGGCAGCGGGGGCCGGCGCTGCAGCCGGAGCGGATGCGCCGGCGGAGCCTGCAGCGCCTTCGGCGATCTGGCCGAGCAGTGCGCCGAGACCAACGGTTTCGCCGGCCTGGGCAACGATTTCCGTCAGGACGCCGGACGCCGGTGCCGGCACTTCGACCGTCACCTTGTCGGTTTCCAGCTCAACGATCGGCTCGTCGGCATTCACCGTGTCGCCGACCTTCTTGAACCAGGTGCCGACAGTTGCCTCGCTGACGGATTCGCCGAGAGTAGGGACGCGAATTTCGGTTGCCATGTTGTTCTTCCGTGTTTGATCCGATGTCGTGTTTCGCAAGTGAAAACGCTAGCGGCTGAAATCAGCCGCCGAGCGCGTCTTCGAGGAAGGCTTCGAGCTGTGCCAGATGCTTCGACATCAGGCCGGTTGCAGGCGAAGCGGCAGCCGGGCGGCCCGTGTAACGGACGCGCTGATACTTCGCATCGATATGAGCCAGCACCCATTCCAGGTACGGGTCGATGAAGGCCCAGGCGCCCATGTTCTTCGGCTCTTCCTGGCACCAGACCATTTCCGCATGGCGGAAGCGGGACAGCTCGTTGATGAGTGCCTTGGCCGGGAACGGGTAGAGCTGTTCGATGCGCAGCAGGTAGATGTCGTCGATGCCGCGCTTTTCGCGCTCTTCCAGCAGGTCGTAATAGACCTTGCCGGTGCACATGACGACGCGACGGATCTTGGCGTCCTTCTGCAGCTTGATCGGGCCGTCCTTGATGACTTCCGCATCATCCCACAGCAGGCGGTGGAACGAGCTCTCGCCCGCCATTTCCGCCAGCGTCGAGGTGGCGCGCTTGTGACGCAGCAGCGACTTCGGCGTCATCAGGATCAGCGGCTTGCGGAAATCGCGCTTCATCTGGCGACGCAGGATGTGGAAGTAGTTGGCCGGCGTCGTGCAGTTGGCGACCTGCATATTGTCTTCGGCGCACATCTGCAGCCAGCGCTCCAGACGAGCCGAGGAGTGTTCCGGACCCTGGCCTTCATAGCCATGCGGCAGAAGGCAGACGAGACCGGACATGCGCAGCCACTTGCGTTCGCCAGACGAGATGAACTGGTCGAAGACGACCTGTGCACCGTTGGCGAAGTCACCGAACTGGGCTTCCCACAAGGTCAGCGCGTTCGGGCGGGCGAGCGAGTAGCCGTATTCGAAACCGAGAACCGCTTCTTCCGAGAGCATCGAGTTGATGACTTCGTAGCGGGCCTGGTTCGGCGCCAGGTTGGCCAGCGGAATATAGCGATCTTCGCTGTCCTGATCGTACAGAACCGTATGACGCTGGCTGAAGGTGCCGCGTTCGCAATCCTGACCGGAGAGACGGACCTTGTGGCCTTCCGTCACCAGCGAACCAAAGGCAAGCGCCTCGGCCATGGCCCAGTCGATGCCCTCGCCGGTTTCGACCATCTGCGCCCGGTTTTCCATGAAGCGCTTGATCGTGCGGTGCGCGTTGAAGCCCTCCGGAACCGTCGCGAGCTTGCGACCGATGTCCTTCAGCGACTTCATCGGCACGGCGGTCTTGCCGCGGCGCTGCTCATCCGCATTGTCGGCGGAGCGCAGGCCCGACCACTGGCCGTCCAGCCAGTCGGCCTTGTTCGGCTTGTAGCTCTGGCCGGCTTCGAATTCCTGCTCCAGATGGGCGCGCCAATCGGCCTTCATCTTCTGGAACTCGCCGTCGGAGATCAGGCCTTCGGCGATCAGGCGCGCGGCATAGATCTCGGTGACCGTCTGGTGGGCACGGATGACCTTATACATCTTCGGCTGCGTGAACGCGGGCTCATCGCCTTCGTTATGGCCGAAGCGGCGGTAGCAGAACATATCCACGACCACCGGCTTGTGGAACTTCATGCGGTATTCGGTGGCGATCTTCGCGGCATAGGTGACCGCTTCCGGATCGTCGCCGTTCACGTGGAAGATCGGCGCCTCGATCATCTTTGCAACGTCGGACGGATAGGGCGACGAGCGCGAGAAGGCCGGGTTCGTGGTGAAACCGATCTGGTTGTTGATGATGAAGTGCATGGTGCCGGCGACGCGGTGGCCGCGCAGACCCGACAGGCCGAGGATTTCGGCAACCACGCCCTGGCCGGCAAAGGCCGCATCGCCGTGCAGCAGCAGCGGCAGAACCTTGGCGCGTTCCTTCAAGGGAACGATGTCGCCTTCCCAGCTCTTCGTCAGCATGTCCTGCTTGGCGCGGGCCTTGCCCATGACGACGGGGTTGACGATTTCGAGGTGCGACGGGTTCGCCGTCAGCGACAGGTGGACCTTGTTGCCGTCGAACTCGCGGTCGGACGAAGCACCGAGGTGGTACTTCACGTCACCGGACCCTTCGACTTCGTCGGGCTTGAAGGAACCGCCCTTGAACTCGTGGAAGATGGCGCGGTGCGGCTTGCCCATCACCTGGGACAGAACGTTCAGGCGGCCGCGATGGGCCATGCCGAGAACGATCTCTTCCATGCCTTCCTGTCCGCCGCGCTTGATGATCTGCTCGAGCGCCGGGATCAGCGATTCGCCGCCATCAAGGCCAAAACGCTTGGTGCCCTTGTACTTGACGTCGATGAACTGCTCGAAGCCTTCGGCCTCGACCAGCTTCTGCAGGATCGCCTTCTTGCCGTTCGGCGTGAATTCGACGCCCTTGCCGGGGCCTTCGATGCGCTCCTGGATCCAGGCCTTTTCTTCCGGATTGGAGATGTGCATGAACTCGACGCCGAGCGTCGAGCAGTAGGTGCGCTGCAGGATGTCGAGCATCTCGCGGATCGTCGCGTATTCGAGACCCAGCACGTTGTCGATGAAGATCTTGCGGTCGTAGTCGGCTTCGGTGAAGCCGTAGGCCGTCGGCGACAGTTCGTTGTAGTCGTCCACCGGTGCGGCAAGACCGAGCGGATCGAGCTTGGCATGCAGGTGGCCGCGCATGCGGTAGGCGCGGATCATCATGATGGCGCGCACGCTGTCGCGGGTGGCCTGCAGGACAGCGGCCGGATCGACGGCCTTGCCCGATGCGGAGGCGGTCGCCTCTGCCTTGGCCTGAACCTTCTTTTCGATCGCCTTTTCAACGACCGGCCAGTTGCCGTCGAGCGCCGAGACCAGCTCGCCATTGGCCGGGATCGGCCAGTTCTTGCGCTGCCAGGAGGCACCGCTTGCGGCCTTCTTCACATCGTCCGGATTGTCGCCCAGCGCCTTGAAGAAGGACTGCCATTCGGGACCGACGGACGTCGGATCTTCCTCGTAGCGCGCATAAAGCTGCTCGATATAGGCGGCATTCGCGCCGTCGAGGAAGGAGGTGATGAGGAACTGCTCGTTGGCTTCTTGCCGTGCCATGGTGCTTACGCGGACGTGGCGCCCGCCTCCTGACGTAATTTTTTAGGGCCGGATCTTGGAAAGCGCCGACCATCGCTTGTCATGCTTCAACCACGGCCAGAAGGATGTGCGTGTCTGGTTGCGGTCAAGGCAGGCGAACCATCAGCTGATTCGCCTGCCAAAAGTTTAATTAGCGCTTCGCAATGTGCGCCTCTTATGTGGCGTCAGCCCTTCAGGACTTCAACCAGCGTCTTGCCGAGACGGGCCGGAGACGGCGAAACCTTGATGCCGGCCGCTTCCATGGCCGCGATCTTCGACTCCGCGTCACCCTTGCCGCCCGAGACGACAGCGCCGGCGTGACCCATGGTGCGGCCCTTCGGTGCGGTACGGCCCGCGATGAAGCCGGCCATCGGCTTCTTGCGGCCCTTTTTGGCTTCGTCGATGAGGAACTGCGCCGCATCTTCTTCCGCCGAACCGCCGATTTCGCCGATCATGATGATCGAGGTCGTGGCTTCGTCGGCCAGGAACATTTCCAAAACGTCGATGAACTCGGTGCCCTTCACCGGATCGCCGCCGATACCGACAGCCGTCGTCTGGCCAAGACCTTCGTTCGAGGTCTGGAACACGGCTTCATAGGTCAGGGTTCCCGAGCGGGACACGATACCGACCGAACCCTTGCGGAAGATCGAACCAGGCATGATGCCGATCTTGCACTCTTCCGGCGTGAGAATGCCCGGGCAGTTGGGGCCGAGCAGGCGCGACTTCGACTTGTCGAGCTTTGCCTTCACGCGCACCATGTCCATGACCGGGATGCCCTCGGTGATGCAGGTGATAAACGGGATCTCGGCGTCGATCGCCTCGATGATCGCATCCGCAGCACCCGCCGGCGGAACGTAGATCACGGATGCATCCGCACCGGTCTTTTCCTTGGCTTCGGCAACGGTTGCGAAGATCGGCAGGGTTTCACCCTTCGAGCCGGTCCAGCTTTCGCCGCCCTTCTTCGGGTGGATACCGCCGACCATCTGAGTGCCGTAATAGGCCAGCGCCTGTTCGGTGTGGAAGGTGCCGGTCTTGCCGGTCAGGCCCTGCACGAGGACCTTGGTATTCTTGTTTACGAGAATGGACATTGTCGTTCCGGTCCTTCCGATTAGCCGTTGATCGCCGCGACGATCTTCTTGGCCGCATCGTCCAAGTCGTCAGCTGCCGTGATAGCGAGGCCCGATTCGTTCAGGATCTTCTTGCCGAGTTCCACATTCGTGCCTTCGAGGCGCACGACGAGCGGAACCTTGAGGCCGACTTCCTTCACGGCGGCGATCACGCCTTCCGCGATGACGTCGCACTTCATGATGCCGCCGAAGATGTTGACGAGGATGCCCTCGACCTTCGGGTCAGCCGTGATGATCTTGAAGGCAGCCGCGACCTTCTCCTTGCCGGCGCCACCGCCGACGTCGCAGAAGTTTGCCGGCTCCTTGCCGTACAGCTTGATGATGTCCATGGTTGCCATGGCAAGGCCGGCGCCGTTGACCATGCAGCCGATATTGCCGTCGAGCGCCACGTAAGCGAGGTCCCACTTGGAGGCTTCGATTTCCTTGGCGTCTTCTTCGGTCTCGTCGCGCAGCGCCTTGACGTCGTCGTGACGGAACAGGGCGTTGCCGTCGAAGGACATCTTGGCGTCGAGAACGCGCAGGTGGCCGTTGGTCATGACGATCAGCGGATTGACTTCCAGAAGCGCCATATCCTTCTCGTTGAAGGCCTTGTAGAGCGCCGGGAACAGCGCCTTGGCGTCTTCGGCGGCAGCGCCGTCGAGAGCAAGTGCGGCCGAAATCTTCGCCACATCATCCGCCGTGACGCCGACTTCCGGGTCGATCGCGATGGTGTGGATCTTTTCCGGCGTGTCGTGGGCAACGGCTTCGATGTCCATGCCGCCTTCCGTCGAGACGACGAAGGCAACCTGACCGACCGAACGATCGACCAGCAGCGAGCAGTAGAGTTCGCGGGCAATGTCGGCGCCGTCTTCGATGTAGAGGCGGTTGACCTGCTTGCCGGCTTCGCCGGTCTGCGCCGTCACCAGCGTGTTGCCCAGCATGTCCTTGGCGTGCGCGACGACTTCGTCGATCGACTTCGCCAGACGAACGCCGCCCTTAGCATCGGGGCCGAGTTCCTTGAACTTGCCCTTGCCGCGACCGCCGGCATGGATCTGGCTTTTGACCACGTAGAGCGGGCCCGGCAGCTGCTTTGCGGCAGCGGCGGCCTCGTCGGCGGAATGGATCGCCACACCTGCGGCGACCGGTGCGCCATAGCCCTTCAGGAGAGCCTTGGCCTGGTATTCGTGAATGTTCATCGTCTGATCCTTGGATCGTTGGCCTTGGAGGCGATTACTTCAGGGACGGTGCGATGGTGGCGCAGGCGTCGCACAGGCCGGCAACGGAGGCGACCGACTTCTCGAAGCCTTCCTTCTCGTCCTTGTTGAGGTCGATTTCGATGATGCGCTCGACACCGCCGGCGCCGATGACCGTCGGAACGCCGACATACATGTCCTTGACGCCGTACTGGCCGGAGAGGTGGGCGGCGCAAGGCAGAACGCGCTTCTTGTCCTTCAGGAAGGATTCAGCCATCTCGATGGCGGACGCGGCCGGTGCGTAATAGGCCGAACCGGTCTTCAGCAGACCAACGATTTCCGCGCCACCGTCACGGGTGCGCTGGATGATCTGCTCGAGACGCTCCTGCGTGCACCAGCCCATCTTGACGAGATCCGTCAGCGGAATCCCGGCAACCGTGGAGTAACGGGCGAGCGGCACCATGGTATCGCCGTGGCCGCCGAGAACGAAGGCGGTGACGTCTTCAACGGAGACGTTGAATTCTTCGGCAAGGAAGAGGCGGAAACGGCTGGAGTCGAGAACGCCGGCCATGCCGACGACCATGTTCTTCGGCAGGCCGGAGAACTTCTGCAGCGCCCAGACCATGGCATCGAGCGGGTTGGTGATGCAGATCACGAAGGCGTTCGGGGCATACTTCTTGATGCCGGCGCCGACCTGTTCCATGACCTTCAGGTTGATGCCGAGGAGATCATCGCGGCTCATGCCCGGCTTGCGCGGCACGCCGGCGGTGACGATGCAGACGTCCGCGCCTTCGATGGCAGCATAGTCGCTGGCGCCGGACAGTTTGGCGTTGAAGCCTTCAACCGGGCCGGACTGGGCGATGTCGAGAGCCTTGCCCTGCGGGATGCCGTCGGCGATGTCGAACAGAACGATATCGCCCAGTTCCTTGAGGCTGGCCAGGTGAGCCAGCGTGCCGCCGATCATGCCGGAACCAATAAGTGCAATCTTCTTGCGAGCCATCGAAATGCTTCCTCTCCATTGGAATGCACGGCCGGCACGGGACCTGTCGACCGATGTGGCACTTCGCTTAGCTTTATTGCCCGAAAAAGGCAATCGATTATTTCGGAGGCAGTAATTTCAAACGGTTAGATCATAAAATTCTTACGTAAACGTAAGACTTTGTGTCGGAAAAATGTTAATTTCCGCTGCGTTTTTCATGGTGCAGTGCCAGATAATCCGGGCTGCGCATCTCAAAGAGGCGGGACACGGTCCGGTCAAATTCGAAACCCTCGGTACCACGTCTTTCTGTCAGCAGTGCGTCAGGCGTCGTGACCGCGGAGACAAAAAGCCGGACCGTCTTGTCGTACAGTGCATCGACAAGGTTGATGAAGCGTTTCGTCTGGTTTCTCTTATCTGGCCCCAGCTGCGGCACGCCTTCGATGAAGATCACATCGAAGCGAGCGGCGATTTCCAGATAATCGGAGGCGCCAAGCGGATTTTCGCAGAGATCGGCAAAACTGAAACGGGCCGCGCGCCCTGCCGCACAGGGCACCTTGATCACCCTGCCCTTGCGCGGAATTTCGGTCGGAGCCGCTTTTGCGCCCCCGGTTACCTGATGCCAGGCATTTTCCATGGCAATCTCGGTCTGACCGCCGAGCGGCGTGACGTAAACCGGCAGGCTCGCGGTTTTCTCCATCCGGTAGTCGGTGGGTGAATCGAGCGAGGTAACATCGACATACTGCTTGAGAAGCTCGATGAACGGCAGGAAGAGCCCGCGGTTCAGCCCGTCGCGGTAAAGATCGTTCGGCGCGACATTGGAGGTGGTGACGAGCACGCAGCCGAGGGAGAACAGTTCGGTGAATAACCGTCCAAGGATCATCGCATCGGCGATATCGGTGACGGAGAACTCATCGAAGCAGAGCAGCTCCGCCTCGGCAAAGAGATCGGCCGCCACAGGCGGAACCGGGTCCGCCTGCTTGGTTTCGCCGGCCTTCAGCTTCTGGCGATGTGCGTGGATGCGGGCGTGCACATCCGCCATAAACTCGTGAAAATGGCAGCGGCGCTTTTTCGCGACACTCGCCTTGGCGAAGAACATGTCCATCAGCATGGTCTTGCCGCGTCCGACCGAGCCGTAGACATAGAGCCCGCGGATGGTTTCAGACGAACGTTTGCTGTTCTTCGCAAACAACCAGCCGAGCGCACTGGTCTTCTTCGCCGGACCGCGGCTGCGCAACTGCGCCAGAATGTGATCGAGCTTGGCGGCCACCGCCATCTGCGCCTGATCGAGCTGCAGCGTGCCGGCAGCCGTCAGCGACGTCAACTCGTCGCTGACACTGTTGTTGTAGTCGGGAAGTTTCGCCATGGGGCGGAAGTCCTATGCGCTGGACGCGGAAAGAGGCGCCCTTAGCGTGACAGGCTGATCGGCTGGCCGGAATTGGTGGTGCCGTCGAAGCGGGTATCGGCGCTCTTGTAGACGCGGCCGATTATGTCGCCATTGCGGTTCTTGAAGAGAACGGTCTTGCCGTTGACTTCCCAGGAGCCCATGGCCGTCAGGTCGCCGGCGCAGCCACGCGTTCCGCCGCGCGAGCCGCTGCCGAGATTGGTCAGCGTCAGGAACATATCGCAGGTGGCGCCACCATTCGAGACGCGCCAGTTGCCGACCATGGATTCCTTGGTCACATCGAGCGCGGTCGGCGGAGCATCGGTCGAGCCTGGCGGCAGCGAGGCGACGGCGGTGTTACCGGTCGTCGGCGCGGCAGGGAACTGCGACGGATCGGCGGCCCCCGGAGGCGGAAGCTGGCCGGACTGGACGCTTGGCACCGGCTGGGCCTGCAGCGGCGCAGGCGACGGCAGATCGGAATAGGGATTGTATGAGGTACGCTGGCAACCGGCCAAGGAAATCGCGACCAATACGCCGGTCACCACATATCTGAACTGCATCACCAAGCTCCCACTATCCGCTCTGCCCGCACGACGCTGACGTGTGTTAGAGGATTACCGTCAAAGGACGTGTCAAATCAAGCCACTGAAACGGAACCTGTTCCAAATCAAGGCCTCACCCACGCAGATGGAACACATCTGCGCGAGGTCAAGGCCGTTTCGGGACATGCGTCATACGCGACGCTCGACCATCATCTTCTTGATTTCGGCGATCGCCTTGGCCGGATTGAGGCCCTTCGGACAGGTCTGGGCGCAGTTCATGATCGTGTGGCAGCGATAGAGACGGAAGGGATCTTCCAGATTGTCCAGACGCTCGCCCTTGGCCTCGTCACGGCTGTCGATCAGCCAGCGATAGGCCTGCAGCAGAACGGCTGGGCCGAGATAACGGTCGCCGTTCCACCAGTAGCTCGGACAGGAGGTCGAGCAGCAGGCGCACAGGATGCACTCGTAGAGACCGTCGAGCTTCTGGCGGTCGTCATGGCTCTGCTTCCATTCCTTGGCCGGCGTCGGCGACACCGTCTTCAGCCAGGGCTCGATGGAGCGGTGCTGGGCGTAGAAGTTGGTCAGATCCGGCACGAGATCCTTGACGACCGGCATATGCGGCAGCGGGTAGATCTTCACCGTGCCCTTCACGTCGTCCATGCCCTTGGTGCAGGCGAGCGTGTTGGCGCCGTCGATGTTCATCGCGCAGGAGCCGCAGATGCCCTCGCGGCACGAGCGGCGCAGCGTCAGCGTCGGATCGATGTTGTTCTTGATGTAGAGCAGACCGTCCAGCACCATCGGCCCGCAATCGTCGATATCGATGTAATAGGTATCGATGCGCGGGTTCTGGCCGTCATCCGGATTCCAGCGATAGATGCGGAATTCACGAAGGTTCTTCGCCCCGGCCGGCTTCGGCCAGGTCTTGCCTTCGGTCATCTGGGAATTTTTCGGGAGAGCAAGTTCAACCATTGCTGGACCTTTGATCCTCGGCGGTCACCGCCGTTCTGTTTCCTAGGTTATAATCATCCGGCACCCACGGCGCCATGGTTGTGTTCAACAGTCTGTGAGGTCGGCCGTCACAGGCAGACCAGAGAAGCGCCAGGCGCTCGACACCGCGACGAATGGCCGTCGAAAGCCCTCGAAGCAGCGGCTTGCGGGCCGCCTGTTTGGCCGAACGGTTGGTCGCGATCACGCTGACCGCACCCGACTGCATCACCACGAAGGGCGCGACATCCGCAACCTTCAGGCCGTGCCAGGACGGTGCCCAGAGGAAATCATCCGCCGGGATGAGCACAGTTCCGATCCGCTCCAGCAGACGTGTCGCCGCAGGCCGCGTGATCAGATAGGCCGCGGCGCCCGAGACCGGACGCAGAGACCGAACCAACTTCCGGTCGCCAACAGCCCCGAGCGGAATGCTTTTGCGGCCGCCCGGCCGGTAGATGCCTTCCAGCTTGACGACATCCGCATCGAAGCCCGAGGCCAGAAGCCCGGCAATCACCGTCTCGAAACCAGCCAGCGGCACGGCGTCATCTTCGAGAATGATCGCATGCTCGAAATCCGATGCCAGGAACTGCCGCCAGGCCATCACGTGACCGGCAAGGCAGGCCTCCTCCGTCAGCATGAACAGCCGGTTGCGGTGTGCGTTCCAGCCGAGGGCCTGCGGCGGCTTTTGAAGCGCCGTGCCGCGAACGGCCAGCACTTCCTCCACACCCTTGCGGGCATCCACCGCCTTCACACGGCTGACCGGCCAGGGCAGGCCACCGAAACCACGCTCGATCTCGGCCCACCGGTCCGGCGAACGGTCAAGATTGATAGCAAACAGGCCAAGCGGCCTCCCCCCGGGAGCGATCGTCTTCGCATCGATATGGGAGGCCACCATGTTCATCGTCAGTACACGCGTGCCTTCGGTTCGATCTTCACCGGATCGATGCCATCGGCGATCAGATCGGTGTGGACCGGGCGGTAGTCGAGTTTCACGTCGCCGTTCTCGCCGACCCAGGCGAGCGTATGCTTGCGCCAGTTTTCGTCGTCGCGGCCGCCCATGGCACCATCCTTGTAGTCCTCACGGGCATGCGCACCACGGCTCTCCTTGCGGGCTTCGGCGCTGTAGACGGTGGTGATGGCGTTGGCCATCAGGTTCTGCAGCTCGAGCGTCTCGACGAGGTCGGAGTTCCAGATCATCGACCGGTCGGTGACCTTGATGTCCTTCATCTCGCTCCAGATCGACGACAGGCGCTGGCAACCGCTTTCGAGCGATTCCTGCGTGCGGAACACGGCCGCGTCTTCCTGCATGGCGCGCTGCATCTTATCGCGCAGCACGGCCGTCGGGGTGCCGCCGGAAGCGTGACGCAAGCCGTCGAAGCGGTCCATGATCTTGTCGCAGGCAGCGGTGTTGAGCGCCGGCACCGGCGAGACACGATCGATGACCTGACCGGCGCGAATGGCCGCGGCACGGCCGAAGACGACGAGGTCGATCAGCGAGTTGGAGCCGAGACGGTTCGCGCCGTGCACCGAGGCACAGCCCGCTTCACCCACAGCCATCAGGCCCGGCAGCAGCCGTTCCGGATTGGAACTGTCGGCATTCAGCACTTCGCCCCAGTAGTTGGTCGGAATGCCGCCCATGTTGTAGTGTACGGTCGGCAGGACCGGGATCGGTTCGCGCGTCACATCGACACCGGCGAAGATCTTCGCGCTTTCCGAGATACCCGGCAGGCGCTCGTGCAGAACAGCCGGATCCAGGTGGTCGAGATGCAGGAAGATGTGGTCCTTGTTCTTGCCGACGCCACGGCCCTCGCGGATTTCCATGGTCATGCAGCGCGAGACGACGTCACGCGAGGCAAGGTCCTTTGCCGACGGCGCATAGCGCTCCATGAAGCGCTCGCCTTCGGAGTTGACGAGATAACCGCCTTCGCCGCGTGCGCCTTCCGTGATGAGGCAGCCCGAACCGTAGATGCCGGTCGGGTGGAACTGGACGAATTCCATGTCCTGCAGCGGAAGGCCGGCGCGCGCCACCATGCCGCCACCGTCGCCGGTGCAGGTATGGGCAGACGTTGCCGAGAAATAGGCACGACCGTAACCGCCGGTCGCCAGCACCACCATCTTCGCCGCAAAGCGGTGGATGGTGCCGTCGTCGAGGTTCCAGGCCACGACGCCGGTGCAGCGACCGTCATCCGACATGATGAGGTCGATGGCGAAGTATTCGATGAAGAATTCGGCGTTGTTCTTCAGCGACTGGCCGTAGAGCGTGTGCAGGATGGCGTGACCGGTACGGTCGGCTGCCGCGCAGGTGCGCTGCACCGGCGGGCCGGCGCCAAAGTTCTGCATGTGGCCGCCGAACGGGCGCTGGTAGATCTTGCCCTCTTCGTTACGGGAGAAGGGCACGCCGTAATGTTCCAGCTCATAGACCGCCTTCGGCGCTTCCATGACCATGTACTGCATAGCGTCCACGTCGCCCAGCCAGTCGGAGCCCTTCACGGTATCATAAAGGTGCCACTGCCAGCTGTCCGGTGTCATGTTCTGCAGCGAGGCCGCGATGCCACCCTGGGCCGCGACCGTGTGGGAACGGGTGGGGAAGACCTTGGTGATGCAGGCCGTCTTGAAGCCCTGCTCGGCCATGCCGAGGGTCGCGCGAAGACCGGCGCCGCCGGCGCCTACGACGATGACGTCATAGGAGTGGTCGACATAGGTATAGGCCTTGCCGGTCTGCGCAATGGGGGTGATCGATGCCATGGAGCGTTATCCTGCGAATGCGATCTTCAGGGCGGCGAAGAGACAGAGCCCGCCGACCAGAAGCGAAAAGAAGGAATTGAGCATGAGAAGCGTCAGCTTCATCACTTCGGAATGGATGTAATCCTGGATGATCTCTTCCATGCCGAGCTTCATGTGCACGATGCTGGCGATGATCGTCAGCGCGTTGATGGTCGCGACGAACGGATTGGAGAGTGCCGAGATCACGTCGGCAAAAGGCTTTCCGGCATACATGACCAGGAAGACCACATAGAACAGAAGAAGAGGCACCAGGGCGATCGAGGTCGTCCGGACCTTCCAGAAATGCTCGGTCCCGCTCTTGGCCGAACCAAGACCACGAACCTTGCCGAGGGGTGTGCGCATATCCATCGCTTAACTCTCCTTACCGAACGATCAGCACCACCGCCCACACAAGGACGGTGAGCGCGATGGAAGCCACCAGATTGGCCTTGGCAAGCAGCGTCGAGAATTCCTTCTCGAACCCGTAGCCGAGATCCCACATGATGTGCCTCAGGCCACCCAGCAGGTGGTGCAGCAGCGCCCAGGTGTAACCGAACAGGATGATCTGTCCTACGATGGAACCAAAGAACCAGTTCACCGTGTTGAAGGCTTCCTCACCGGAGGCTGCGGCGATCAGCCAGGCAGCAACGAGCACGGTGCCGAAATACAAAGCACCGCCGGTAATGCGGTGGACAATCGACATGGCCATGGTGGGGACGAAACGATAAATTTGAAGGTGCGGCGACAGAGGCCGATTTTTTGTCATATTCGCCATCATATCCTCGCGGCGTTCGGTGCGCATTCACGCGGGAGCGCGTCCGGCAATGCACGATGCCGTCAAGATGTGCATTGCATCATCGGGTGATTTACCCATCGGATTGGCAGATCACAAGCCGATTTCAGAAGGATTTTAAATTTAATCGATTGTGGTCTGGTCTGCCCGATCGACCGGACACCTACCACGCGCCGTCTTAACCATCTTCCGATAAAATCTATCAGTTTTTCACCAGTTTAGGAGCAAACCGGGAGATTGTGTGTTAACGCATCGTTAACCACCCGCAAACCCGGAGGCCCGCCATGATGGCGAACGCTTTGAAATCCGGCATGTTAGCCGCCCTCCTTCTTGCATTGACCGCGGATATCGCTGCGGCAGGTGACCGCTCCGTCTTCTCCGGACGCGATGGCCGCGACAGCGGATGGCATGGACGCTCGCATGACGGACGCAGCCGCGACCTTCACGGGCGGGGGTACACCCGCGACCAATTCGCGCAAGACCGCCACCGCAGGCCGGATCGCGGCTCCGGCAGGGGACAGCAGGTCATCGGAACCGACGGCCTGCCCTCCGTCATTCCGGGTGTCGGCACCTTCGTTGGCGGCATTTCCGCCGTGCGGATCCGGGGCAACGGCATCTTCTTTGCCGGCGAACGGGGACTTCTCAGCGTGCCGGATGTCGACCGCCTGAACCCGAGCGCCAAGATCATCTCGATCGACGAGGACGTGGCCAGCAACGCCTTCCTGCCGCGCGAGGCCTGCGAATACGAGGCCGGTGTCTGCGTGATCCGCGGCAGCCGATGACGCTTCGTCAGGTGAAACGCCAGACGGTCGTCTTTTTCACTTCGCTGTCTTCCAGCGCGCGCGTGACCGGCACCTGATAGGTGGCGAGCGCCTCGAGCCGCTCTTTGGGAAGATAGGCGCGGCCCGGATCGCCGACGATCACCGTCCTGCCCTCCCCGGCAAGGCGGGTGAACCAGGGCAGAAGCGCCTCGGCAAAAGCCTTGTCGTAGAAGACATCCCCGGCCAGGATGACCTCTGCCTCGACCGGCTGCCCGACGAGATTTTCTGCGCAGAAGGCAAGCGTCACGCCGTTTTCCGAAGCGTTGAGCGTGACTGCGCTCTCGGTCCAGGGGTCGATGTCGGCCGCCGTGACCGTGGCGGCACCCGCCATGGCGGCGGCAATGGCGACGAGGCCGGAACCCGAGGCGAAATCCAGGACAGCCCGACCACGCACCACCTCCGGATGATCCAGCACAAACCGCGCCAGCCCCTGCCCGCCCGCCCAGGCAAAGGCCCAGAAGGGTGGCGGCAGGCCGATCGCCTCCAGATCCTCTTCCGTCTTCAGCCAGAGGTCATGCGCTTCGTCCGCCAGATGCAGCCGGATTTCCGGCACATGCGGCGGCGCCATCACGCTGGTATTGGCAAGGATGAAGGCCCGCGGCTCCGTTTTCAGAGGTGCCCCCTTAGTCCGGAGACCGCGGCGGGTTGTCGAGCCCGCCCATGCGGCAGACCTCGGCATATTCCTCTTCCGTCACCGGCTGCACGGAGAGCCGCATCGAGGTGACGAGCGACATCTTTTCGAGCTTCGGGTTCGCCTTGACGTCCTTCAGCGAGACCGGTTTCGGCATGTCGCAGACGGCGCGGATATCGACGCAATCCCAGCGCTGGTCGCCTTCCGCCGTCGAATCCGGATGCGAGAGCGCGCAGACCTCGACGATGCCGACGATCTCTAGACCCTCGTTCGAATGGTAGAAGAAGCCCTTGTCGCCGATCTTCATGGCCCGCATGTTGTTGCGCGCCAGGTAGTTGCGCACGCCGGTCCATTCCTCGCCCGCCTCGCCCTTGGCCTTCTGCATCTCCCAGGACCACTTGAAGGGTTCCGACTTGTAGAGCCAGTAGGATGCCATGGTCGCCTCACGCGTCCGGCTTATTGAAGACCCAGTTGAAGGGTTTGACCTCGACGGAGGCAAACAGGCCGGCCTTGGTGTAGGGATCGGCATCGGCAATCGCCTGTGCGGCTTCGATGGTTTCAGCTTCAACGACGACGAGGCTGCCGTTTGGCTTGCCGTCACCATCGAGGAACGGGCCGGCCATCTTGAGGATGCCCTTTTCGTTCAACGCGTTCAGGTGATCCACATGCGCCGGGCGCGTGTCCATGCGGACATTCAAGTGGCCGGGCTTGTCGGCGCAGACGAAAGCAAAAAGTGCCATGGTCGGGTCTCTCCTGTTTTATTCCGTGGTGATGGGGCGGGTCATCAGCTGCTCCATCGCGGTGGCAACGGCAAGCTGTCCTTCGATGATCGCGGCGACGGCCTCCGTCACCGGCAGTTCCACCTGGTGACGCTCCGAAAGGCTGGCGGCGATTGAGGCGGTAAACGCGCCTTCGATCAACTCACCGCCGGACAGTGTTGCAGTCTCGCCCTGGCCAAGCCCGATGCCGAAGCGCAGATTGCGCGACTGATGGCTGGTGGCGGTCAAAACGAGGTCGCCGAGGCCGGAAAGCCCGCGCACCGTATCGGCCCGTCCGCCCATGGCGGCCACGAGCCGAGACATTTCAGCGAGCCCCCGCGAGATCAGCGCGGCGCGGGCGGAATCGCCAAGCCCTGCGCCTTCGACGATGCCGCAGGCAATCGCCAGCACGTTTTTGAGCGCCCCGCCCAGCTGAACGCCGGTCCGGTCGGTCGAGGGATAAAGCCGGAAGGTACGGCCGGAGACGGCATGCGCCAGACGCTCCGCCACAAGCGGATCGGCGGCGGCGATCACCATCGCCGTCGGCAGACCGCGGGCAATATCGGCGGCAAAACCAGGCCCGGAGAGCACGGCGACCGGATGGTGCGGCAGTTCCTGTTCCAGCACATCCGTGAGCAGCCGCCCCGAGGACCGTTCAATGCCCTTGGCGCAGCTGACGACAATCGCCTCTGCGTTGAGGTAGGGTCCGTAATGGCGGGCGGCATCGGCATGCGCCTGCGAGGGCATGGCAAACAGCACGATGCTGGCGTCTTCCAGCGCGTCCGGCTCGGTCGAAAAATCGAGCGCGTCCGGCAGAGGAACGCCGGGCAGCGCCGCATCATGCATGCGGTCATTGCGCAGATCCGCCATCAGCGAGGGATCCCGCCCAAGAAGCGTCACATCCGCCTTGCCTTCCAGCGCAATCACGGTGGCGAGCGCCGTGCCGAAGGCGCCGGCACCGATGACGACGATCTTTTCCCGCTCGCTCATAGGAATTGCCTCATGCCTTGGCTCCGCGTTTGCCCGATCCGATCAGGGCGGCTGCCGCCGCATCGAGCGGCCAGCGCGACCGGGGTGCCACCGAAATCGGATCATCGGCAAGGCCCGCCGCCATCCGCTCCAGGCCGGCCCAGGCAATCATCGCCGCATTATCGGTGCAAAGGCTGATGGGCGGCGCGATGAAGCGAAAACCGTGCTGCTGGCAGAGCGCCTGCAGCGTCTCCCGGATCACCTGGTTGGCCGCCACGCCGCCGGCAACGACCAGCGCCGGTTCTTGTTCGTTCAGATAGCGTTCGCGGAACCGGGCGAGCCCCCGGCCGATGCGGTCCTTCAGCGTGCGCGAAATGGCGCGCTGGAAGGAGGCGCAGATATCGGCGATATCCTGTTGCGTCAGCGGCTGGATGGCGGTTGCCGCCTGGCGCACCGCTGTCTTGAGGCCGGAGAAGGAAAAATCGAGCCGCGCTTCGCCGACGAGCGGCCGCGGCAGGTCGAAACGCTCAGGGTTGCCGGTGAGCGCCGCCTTTTCGACGGCAGGACCGCCGGGATAGGGCAGACCAAGCAGCTTTGCCGTCTTGTCGAAAGCCTCGCCCAGCGCGTCGTCGATCGTCGTGCCCCAGCGTTCGTAATCGCCGACGCCCTTCACGAGCACCAGCTGCGTATGGCCGCCGGAGACGAGCAGCATCAGATAGGGAAAGGAAAGCCCGTCCGTCAGCCGCGCCGTCAGCGCATGGCCTTCCAGATGGTTGATCGCATAGAGCGGCTTTTTCGCCGCCATGGCGATTGCCTTGCCTGTCATCAGCCCGACGAGCAGGCCGCCGATCAGGCCGGGACCGGCGGTGGCCGCCACTGCATCGATGTCATCCAAGGTGACGCCGGCGCGTGCCAGCGCCTCCTCGACAAGTCCATCCAGCGCATCGACATGGGCGCGCGCGGCAATTTCCGGCACCACGCCGCCGAAGGCGCTGTGTTCGTCAAGCTGCGACAAAACGACGTCGGAGACGATCTCGCCGCGCCCGTCCGGATGGCGAACGACAATTGCCGCAGCGGTTTCGTCGCAGCTGGTTTCGATGCCGAGGATGCGTGAGAGAGAGGTCATGAAGCGTTCGGGTGAATTGCGGTGTCCGCCAAAGCCGGTTACGAAGCAGACGCGTAACAATGGATGACGGCAGATGCAAACAAAACCTTTCCGGATCGGCACGCGCGGCAGCCCGCTGGCTTTGGCGCAGGCCTCTGAAACCCGCGCCCGGCTGATGGCAGCGCACGGCCTTCCGGAAGAGATGTTCGAGATCGTCGTGCTCTCCACCAAGGGCGATCGCATTACCGATCGCCCGCTGGCGGAGGTGGGCGGCAAGGGCCTGTTCACGCAGGAGCTGGAGGACCAGCTCTTGTCCGGCGAGCTGGATTTTGCCGTGCATTCCTCCAAGGACATGCCGACGCTTCTGCCGGAGGGGCTGGAACTTTCCGCCTTCCTGCCGCGCGAAGACTGCCGCGATGCCTTTATCGGCCGCACGGCGCCGACGCTGGCCGCCCTGCCGGATGGCGCGACGATCGGCTCGTCGTCGCTGCGCCGCCAGGCACTGATCCGCCGCCGCCGGCCCGATATTTCCGTCATCACCTTCCGCGGCCTGGTGGAAACCCGCCTGCGCAAGCTGGAGGAAGGCCAGGTGGATGCCACGCTTCTGGCGCTCGCCGGGCTCAACCGGCTGGCGATGAGCGATGTGGTGACTGAGGTCATGGACCCCGCCGATTTTCCGCCAGCGCCGGCGCAAGGGGCGATCTGCATCGAAAGCCGGATCGGCGACCGCCGCGTGCTCGACCTGCTGGAGGCGATCAACGACCACCCCACCTGGGATGCGGTCAGTTGCGAACGCGCTTTTCTTGCCGCCCTCGACGGGTCCTGCCGCACGCCGATTGCGGGTTACGCCCGTTGCGAGGGCGATCACCTGCATTTTACCGGCCTGATCCTGACGCCGGACGGCCAGCAGGAACATGCGGTGGAGGTGCAAGGGCTTCGCCGCGATGCCTTAGACCTCGGCCGAAAGGCCGGCGAGACCGTGCGCGCGGCCGCCGGCCCGGACTTCTTCGCCGACTGGACGTGAGCGGTGATGCGGGGGCCGGCATGCGGATAATCGTCACACGGCCTCCGGACAGTGCCGCCCGCACCGCAGAAAAGCTCGTTCGCCTTGGCCATGAGCCGGTTCTCCTGCCGGTCAGCGCCCCAGTTCACGACCCCCAGGCGGCGGCCGATGCTCTCTCGCTTCCGCATGCAGCGCTCGCCATCACGAGCGCAGAAGCGGTCCGTGCGCTGACGCAGATCGATCTTTCGGTGCATCGCGAGACACCGGTCTACACTGTCGGTGAAACGACGGCGGAAGCGGCGCGACAGGCGGGTTTCAGGGCGGTCGAGGCGGGTCCCGGCGATGGCGAACAGCTGGCGCGCCTTCTCGCAGAGCGGGGCATCCAGGATATTCTCTACCTGGCCGGCTCCCCCCGCGCACCACGCTTCGAGGAAGGTCTTCGCGCGGCTGGCCTGCGCTTTCGCACCTCGGAGACCTACAGGATGCGCGAGATCGACTGGACGGACAAACAAAAGGCGAGCCTTCATCTGTTTCCGGATGCCGTTCTTCTCTATTCCGGAGAAACCGCACGTCGCTTTTTCCGGCGGACGATGGGCTTGCTGCCGGATGCCCCGAACCGCCGTTTTCATGTCCTGTGCCTTGGCGCGCAGATCGCGATCCATGTTCCGCAAAAAGACACGATCGCTGTTCATGTCGCCGAACATCCGACGGAGAACGATCTTCTCCTTCTTCTTTCGTCGTGCGCGGGAACCAAAATCGGCTGAGGCTCTTTCCATCTGTTCCCCGGCTGACTAGGTTCCAGATCAGACAGTCCAGAATGAGGTTGCCATGGTTTCCGACAAGCCGCCCCGCCGTTCCCGCTCGGGAAAGACACCGGTCACGATCGATCTGGAAGCCGAGGCTGTCCGGAAGGACGAGGCGAGCCCAGTGGCCGAGCCCGTGCGCAGCAACGACACCGACGCGCCAAATCCCGCCGTAACGCCGGAAGAGACCCCGGTGTCAGCGGCACCGGAGACGGCGGACGGCACGACCACGCCTTCCCCGGCATCCGCGGCGGAGGCGCAGACCGAGACGCCGGATTTTGCCGCACAGACGGCTGTGGAGCAGGCCTCCGGTGAGCCGCCACCGGCGGAAAAAGCCGCCGAGGCGCAGGTGGACGCGCCGACCGACGCGCAGAAGACTGACACGCTAAAGAGTGAGGACGTCGCACCGGTCACCTCCACCGCAACGGCACCGGAGAGACCTCAGCCGGAGAGACCTCAGGACGAGACCGAGGCAACTGCGAGACCTGCAGCCGAGGCTCCCGCCGCCCGCCCGCCTGCGGCAGATACTGTCAAGGGTACGCGCACATCCGCGATGGTCGCATCGGGCATTCTCGGTGGTCTCGTCGCGCTGCTGCTGGCCGGCAGCATGCAATATGCGGGCTACCTGCCGGGCCTCAGCCAGCAGCCGTCTGCGGCCACCCGGACCGAACTGGACGAGATTCGCCAGCAGATGGATGCCCTGCGGGTCAGCTCTGGCACGGCGCCCGCCGGTGGTGAGGATCTTGAGCAGCGCCTCCAGGCGCTGGAAAGTGCCATCGGTCACGCGGGCCAGAATGGCCAAAGCGAATTGGAACAGCGGCTTGCTACCCTCCAGGCGGATCTCGATGCGCTGAAAACCGCAGGCCAGGCCGAAGCAGAGAGTGCCAGCCAGCTGGGCGAACGCTTGAACACGCTGGAAAGCCGTGTGAACCAGCCGGGCCGCGAACAGGCGGTGGCCCGCGCGCTCGCCGCTGCGGCGCTGAAGGCGGCGACCGAACGCGGTGGCTCGTTTGCCGCCGAACTGCAGACCTATGGGCAGGTGGCAAAGGATGATCCGGCCGTCGCCGAACTGCAGGCCTATGCGGAGAAGGGCGTGCCGACCCGCGCGGAGCTGACGCGCCGTCTGCAGCCGGCTGCAAATGCGATCCTCGAAGCGGTCCATCAGCCGACCGCAGGCGAAAGCATCACCGACCGCCTGCTCTCCAGCGCCATGCGCGTGGTCAAAGTCCGCCCCGTCGGCGAGGTGGAGGGCGAGACCCCCGAAGCGATCCTTGCCCGCATGGAAGAGCGTGTGAAGAACGGCGACCTGAAAGCAGCGGTTTCCGAATGGAACACGCTGCCGGATGCCGCCAAGCAGGCCTCATCCGACTTCAAGGCCGCACTCGACGCCCGCATCGCCGTGGAAGACCTGATGAACGCGACGCTGACCCGCGCCATGGCCAGTGCCGGCACCAACGGTTGAGGAGACCTGACAGATGATCCGCCTATTCCTCTTCGCCGTTGCAACGCTGGCCCTGGGTTGGGGTTTCTCCTGGCTCGCCGACCGGCCGGGCCTGATTACCGTCACCTGGCAGAACATGGAGATCGAGACGAGCCTCATGGTGGCGGCGACCGCAATCGTCGCCCTTGTTTTTGCCGTGATGTTCGTCTGGTGGCTGATCCAGACGATCTGGACCTCGCCGCATTCCGTGCGCCGCTTCTTCCGCGCCCGCAAGCGGGATCGCGGCTATCAGGCGCTCTCGACCGGCCTGATTGCCGCCGGCGCCGGAAACGCGCTTCTCGCCCGCAAGATGAGCGCACGGGCCCGCGGCCTGCTGCGCGCTGATCAGGAACCGCTGATCAAGCTTCTGGAAGCCCAGACGGCAATGATCGAAGGCCGCAACGACGAGGCCCGCGAGCTATTCGAGAAGATGGCCGAGGACCCGGAAACCCGCGAACTCGGCCTGCGCGGCCTCTACATGGAGGCCCGGCGTCTCGGTGCGAACGAGGCGGCGCGCCAGTATGCCGAGACCGCCGTGGAAAATGCGCCCTACCTGCCCTGGGCCGCGGAAGCGACACTGGAATATCGCTCTCAGGCCGGCCGCTGGGAGGATGCCGTCCGGCTGCTCGACCAGCAGAAGATCGCCAATGTCATCGAGCGCAAGCAGGCGGACCGCTGGAAGGCCGTACTTTTGACCGCACGCGCCACCGAACGGCTGGAATCCGATCCCAAGGGCGCGCGCGACGACGCCAAGGCCGCCCTGAAGCTTGCCAAGGATCTCGTACCTGCCGGCATCATCGCGGCAAAGGCCTATCTGCGGGAAGACAATCTGCGCAAGGCCGCTTCCGTGCTCGAAAGCCTTTGGAAAATCGAACCGCATCCGCACTTGGCCGAGACCTACGTGCGGGCGAGAAGCGGCGACAGCGCCGCCGACCGCCTGAAGCGCGCCGAAAAGCTGGAAGCGCTGAAGCCCAACAATCCGGAATCGCTGCTGGCGGTGGCCCAGGCCGCCCTCGACACGCAGGACTTCACCCGCGCCCGCACCAAGGCGGAGGCAGCGCTGCGCATGGACCCGCGCGAAAGCACCTATCTGCTGCTCGCCGACATCGAGGAACGCGAAACGGGCGACCAGGGCCGCATCCGCCACTGGCTGAACCAGGCGCTGCGCGCACCGCGTGATCCGGCCTGGGTGGCAGACGGTTACGTTTCGGAACGCTGGCTGCCACTCTCGCCGGTCACTGGCCGGCTGGACGCGTTTGAATGGAAGCGTCCCTTTGGCCAGCTGGAAGGACCGGTCGAGGAAGGCTCGCTCTCTGCCGAAAGCGCGATTGCCAACCTGCCGCCGCTGCCTGAGCCGCAGCCGGTCGAACCTCCTTCGGAACCGCGCCTGGAGCCGGTGCACCAACCGGCAAAAGTGGTGGACATCGAGCAGCCGAAAGCGCCATCGCTCAGCATCGTCCGCGACAAGGAGACCTCACCCGTCGAACCGGTTGGGAAGCCAAAACCGGAGGTGGCTGCGGTGTCCGCCGAGAAGCCGAAGGAACCGGCTGCCGATCCGTTCAACGGGCGTCCTCCGGATGATCCGGGCGTGAAGGATCACGAGGCCGCAACGGCACCCACCACGCGACTCAAACTGTTCTAGGTGCCCATGTTCGATCGAATCCTCGAGGTCTTCCACCAACTGACCGGCGACCGTCCGTCCGGCGATTTCGCACCGGATGATCCCCGCGTCGCCTTCGTTGCCCTCTGTTTCCAGGTGATGGAAGCCGACGGAAGCGTCTCGAAGGACGAGCAGAACCGTTTGCAGGAGTTGCTGCGCGAACGCTACGAGCTCGACAAGGCGCATCTGGCGTCTTTGATGGAAACGGGCCGCGAGATGGGCTCGGAAGCGGTTGACTACTACCGTTTTACCTCCGATCTTAAACGTCATCTTGGTCCGGACGAATGCGTCGAGCTGGTGGGAGCCCTCTGGGATCTCGTTTATGCCGATGGCGAACGCAGCGAGATGGAAGATCACGTGATCTGGAGGATAGCGGATCTTCTGGGCGTTTCTGCCAGGGACCGGGTGCTGGAACGACAGAAGATTGCCGCACGAACCGCGGGAGGAGATACGGGAGGAGAGTGAGGACGACGCAATGCTGATGACACCTCTCCGCCCGCCCGCAAAGGCGCCCATCCTGGTCGTGCTTCACCAGGAGCGCTCCTCTCCCGGACGCGTCGGCCAGATGCTGGTCGAAAAGGGCTTTCCCCTCGATATCCGCCGCCCGGCGCTGGGCGATCCCCTGCCCGACACGCTGGCCGCCCATTCCGGCGCCGTCATCTTCGGCGGGCCGATGAGCGCCAATGATCCAGACCCCTTCGTCAAGACGGAGATCGACTGGGTCTCCGTGCCGCTGAAGGAAAACAAACCCTATCTCGGCATCTGTCTCGGTGCGCAGATGATGGTGAAGAATCTCGGTGGCAAGGTCGGTCCGGACCGGCACGGCCTTACCGAGATCGGCTGGTATCCGCTGCGCGCCACCGAACACGGCCGCCGCCTGATGCACTGGCCGCGCATGGTCTATCACTTCCACCGCGAAGGTTTTGACGTGCCGCGCGGCGTGCAGCTCTTGGCGGAAGGGGATGCCTATCCGCACCAGGCGATCCGCTACGGCGACAATGCCTGGGGCGTGCAGTTCCATGCCGAACTGACGCGGGCGATGATGCACAGCTGGGTGGTGCGCGGCGCCTCGCGCTTTGTTCTGCCCAACGCCCAGCAGGGCCGCGAACATCTTGAAGGCCGCATGATCTTCGACCAGCCGCTGAAAGCCTGGCTGTGGTCCTTCCTCGACATGGTGTTCGACCGGAAGGCACTGGCCGACCAGCCGGCGCTGCCGAAACTGGAGAAGACGCCGGCCTGACAGGGCGGCCTCCCGGCCCGGAGGCTTTACCGGTTGGAAGGCGCGTCGAGGCTGTCGATCTGCCGCAGCTTCGGAAAACCCATCGCCCAGACAACCGCCACCGCCAGCGTGCCGAAGCCGCCGATGACGACGGCTGGCACCGCACCGATGAGATGCGCCATGGTGCCCGCACGGAATTCCCCGAGCTCGTTCGAGGCACCGACGAAGACCATGTTGACGGCGTTGACCCGTCCGCGCACCTCGTCCGGCGTCCAGAGCATGATCAGGCTTTCGCGCACATAGACCGAGATCATGTCGGAGGCGCCCATCAGCATCAGCGCGCCGATCGACAGCCAGACCGTCTGCGACAGGCCGAAGACGACCGTTCCAACGCCGAACAGAGCAACGCCGACGAACATGAAGATGCCGGCGCGATGCTTGATGGGATAGGCCGCGAGCAGGACGGCAACGACGATGGCACCGATGCCGGGGGCTGACCGCAAAAGGCCAAGCCCCCAGGGGCCGAGCTCCAGGATATCCCGGGCAAAGACCGGCATCAGCGCGACGGCACCGCCGAGCAGGACGGCGAAGAGATCAAGCGAGATCGCCCCCAGCACCACCTTCTCGCCCCAGATGAAGCGGAAGCCGGCGAGGATGGTGGAGAGATTGACGGCCTTCGAGACGCTGCGCTGCTGGTTCGGCTTCGGGATGCTGATGATCAGCACCGCCGCTGCGGCCATGAAGGCGAGTGCGACGGAATAGGCAGCCGTGGCGCTGGCGCCGTAGAGCAGGCCGCCCGCGACCGGCCCGAGGATGGAGGCGGTCTGCCAGGAGGAGGAATTCCAGGCCACCGCATTCGGCAGCGCGTGTTCCGGCACGAGGTTCGGCGCCAGCGACTGGACGGCGGGCCCCATGAAGGCGCGCTCGATGCCGAAGACGATGAGGATCGCAAACACCGGCCAGGGCGAAAAACTGCCGGAGACCGTCAGGACGAACAATGCCGCGGTGCAGAGGCAGCCGATCATCAGGCAGATAGCCACGATGACCCTGCGGTTATAGCGGTCGGCAACGGTGCCGGTCACCAGGATCAAAAGCAGCGACGGCAGGAACTGGAAGAGCCCGATCAGGCCGAGATAGAGCGCATTGCCGGTGACATCGTACATCTGCCAGCCAACCGAGACGCTGACGATCTGGATGGCGAAGGCGCCGAGGAAGCGGCAGAAGAAGAAGCGCGTATAGGAACTATGCCGAAAGGCGGCAAAACGGTCATCGGATGCAAGAACGGACATGAAAAACGCTTTCCACCGGACGCTGCCGGAACGGGACGTCCGTTAAACATGATGAGCCAGACAAGTGCCTCGGCTCTTGCCGCCTAAGTCGCCAATGTCTACATGTCTGTCAACTCAGAAATGGAGACTTGGATGCTCGCGCTGTTTCAGACCATCGATCTGGCTTTGAACCTGTACACATGGGTGCTCATCATCAGCGCCATCTTCTCCTGGCTTTACGCCTTCAACGTCATCAATTCGAGCAACCAGTTCGTCAATTCGATCGGCACGATGCTCTACAACCTGACCGAGCCGGCGCTGCGCCCGATCCGCCGGGTGATGCCCAATCTCGGCGGCATCGACATCTCGCCGGTGATCCTGCTCTTGATCATCTTCTTCATCCGCTCGCTGATGTGGACGACGATCGTTCCGGCCCTGGTGTGATCGAGCGTGTGACCGAAGCGATCTCTGCCTTTGCCGATCACCTGCGCGTCAGCATCCGGCTGACGCCGAACGGGTCGCGCGATCAGATCGACGGCCTGGAGCAGTCGGATGATGGCGGATGCCATGTGAAGGCGAAGGTGACGGCCGTGCCGGAGGATGGCAAGGCCAACAAGGCGCTGGTGCAGTTGCTGGCCAAGCAGCTGCGCGTGCCGAAATCCTCGATCTCGGTCATTGCCGGCGAAACAACGCGCAAAAAAATCCTCCGGATCGAAGGCGAGCCGGAGGATCTGATGAAGAGGTTCAATGCGCTTCTGGCGCGCTGATCACTTCTGGGCGTTGTAGCGTTCGATGGCTTCGACGATCAGCTTCTTGGCCACCGTCACATCCTGCCAGCCGCCGATCTTCACCCACTTGCCGGGCTCCAGATCCTTGTAGTGCTCGAAGAAGTGCTCGATCTGCTTCAGAGTGATTTCCGGCAGATCCGTGTAGTTGTGGATCTTGTCGTAACGCTGGGTCAGCTTCGGCACCGGCACAGCGAGGATCTTTTCGTCCTTGCCGCCATCGTCTTCCATGATCATCACGCCGATCGGGCGAACAGCGATGACGCAACCCGGAACGAGCGGACGGGTGTTGCAGATCAGAACGTCCACCGGGTCGCCGTCTTCCGACAGCGTATGCGGCACGAAGCCGTAATTGCCCGGATAGGTCATCGGCGTGTAGAGGAAACGGTCGACGATCAGGGCGCCGGCTTCCTTGTCCATTTCGTACTTGATCGGGTGGCCGCCAACCGGCACTTCCACGATGACGTTGACATCGTCCGGCGGGTTCTTGCCGATCTTGATTGCATCAATACGCATGTTTCTCCCCGAGTGCTATGTATGAGAGCGTTGAAATGGGTGACGCCTCGATACTCAGAAAACCGGTGCAATGCAACACGGCCTTTCGGTGGAGAGAAAGGTGACGCTCAGGGCCAGACGAACCCGATCTTGCGAAGCCGCACGTCGGCAAAGTCTTCCATGCCTTCGGCCACATCCATGCCGCCATGCCGGCGAAAGAAACGGATTGCGTGTTCGCTGTCTTCCAGACACCAGACCACGAGACCGTTGCAGCCGAGCGATTTCAACAGCCGGCGGGCTTCGCCGAACAGTTTGCGGCCAAGGCCGATGCCCTGGAATTCCGGGCGCAGATAGATTTCGTAGATCTCGCCGTCCTGCGGCAGGGCACGGGCGCGGTTGAGCCCGATCGTGGCGTAACCGGCAATCGTGCCCTCGACATCGAGAACCAGAAGCGTTGCCGGGCCGCGGGTCGCCCGCCGCCACCAGGCTTCGCCACGCCGCTCGAGCATTTCCGTCAGCGGCCGGTGCGGAATGAGCCCGGCATAGGCCTGCGACCACGCCACCCGGTGAACCTCGGACACGGCCGTCGCATCGGCGGTTCCCGCCTGTCGAACATCAATGGAGAGTGTCTTCATGACAGTGCTTCTCACCTCGCCGCCGCAGATTCGCCTCCCGCGAGAACGGGCTGGCGAGACGTTGCCGCCCAATGCATCTTGGGGGCCGACGAAGAGAAGTTAACGCTTTTTTAACCGATGGAACAAGTGTCGGAAGCAAAGCGTCCATAAAAAAGCCCCGGATTTCGCCGGGGCTTTTTTTAAGGATCGATCGGTCGGATCAGGCGACGCGCGACTTTTCGAAGCGCTTGCGGTCGTTCGGGTCGAGATACATCTTGCGCAGACGGATCGACTTCGGCGTGACTTCCATCAGCTCGTCGTCCTGAATCCAGGAAAGCGCGCGGTCGAGCGTCATGCGGATCGGCGGGGTCAGCTTCACGGCTTCATCCTTGCCGGCGGCGCGGATGTTGGTGAGCTGCTTGCCCTTCAGCACGTTGACCTCGAGATCGTTATCGCGGCTGTGGATGCCGATGATCATGCCCTGATAGACCTTTTCGCCCGGCTCGATGATCATCGGACCACGGTCTTCGAGGTTGAACATGGCATAGGCGACAGCTTCGCCCGAACCGTTCGACAACAAAACACCGTTGTTGCGGCCGGCAATCGCGCCCTTGAACGGCTGGTAGCTATGGAACAGGCGGTTCATGATCGCGGTGCCGCGGGTATCGGTCAGCAGTTCCGACTGATAGCCGATGAGGCCGCGGGTCGGAGCCAGGAACTTCAGGCGAACGCGGTTGCCGCCGGAGGGGCGCAGTTCCGTCATTTCGGCCTTGCGCTCGGACATCTTCTGCACGACGACGCCGGAATGCTCCTCATCGACGTCGATGACGACTTCCTCGATCGGCTCCATGGTCTCGCCGGTCGCCTCGTCCTTGTGCATGACGACGCGCGGACGCGACACGGCAAGCTCGAAGCCTTCGCGGCGCATGGTTTCGATCAGAACGGCGAGCTGAAGTTCGCCGCGGCCGGAGACGAAGAACGAATCCTTGCCTTCGGCTTCTTCGATCTTGAGAGCGACGTTGCCTTCGGCTTCCTTGAACAGGCGGTCGCGGATGACGCGGCTCGTGACCTTGTCGCCTTCGGTGCCGGCGAGCGGGCTGTCGTTGACGATGAAGGACATGGTGACTGTCGGCGGATCGATCGGCTGCGCGGTCATCGCTTCGGTGACGGAGGGGTCACAGAAGGTATCGGCAACGGTGCCCTTGGAGAGACCGGCGATCGCGACGATATCGCCTGCATGGGCTTCTTCGATCGCGGTGCGCTCGATGCCGCGGAAGGCGAGAATCTTCGAAATACGACCGGATTCGATCGTCTTGCCGTCCTGGCCCAGAACCTTGACGGCCTGGTTCGGCTTGATCGAACCGGAGGCAATGCGACCGGTGATGATGCGGCCGAGGAAGTTGTTGGCTTCCAGGATCGTGCCGATCATGCGGAACGGGCCTTCTTCGACCGTGGGCTCCGGCACGTGCTTCAGAACGAGATCGAGAAGCGGGGCGAGACCCTCGTCCTTCGGACCTTCCGGATTGACGTTCATCCAGCCATCGCGACCCGAACCGTAGAGGATCGGGAAATCGAGCTGCTCGTCGGTGGCGTCGAGGTTGGCGAAGAGGTCGAACACCTCGTTGATGACTTCCTCGTGGCGGCCGTCCGGACGGTCGATCTTGTTGATCGCGACGATCGGGCGAAGACCGACCTTGAGGGCCTTCGAGACGACGAACTTCGTCTGCGGCATCGGGCCTTCGGAAGAATCGACGAGAACGATCGCGCCGTCCACCATCGACAGGATACGCTCGACTTCGCCGCCGAAATCGGCGTGGCCGGGGGTGTCGACGATGTTGATGCGCACACCCTTCCACTCGACCGAGGTGGCCTTGGCGAGAATGGTGATGCCGCGTTCCTTTTCGAGATCGTTCGAATCCATGACGCGTTCTGCAACACGCTGGTTTTCGCGGAACGAGCCGGACTGCTTCAGAAGTTCGTCGACAAGGGTCGTTTTCCCATGGTCAACGTGCGCGATGATCGCGATGTTGCGAAGTGCCATATTGGTTTCTCTGGGGCTGTGGCGCACGCCGGAAGCTCTACGCGCCAATTTTCATTTGGCGCGCTCATAGCCTGTTTTTCGCATTTGCGAAAGGGGGAGGCTGAACGCACGGTTAAAGCGGGGCAGATTCGAGCTCTCATCCGCCGCCGCCCTGGTAGCGCCGGAGGCAAGAACGCCAGAAGAAGAAGGCCGCCACGACCGAAAGAGGACCGGCCGCGAGACCGACCAGACCGGCAGCCTGGCCGAGATAGGGCACGGGCCGGCCGAGCAGCACCGACACCGGCACATAGGCCATGTAGCCGAGCGGAATGACCGACAGCAATGCGATCTGGAAGGGGCCGGCGAAGATGCTGGCCGGATAGCGCGACAGCTCCCAGAAGTCGAAATAGATGCCGAAGAGATAGCGTGCGCGGCCCAGTACCATGGCGCAGGCGCTGATGATGGTAATCATCGAGGCGGTGATCAGCGCCGCGCTGATGAGGCTGCCGGCCATCAGCAAGGATGTGGCGACCGTCCAGTCGATGGCAAGCTGCGGCAGGGCCCAGAGGATCAACCCGGCGCCGAGCAGGATATGCCCGCCATATTCGATGTTGAAGCCGGAAAAGACGAGATAGGCCCAGGGGTTCAGCGGCCGCACGAGCAACGTGTCGAACTCGCCGCCGAGCACGATCTCCTCCATGCGCCTCAGCTGCACGAGCGTGAAGCAGGCGCCGAGCGCATAACCCAGCGTGTGGAAGCCCAGAAGCAGCGCCATCTGCGGCCAGGACCAGCCACCGATGTTTTCGAAGCGGGTCAGGATCAGCCAGATCGACGTAAAGACGCCCGCATAGCCGAAAGCCTGGGCTGCCCAGGCAATCACCAGGCTGGCGCGGAACTCAAGCCGGGTCCTGACCCGAAGGCGCATGAGATAGAAGAGCAGGGAGAGCGTTTCGCGCATCCTCAGCCTCCCTGCACCACGACCTGGCCGCAGGCGCGCGACCAGACGAAGGAGACGGCCAGCGTGAGGACAGCGACCCAGGCACCACCAGCCAGCAGGTAGAAGAGCGACGTCATCAGATCTCGCTCGCCGAGATAGACGGCCATGGGATGATAGGTGATCCAGGAGAAGGGCAGCACATGCGCCACCTCCGCCAGTCCCTTCGGAAAGAACCAGATCGGCACCAGCCCGCCGGACAAGACGGCGAGGATGCCGCGCATGAACCATTCGAGCGAATGGGCATCGAACACCCAAAAGGAAAACAGGCCGACGAGGATGGCGGACAGCATCAGGATGCCGAGCGAGACCGCGAGAAATCCGAGGAAGAGCAGACCATGGCCAAGACTCGCCGGCGGCTGCACACCATAGATGAGGCCCATGATGACGATGACCGGCAGCGAGGTCATCAGCCAGTCGAAGAAGCGTGAGCCCAGTTGTTCGGCAAGCAGCATCACCGGATAGGCCACCGGACGCAGCAGGGTGGCGCCGATCGCGCCGGTGCGGATCGTTCCGCCGACCTCCCGGACGATCATCGTCGCATCCCAGCTGGAGAGAATGGTGCCGCCGATCAGCGCATAGGTGATCATCTGCGGCAGCGTGATGCCGTTCATGCTGCCATGGCCGGCAAACACCGCCTGCCAGATGGAGATGCGGGCGAGGATATCGACGAGCGTGCCGAAGATGCGGACAATCGTGCGGGAACGGTGTTCCAGCTCCCGCTGGAAGGCGGCACGGATGAGGGCGAGAAAGGCGCTCATGCGGCAGCCTTCGCCTGGTAATGCGTGCGGATGATCTCTTCGATGCCGGGTTCGTGCAGGCGGACGTCGCGCAGGTCCGTCTCCGTCTGGAGGGCTGCCAGCAGCTGGACGAGCGAGCGGCCGTCATCGGCAAGCAGGAATTCGCGGACATGCCCCTCCCCGCCGGCAGGTTCGGCATCCGGCAGGTGCACGACACCCGGTTCACCGGCAAACTCCAGCACCAGCCTGCGGCGCGCACCGAACCGGGTTCGAAGCGCATCGACAGCACCGTCGAACAGAAGCCGGCCTTCATCCACCATGATCAGGCGCGGGCAGATCTCCTCGATGTCCTGCAGGTCATGGGTGGTCAAGATAATCGTGGTGCCGCGCTCGCGGTTCATGCGCGACAGGAACTTGCGCACCACGTCCTTCGCCACCACGTCGAGGCCGATAGTCGGCTCGTCGAGAAAGAGGATTTTCGGATCATGCATCAGCGCCATGGCGATTTCGGCGCGCATGCGCTGGCCAAGGCTCAAGTGCCGCACGGGACGCTGCAGAAAGGAGGCGAGCCCCATCAGCGCGGTGAGATCGGCACGATTGCGCTCGAAGACCGGCTCCGGCACGCGGTACATGCGCCGGTGCAGTTCGAAGCTTTCGAAGAGCGGCAGTTCCCACCAGAGCTGCGTGCGCTGGCCGAAGACGACGCCGATATCGCGGGCATTGGCCACCCGCTCCGCCTGCGGATGGCGCCCGAGCACCGTCACCGTTCCGGAAGTAGGTGCGAGGATGCCGGTCAGCATCTTGATCATCGTCGATTTGCCGGCACCGTTCGGGCCGAGATAACCGACCGCCTCGCCGGCGGAGATCTCGAACGAGATGTCCTCGACCGCCCGGACAGGCTTCGTCACGGGCGCGATGAAGCTCTTCACCGCACCGGCAAAGCCCGGCTGCGGCACACGTTGCCGGAACGTCTTCGAAACGGAAGTTGCGGATATGATGGAAGTCATGGCGGGAAATCCTGACGCGTCCACCGCTTAAAGCGGGTCAGCATGAAGCTTATGCGACAGTCTTGCGATTCGCCCGCGACTTCTTGTGATGAATGGCATCGACGGGGCGAATGACCACCCCGTCGGTTCTTGTGAACCCCGGTTTACGCGTCGCTGCCGGAAAGCTCGCCCACCATGGCAAGCCCCTTCTTCTTTAGCATCGCATCCGGATCCGGCAGTTTGCCGCGGAAGGCCTTGTAGGTTTCCTCCGGATCGATCGAGCCGCCGACGGAATAGATGTTGTTCTTCAGCTTGCGCGCCATCACCGGATCAAAGGCATTGCCCGTCTCCTCGAAGGCGGAAAAGGCATCCGCATCCAGCACTTCCGACCACATGTAGGAATAGTAGCCCGCCGAATAACCGTCGCCGGAGAAGACATGCTGGAAGTGCGGGGTCGCGTGGCGCATGACGATGGAAGACGGCATGCCGATGCCGGACAGCACCTCGGCCTGCAACGCCATCGGATCCTCCACCGCGCCGTCGCACGTATGGAAGGCCATATCGACCAAAGCCGAGGAGGTATATTCCACCGTGTTGAAGCCGGCATTGAAGGTGCGGGCCGCCAGCACCTTGTCGAGCAGCGCCTTCGGCATCGGCGCGCCGGTTTCGTAATGCACGGCATAGCGGGTGAGGATGTCGGGCACCGTCAGCCAGTGTTCGTAAAGCTGCGAGGGCAGTTCGACGAAATCGCGCGAGACGCCGGTGCCCGAGACGGACGGATAGTTCACATCCGAGAGGATGCCGTGCAGGCCGTGGCCGAATTCGTGGAACAGCGTGCGGGCATCATCGAGCGACAGAAGCGCCGGCTTGCCTTCCGCGGGCTTTGCGAAGTTGCAGACATTGTAGATGATCGGCAGCTCGCCCTTGGTCCCGTTCTTCAAGGTAAGCTTGTGCTGGCTCTGGAAGGCACTCATCCAGGCCCCGGAGCGCTTGGAGGGCCGGGCGAAATAATCGCCGAGGAACATCGCCTTCAGCGTGCCGTCGCTCTCGCGCACCTCAAAGACGCGGACATCCGGGTGATAGGCTTCCACACCCTTCACTTCGGTGATGGTGATGCCGAACAGGCGATGGGCGACGTCAAAGCAGGCGTCGATGATCTTCTCGAGCTGCAGATAGGGTTTCAGTTCGGATTCGGAGAAATCGAACATCCGTTCGCGCAGCTTTTCCGCATAATAGCGCCAGTCATGCGGCTGAACCGGACCATTGATCCCGTCCTCGGCCATCAGGCCGGCGAGCGAGGATTCCTCGTCCAGCGCCTTGGAGCGTGCCTTCGCCCAGACCTTCATCAGGAGATCATTCACGTTGGCCGGGGTCTTCGCCATGGTTTCGTCGAGCTTGTAGGCAGCGAAGTTGGGATAGCCCAGCAGCTTGGCTTTCTCCGATCGCAAAGCCAGAACCTCCCGCACGATGGCGATATTGTCGCGCTCACCGCCATTTTCGCCGCGCTTCACCCAGGCGGCGAAGGCCTTTTCGCGCAGGTCCCGGCGACTGGAGAAGGTGAGGAAGGGCTCGATGATCGAGCGCGACAGCGTGACGGCGAAGCTGCCATCTGGCGCCCCACGTTCGCAGGCAGCACCGGTCATCGCATCGCGCAGGAAATCCGGCAGGCCGGCCAGATCCTCCTCGGCGGTCAAGATCATCGACCAGGCCTTTTCGTCGCCCAGCACGTTCTGGCCGAACTGCGCGCCAAGACCCGCCAGCCGTTCATTGATCGCCGCCAGCCGCTCCTGCTCGCCCTTGGAGAGTTTCGCACCGGCGCGCACAAAACCCTTCCAGTGCCGTTCCAGCACCCGGGTTTCCTCCAGCGTCAGGCCGAGGTTCTCGCGCGTCTCCCACAAGCGATCGACCCGCTGGAAGAGCGCATCGTTCATGGCAATCTTCGAATAATGGCGCGACATTTTGGGCGCGATCTCGCGCTCCAGCGACTGGATCTGCTCGTTGGTGTGGGCACCCGCCTTGTTCCAGAACAGCGCCGACACGCGGGACAGATCATCACCGGCAATTTCCAGCGCCGTGATGGTATTGCCAAAGCTTGGGCTTTCGGGGTTGTTGGCAATCGCATCGATCTCGGCATTGTGCAGTTCAAGTGCTGCATCGAAGGCAGAGGCAAAATCCTCGTCCTTGACCTGACTGAAATGCGGAAGGCCGTTCAGACCTTTCCACTCGACGAGCGCCGGATTGATCTTCGCGTGCATGGTCATCTGATAATCCCCTGAGGATGATGCTGAACTGTTCTTCTGCAACTGAAAAACGGCAAGTGTTGGAAGGCAACGGGCATGTCATACAAGAAGTGTTAACTGATTATTGACGATTGACGATTTCAAGCCCAGCTAATATATCCGGGACGATATCCGATGATCAGGATATGGCACCATGGAAATCACTTCCCTCAGCTGGTCCGGCAGCCTCCTGCACCAGGAAAAAGCCCGCGACACCCGAATGGAACGCCCCCAGTTCACCGTTCGTGCAGACGCACGCCCTGTGTTCGAGGTTCCGGACGTGGCGGCTTCGGACGTCGATTTCTCCGCGATGTCGCCACGGCTGCTGCGCGAGATCGCCCTGCAGAAATATGTCGCCGGCGACATTCAGCAAGATATCTACATTGCGCTGGCCCAGGAATTGCCGATGGAGGCCGCCGATTCGGCGGGCAATATCATCGACCTGTCCATGGTCACGGACGATACCGCCTTCGATTTCCAGTCCTACTTCCGCGAGCAGCGGGATCTCGCCGCCGCTCTCGGCGATGACGACCGGGCGTCGACCCTGAGCGCGGCACTGGAATTCGTAAAGGGCTGACCCTGCCCGCTTTCATGCCGGGAGATGACGTGATTTTCGGTTGCTTGCGCCGCCAAAGATAGTAAGCGTGCCTTAGCAACCGGCTGGACCTCATGGCAACGCGATACGAACTTCACGATCTGGGCTTTCTGCTCACCGACAGTGCACGGCTTCTGCGCACCGCCTTCGAGCGGCGCATTGGCGAGGCGGGACTGGGCGTCACCCCCGGCGAGGCCCGCACGCTCTTGAACATCCATGCGCTGAAGGGTGCCCGGCAGCTCGACATCGCCGCCCGGATGGGCGTCGAACCGATGACCGTCTGCTCTTTTCTCGACCGACTGCAGACCCAGGGCCTGATCGAGCGTCATCCGGATCCGGCGGACCGGCGCGCCAAACGCGTGACGCTGACGGAAGCCTCCGAACCGCTGATTGCCAAGCTGAAGCTGGAGATTGCCGACGTGCTGACCGATGCCTGCACGGGTCTGGGCGAAGAGGATGTCGACCGGCTGCGCCATGTGCTGACCACGCTCTCGATCAACCTTCAGGCCGCCGCCGCCCCGGACCAGGCGGACCTCTCTTGACCGCGGCCGAGATGAAACCGAAGCCGCTGATGAGCGAGGCAAGGACGACCTTTCTCGGCGCCCTTCTGACGACGCTCGGCCCCATTTCGATGGCGATCTACACACCGGCCATGCCGGAACTCGTGCGCGCCTTCGGCACGACGGAAGCCGCTATCAAGCTCAGCCTGTCGCTGTTCTTCGGCGGCTTTGCGCTGGCCCAGCTCGTGGCCGGTCCGCTCTCGGATGCGCTCGGCCGCAAGGCCGCGACGCTGATCTTCCTTGCCATCTATCTGGCCGGCTCATTGCTTGCAGCGGTTGCTCCCTCGGTGGAATTCATCCTGGCGGCGCGCCTCATCCAGGGTATCGGCGCCTCCGTCGGCGTCGTCGTCGGTCGCGCGATCGTGCGCGACCTCTATGTCGGCACCGACGCCGCGCGCATCCTCAACACGATCGGTATCTTTCTGGCGATCGGCCCGGCCATGGGCCCGACACTGGGCGGCCTGACGCTCGCCACCTTCAGCTGGCACGCGGTGTTCGTGCTGATGATTGCCTTCGGCATCGCCGCGGGTCTCTGCACGGTCTTCCTGCTGCGCGAAACCGTGACCCCGGACCTTGCCCGCCTGCAGCCGGCCCGGCTGGTGCAGAACTATCTCCACGTCGCGCGCAACCGGCAATTCCTGGCGGCGGCGGTGATCCTCAGCGGCACGATCGGCGCGCTCTATACGCAGGCCACCATGCTCTCCTTCGTGCTGATCAACCGGGTGGGGCTGACGCCCACGCAGTTCGGCATCGGCATGCTGATGCAATCCGGCTTCTACCTGCTGGGCTCAATTACCCTGAAACTTGTCGTCCAGCGGCTGGGTGGGGCGCGCTGTGCGTTGATCGGCATCACGCTCTGCGGCATCGGCGGCACGCTGATGGCGCTGTCGGTGGCACTGGTGCCGCCCTTCTTCCTGTCCATCATGGGGCCGGTGGCGATCTGCACCTTCGGCCTTGCCCTTTTGACCCCCTATATCGTGACGCTGAGCCTTGCGCCCTTTGCGCATGTCGCGGGCTCCGCTTCGGCCCTCAGCGGCTTTCTGCAGATGGGCTCGGGTTTTGTCGGCGGTATTGCCGCCGCATTGATCGGTGATCCGCTCACCGCCTTCGGCATCATCATCCCGACCATGGAACTTTGCGCGGTGGCGGGTTTTCTCTGGCTGCGCCACCTCACCCGCCACGCATGAAAAACCCGCCCTCCGGTGTGGAGAGCGGGTCAGATCGTTGAGCCTCGTCAGGAAGATTACTTGCCGAGATTGCGCTTCGCGAGCGTGCGCAGGCGAAGGGCGTTCAGCTTGATGAAACCGGCGGCATCCTTCTGGTCATAGGCGCCCTGGTCGTCTTCGAAAGTCACCAGCTTGTCGGAATAGAGCGACTTCGCCGACTCACGGCCGGTGACCATGACATTGCCCTTGTAGAGCTTCAGCGTCACTTCGCCTTCCACATGCTCCTGGCTCTTGTCGATGAGAGCCTGCAGCATTTCGCGCTCCGGCGAGAACCAGAAGCCGTAATAGATGAGCTCCGCATAACGCGGCATCAGCTCATCCTTGAGATGGGCGGCGCCACGGTCGAGCGTGATCGACTCGATCGCGCGGTGGGCGGCGAGCAGGATGGTGCCGCCGGGGGTCTCGTACACGCCGCGGCTCTTCATGCCGACGAAGCGGTTTTCGACGAGATCGAGACGACCGATGCCATTGTCGCGGCCGTAATTGTTGAGTTCGGCGAGCAGCGTCGCCGGGCTCATCTCGACGCCGTTGATCGAGCAGGCGTCACCCTTGCGGAAGCCGACCTTGATGACGGTCGCCTTGTCCGGTGCGGCTTCCGGCGAAATCGTGCGCATGTGCACGTATTCCGGCGCTTCCTGCGCCGGATCTTCCAGCACCTTGCCTTCGGAGGAGGAGTGCAGAAGGTTGGCATCGACGGAGAACGGCGCCTCGCCCTTCTTGTCCTTCGCCACCGGGATCTGGTGCTGTTCGGCGAAGTTCAAAAGATCGGTACGGCTCTTGAACGACCAGTCGCGCCAGGGGGCGATGATCTTGATGTCCGGGTTCAGCGCATAGGCCGACAGCTCGAAGCGGACCTGGTCATTGCCCTTGCCGGTGGCGCCATGGGCAATCGCATCGGCGCCGGTCTTCTTGGCAATCTCGATCAGGTGCTTGGAGATCAGCGGACGGGCAATCGACGTGCCGAGCAGGTAGACACCTTCATAGACGGCATTGGCGCGGAACATCGGGAAGACGAAATCGCGCACGAATTCCTCGCGCACGTCCTCGATGAAGATCTCCTTGATGCCAAGCATCTCGGCCTTCTTGCGGGCCGGCTCGAGCTCTTCGCCCTGGCCGAGATCGGCGGTGAAGGTGACGACTTCAGCGCCAAGTTCGGTCTGGAGCCATTTCAGGATGATCGAGGTGTCGAGACCGCCGGAATAGGCGAGGACGACTTTCTTCACGTCTTTGGGGAGTGCCATATCGATTGCGTTCCGTCTGGAGGGCAGGCCGTTCAAAGCCTGCCGCTTGAAGTCTGGGATCGCGGCACTTTTAGCAAGTTTGCGGCAGCGTGCAAGGGCAAGCGCGGGCCCAAAGCGTCACAGATGTCGGCCAATGTTCATGCGTTGGTGAAGGATGCGGATGAGAATGATCGATGCTGCCTTTTCTTGGTAAATCAGGTAATGGGAGCGAAAGGACAGCGACATGGCACCCTTGCGGATGTGATTGATGGACTTTCCGTTTCTCGTCCCTCGGCAAACCTCCTGCAATGCCTGTCGAATACCGAAGGTATAATCTTCCGCCTGATCCTGTCCCCAACGCGCCTCGGTGTAGTCGTAGATTTCATCTATATCGTCGCCAGCGCGCGGCGAAATGATGAGGTTCTTCATCGCGATGCATTTCGTGCACGCTTCCGCTCAATGAAGGCATCGAAATCAAACGGCTGCGGCTCGCCCGACGCCTCGCCCTCCTCGATGGCCGCGCGGATGGCCAGCAATCCATCTTGGTCGCGCAGCAGTTCGAGGGCTGCCTCGACAACCTCGGCTTCCGATGCGTAGTCCCCGACGCTCACCTTGTGCTCCATGAACTCGGCCAGCTCGCCCTCAACGGTGATTGTTGCAATCTTGCCCATGCCTCATCCTCCGGCCAAAGCCCGTCCTGTTGACGATGTGCCGGCAGGATACCATATCCGCGGCGAGCTTAAACACCGAAACAACCTGCGGAGCTTTGCCCATGATCCATCAGCATCCCGCCCTGCAACAGGGTCACGTGGCCGTCGTCACCGGCGCCGCCTCCGGCATCGGCCTTGCCGCCGCCAAGGCCTTTGCCAGGCTCGGCCTCTGTGTCGTGCTCGTTGATCTGGAGGGTGACAAACTGGCAGAGGCCTGCCGCGAGGTTGCAGCCCTGTCTGCCGGCGGCGAGGCGGATGTGGTGGCGATCGGTACCGATGTCGCAAAGCTGGACGAGGTGGAGGCCCTGGAACGTGCGGTGATCCAGCGTTTCGGGCGGGTGCATGTGCTGATGAACAATGCCGGCATCCAGCCCGGCAGTTCGCTGTTCGGCCCGCAGGCCAACTGGGACAACGTGCTGGCCGTCAACCTGATGGGCGTGATCCACGGCACGCGCGCTTTCGGTCCCGGCATGATCGCCCACAACGATCCTGCACTGATCATCAATACCGGCTCCAAGCAGGGCATCACCACGCCCCCCGGCGATCCGGCCTACAACGTCGCCAAGGCGGGCGTGAAAGCCTTTACGGAGGCGCTGGAGCACGAGTTGCGCAACATCGAGGGCGGCCATATCTCGGCGCATCTGCTGATTCCGGGCTTCGTCTATACCGGGCTCACCGCCAACGGCCGCACCGAAAAGCCGGCAGGCGCCTGGACGCCGGAACAGACGGTGGACTTCATGCTGGACAGCCTGACGCGCGGCGATTTCTACATCCTCTGCCCGGACAATGACGTGGACCGCAAGACGGACGAGCGCCGCATGGCCTGGGCGATCGGCGACATCATCGAAAACCGCCCGCCGCTGTCACGCTGGCACAAGGATCATGCCGAGGCGGCCAAGACTTTCATCAGCCAAAGAGACTGATTGGCAATCGCCTGCGCAGCTTGTAAGTCTCGGTGAACATCCGTTTGCCGAGACCACTTCCATGGATTTTCTGCCGAACCTGCCGACCCTCGTCACTTTCACGGGCATGTGCCTGCTTCTGGCGATTACGCCGGGGCCGGATATGACCCTGTCGATCAGCCGCGCGCTGTCGCAGGGGAGCAAGCGGGCGCTTTACGTCGTGCTCGGCACGACGATCGGCATCATGATCCATACGCTTCTGGTGGCGTTCGGCGTCTCGGCCCTGATCACCGCCTCGCCGACCGCTTTCTTCCTGCTGAAGACCGGTGGCGCCGCCTATCTGCTGTGGCTTGCCATCCAGGCGGTGCGCTACGGCTCGAACCTCAAGGTGGAAGCCGTCGAGGGACCGAAGTCCTCCGCCTGGAGCAACATTTCCACCGGTCTCTGGGTCAACCTGCTGAACCCCAAGGTGATCATCTTCTTCATGACCTTCCTGCCGCAGTTCGTCACGGCGGGCGATCCGGCGGTGACCCAGAAGCTGATCTTCCTCGGCTTCTTCTTCATCTTCGTCGGCAGCCCGGTCAATGTGGTGGTCATCCTCGCGGCAGACAAACTGGCCAAATGGCTGCAGGCCAACCCGAAAATCCTACGCGGCATCGATTACACCTTTGCCGGCGTCTTTTCCGTCTTTGCCGTGAAGATCTTCATGACCCAGGCGCGCTGAGCCATCGGGCTCAGCTGAGGTCGAGGCCCATCTGCCAGAAGTCGGCCTCAAGCCGCGTGGCATCACGAAACACCACGGACAACTGCTTGAGCCGCCCGTCATCGACCTTTGCCAGCCTGTCGTTCAGCCAGCGCAGTTCGGCAGACACCAGTTCCTGATACTCCTCGCCGGCATACATTGCGATCCAGTCGGCATAGGGATTGTCCTCGCGCAGCGTAAACGGCTGCTGCCGGATCCAGGTCGCGATCTCGCCATAACCGATGATGCAGGGCGCAAGTGCCACATGCAGGTCGAGGAGATCGCCGCTCATACCGGCATCGAGCACATAGCGGGTATAGGCAAGCGTCGCCTTGGATTCGGCAAGCTCGGCCAGATCCATCTCGGAAATCCCCCACTCAGCGCAGTAGCCGATATGCAGGCCAAGTTCGATATCGACGATGGCCTTCAGGCTGTCGAGGCTTTGACGGAGGTCCGCAAGGTTGCGGCTCTTGTAGACCGCGAGCCCCCAGGCGCGGGCGAACTGGATCAGGAACAGGTAATCCTGCTTCAGGTAATGCTGAAACGCCTCTTGCGGCAGAGACCCCATCGCAAGCTCCCGCACGTAGCGATGCTCGACATAGGCTTGCCAGTCCGCCGCATGCGCCTGCTTCAGCGTCTCGAAGGGCGTCGGCATGGCGCTCAATCGTCCTCGCCGTGGCCGGCGATCATCATCGCTTCGAAGGCGAGCCGCTCGGTCTTGCGCATGCGTTCCGATTCCGACTTCAGCTGGCCGCAGGCGGCGAGAATGTCGCGACCGCGCGGCGTGCGGATCGGCGAGGCATAACCAGCCTGGTTGATGAAATCGGCGAACTTCTCGATCGTCGCCCAGTCCGAACACTGGTAATTGGTGCCCGGCCAGGGGTTGAACGGAATGAGGTTGATCTTGGCGGGAACACCCTTCAGAAGCTTCACCAGTTCCTTGGCATCCTCCAGGCTGTCGTTAACATCCTTCAGCATCACATATTCGAAGGTGATACGACGGGCATTCGAGAGGCCCGGATAATTCCGGCAGGCGTCGATCAGCTCCTTCAGCGGATATTTCTTGTTGATCGGCACCAGCATGTCGCGCAGCTCATCGCGTACAGCATGCAGCGAAATCGCCAGCATGACGCCGATCTCGTCACCGGTTCGGAAGATTTCCGGCACCACGCCGGAGGTAGAGAGCGTCACGCGTCGCTTCGACAGCGACAGGCCATCGCCGTCGGTCGCGATCAGCAGCGCATCCTTCACATTGTCAAAATTGTAGAGCGGCTCACCCATGCCCATCATGACGATGTTCGTGACCTTGCGCTCACCGGTCGGCACGAAGGCACCGGGCGGCGTATCCGTGCCCGGGAAATCACCCAGACGATCGCGCGCCAGAAGCAGCTGGCTGAGGATTTCCTCCGCCGTCAGGTTGCGCACCAGGCGCTGCGTGCCCGTGTGGCAGAAGGAGCAGGTGAGCGAACAGCCGACCTGGCTCGAAATGCACAGCGTGCCACGGCCTTCTTCGGGAATGTAGACGGTTTCCACCTCGACCGGGCGGCCGGCGCCGCGCGGCGGAAAGCGCAGCAGCCATTTTCGGGTGCCGTCGTTGGACACCTGTTCCTCGACGATTTCCGGACGCGCGATGGTGAAATGCTGCTTCAGCATCTCGCGCATGTCCTTCGCCACATTGGTCATGGCATCGAAATCGGACACGCCGCGAATATAAAGCCAGTGCCAGAGCTGGCTGACGCGCATGCGCACCTGCTTTTCCGGCACGCCCTTCTCGATCAGCGCCTTGCCCATCTGTTCGCGGGTCAGGCCGATCAGCGAGGGCTTGCCGGACATGAGATCCGGCTGCGGCACGAGCGGCGGCTTGACGGTGGGGGCCGGTGCGGCAACTTGCGATACGGACATGGTTCAGGTTCTTCCACTCAACGGATGCGCATCACGGCGCGCCTGCGCCGGGACAGTCCGGACAATCGGGTGTGAAATGCGTCGGGCGGTCTGTCGCGCATGAGGATCTCGAAGAGGGATCTCCATGTCAGGCTTCGACCACGGTTGCCGCGCCCTTTACCACCAAATGACGCCCGCGTCACCACCCAACGGAAAAAGGCCGGTCGCAGGGACCAGCCTTCCTGTCGTCATGGCAAACACTGCTTACTTGCAGGTTTCGATCTGCTTCAGCGCTGCGGCAATGCCGGAGAGCGAATAGGTGTAGCTGGTGTTGGTGCCACGCACCGAAACGGCCTTGACGGTCATCGACTTGCCGCCCTTCATCGCGGCAACCAGAGCAGGCTCTTCGGCCGCATTTTCCACCCAGGCCGCCTTGTCCTTGACGAACATGACGAAGTTCTTCTTGTCGATGGTGACGTTCACCTTCGAATCCGGCTTCAGCGGATATCCCACCATCACCTGCGGCTCATAGGAAATGTTCTGGCCGGGGCGCTGGGAAACCATGAAGAAGATGTCCCCGTGATCGACACTCGCCGGCTCCTTGGCCGTCGGGATCGAAAGGACGTAGCATACCGTACTGTTGCCGGACTTGTAGGAATAGGCGCCCCAGTTCTGGAAGGTCCCAATTCTGTTCGGCGCCTGAGCCGAAGCCACTGCAACGGATGCGAGCAGAAGGGTCGACGCGATGGCGATCTGTCTTACAAACATTGTGTCCTGCCAATTTATGTTCAACGGCCGACCTTGCACCAGGCCGGGCGTGGTCGCGATCCGTTAGACTTTGACTTAATTTCGGTTACCAAACCGTCAACGCCCAGCATCGACAGTGAAGCCAAGGGATCGGTTCGCCATCGAACAGTGTCCGCCCTCCCCGCGTCCCTTCACCCACGAATGAGACGAGGAATTCGGCAAGATTGGGGCCGAAGGTCTGTGGTCGGAATTTCGGCCGGCTCTCTTTGGATGAGCGCAGACCTTTTTAAGCGCGGTTTTCGCCGATCCTGGCCGGCCGGCCCCTGTCACCGCCCGGCGGGAGCCGCGGCTGGATCGGGCTTGCTGTCCGTTACGCCTTCATTCGAAAGCGCCTCGTCGGCGGACTGGTAGTGGCTGTCCTTGATATGCGACTGGATCATGCGGAAGGCGGCCATCAGCACGGCAATGTCATCGGTAAACCCGACGACGGCAAAGATGTCCGGCAGGAAATCCAACGGCAGGACGAAATAGCCGAGCGCCGCAAAAAGCACGCCACGAACCCGGGTCGGGGTCTGAGGGTCCATCGCGCAGAAATAAGCCGCCGCAAGGTCGCGGCTAAAGGGGATGTAGCGGACCGCGCGCTTCATCGTCGGCCAGAATTTCGACCGAACCTGGCGTTCCTGCCGCTCCTGGGTCTCTTCGTCCCCGGGCAAAAGGATCTCACCGATCTTGACGTCGTCCATCGAGCGCTCCCTGCAGTTCGAAACATCGCAGAACCATATGGTCCCGCAACCCGAGAACTTCAATCCACGCGCACGGCCGCCTTGTCCATGGCCGCCGCCAGCGTGAAATCGCGATCCGTCAGGCCGCCGCTGTCATGGGTGGTCAACCGCACCTCCACCCTGGAATAGACATTCCGCCATTCCGGATGATGATCGAGTTTTTCGGCGACCAGCGCACAGCGGGTCATGAAACCGAAGGCTTCGACAAAATCAGCAAACCGGAACGTCCGGCTGATGGAAATCCCGTCATCGCCCAGAGCCCAGCCATCGAGCCCCGAGAGCTTTGCCGAAATCGCGCCGGAGTCCAGTCGTGCGTCGCGCATGCCATCCACCTCAATAGAGGGATTTTTCCACAACGGTATCGCTGGCGGCATAGCCGGACCAGTTTTCCTGCAGGGGAAACACCTCCTCCGTCAGGTAGGGACCGCCGCCCACCGATTCCTTTGAGGACATCAACACGAACCGGCCGACATTGAAGGGAAGGGTGTGGAAATTGCCGCGACCGGCCAGATAGTGGACGACGTCCTCCACCCGTGCGGAGCGAAGGCGCGCGAGCGTCACATGCGGCATGAACTTGCGGGGGTCGGGGGGAAGTCCGATCCGCTGGCAGATCCGCTCGATCTCGCCCTGAAGGGCCGTGAGTTCTGCCGAAGGCGAAACGCCCGCCCAGACGGAATGGGGTTTCTTCGATCCGAAGGAGCCGATGCCGTTGAGGCTGATCTGGAATTCCTCCCGATCGATCCGGTCGAGGCGGGTGACGATCTCGTCGGCCGTGCGACCGTCGACATCGCCGATAAAGCGCAATGTGATGTGGTAGTTCTCGACATCGATCCAGCGTGCACCAGGCAAACCACCACGCAGCAGGGAAAGGCTCATGGCGGCATTACGCGGGACTTCGAGGGCGGTGAAAAGTCTCGGCATAGCGAACCTCCTCGAATCTCTTGCGATATCAATAGCGGAACACGCAATCGGGTTCCGCGCAAGCTATGATTTTTGCCCTGCAACAATCATTTGGTCGCAGAGAGCGATTTGACGAAGGCCTCCACCGCCGGAAGCGACTTTTCCACCATCACCGCCACGCCCTGTTCATTCGGGTGCATCCGGTCCTCAAGCTGCAGATCCTGATGCGTCACCACGCCATCGAGAAAGAACGGATAGAGCGGCACATCATACTTAGCGGCAAGCTTTGGGAAGATCGCATTGAAGCGCTGCCCGTAATCGCCCCCCATGTTCGGCGGCGCCATCATGCCCACCAGCAGGACCGGGATGTTGCGCTCCTTCAACCGGGACAGCATGGCGTCGAGGTTCTTTTCGGTCTGCTCCGGCAAGACGCCGCGCAGCGCATCATTGGCGCCCAGTTCGAGGATGACGCCATTCGTCCCATCCGGCACCGACCAGTCGATACGCGACAGACCACCGGAGGTCGTATCCCCGGACACACCCGCATTCGTGATCGCCACGTCGTACCCCTTCGCCTTCAGCGCCGTCTCAAGCTGGGCGGTATAGGATTCCGCCGGTGCCAGCTGGTAACCGGCCATCAGGCTATCGCCGAACCCGACCAGCTGCAGCGTTTGCGCCTGGGCGCCGAATGCCGCACCGAAGAACAATCCGGTGATGACAATCACGTGATACACGGCTGCTTTGAATTTCATCGGGCCTTTTCCTAGATTGGGTTGGTCTATCGCGCTGCAAGATCCGTAGCGTAAAGATGATAATGCCTGAATTTCTGCCGACATCGGTATCTCTCCCGCCAATATAGGATGGCTTTTCGTGACTAAAACCATCATCGAGCTGAAGAAGGCCGATCTGACGCTTGGAAGCGCCGCCGCTTCCGTCCATGTGCTCAAGGGAATTGATCTTCAGATCGGTGAGGCAGAGGCGGTCGGGATCGTCGGCCCATCGGGATCCGGCAAATCGACGCTTCTGATGGTGCTGGCCGGGCTGGAACGCCTCGACAGCGGCGAGATCACCATTCTCGGCACCCCGCTGCATGCGCTCGGCGAAGATGCGCTGGCCGATTTCCGCGGCCGCAACATCGGCATCGTCTTCCAGTCCTTCCACCTGATTGCCAACATGACGGCGCTGGAAAACGTCGCCGTGCCGCTGGAGCTTGCCAATGTCAAAAATGCTTTCGACATCGCCCGCAAGGAACTGACGGCCGTCGGCCTCGGCGAGCGGTTGAGCCACTATCCGGGACAGTTGTCGGGCGGCGAGCAGCAGCGCGTGGCGATTGCCCGCGCGCTTGCCCCTTCGCCGGCCGTGCTGATTGCCGACGAACCGACCGGCAACCTCGACACCGAAACGGGCCGGCAGATCGCCGATCTGCTGTTTGCCAAGCAGAAGGAGCGCGGCATGACGCTGCTGCTCGTCACGCATGACAACGGGCTGGCGGCGCGCTGCTCCCGCCAGATCCGCGTGCGCTCCGGCGAGATTGCCGATGACAGCGCGGCAAAAACGTCGCCAAAGGCGGCGCTGGCATGAGCGGCACCCTTCCTCGCCTCGGCATCGCCTTGCGCCTGGCGCTCCGCGAACTGCGTGGCGGCCTGTCCGGATTTTATATTTTCCTCGCCTGTATCGCGCTCGGAACCGGTGCCATAGCCGCCGTCAATTCCGTGTCGCGCGGCATCACCGATGCGATTGCAGCCCAGGGACAGACACTTCTCGCCGGCGACATCCGCTTCGAGCTGAACAATCGGCTGGCGACGGATCAGGAACGTGCCTTCCTGGACGGCTTCGGTCAGGTGGCCGTGTCCACCGGCCTTCGCTCCATGGCACGGCTGCCGGACGGATCGCAACAGACGCTGGCCGAAGTCAAGGCGGTCGATGATGCCTATCCGCTTTACGGCACGGTGGAGACCGAGCCGAAAGCCCCGCTTGCCGGCTTGCTTGCGGAAGACGGCGGTCGTTTCGGCGCGCTGGTTGCGCCGCTTCTGCTCGAGCGCCTGAACGTCAAGGTGGGCGACGAGCTGCTGCTCGGCAGCATCCGTCTGCGCATTTCCGGCACCATTGTCGTAGAGCCCGACGCCCTGTCCGAAGGATTCGGCTTTGCGCCGCGCCTGCTTGTCTCGCAACAGGCCCTGCAGGCCTCAGGGCTGATCCAGACGGGCAGCCTGGTGGAACACGCCTACAAGATCAAGCTCGACGATCCGTCGATCCGCAACACGCTGGGTCCTCGCGCCAACCGGGAGTTTCCTGCGGCGGGCTGGTCGATCCGCACCGCCGACCGTGCCGCGCCGTCCCTGACGGAAAACATCGACCGGTTCTCGCAATTCCTGACGCTGGTCGGCTTGACGGCCCTCATCGTCGGCGGCGTCGGCGTTGCCAATGCGGTGCGCGCGTTTCTGGATGCCAAACGGACGAATATCGCCACCTTCAAATGCCTGGGCGCGCCGGCTTTCGTCGTCACCCTCATCTATCTCGTTCAGATCCTGCTCATCGGTTTGCTCGGCATCGCCATCGGGCTTGCCATCGGAGCTGTGGCCCCCTTTGCGGCCTTTGCTTTCCTGCGGGAGTTCCTGCCGATCTCGACGGACGCGACCGTCTATCCGCACGCTCTGCTGCTTGCGACCCTGTTTGGACTGCTGACCACCTTCGCCTTCGCTGTTCTGCCCCTCGGCCACGCCCGCGAAGTGCCGGCGACCGCCCTGTTTCGCGAGCAGAGCTTCGACCAGACGAAACTGCCGCCCTGGCCCTATCTGCTGTCGGCCGGCATTGCGCTGGCCAGCTTGGCGGGACTTGCCATTTTCACCGCCGATGACCGGCGCATCGCCGTGGTATTCCTCGCGGCCGTGGCCGGCGCCTTCGTTCTGCTGAGACTGGTCGCAGCGGGCATTTCAGCGCTGGCGCGTCGCAGCCCTCGCGTCAATTCACCGGCCCTGCGGCTTGCCATCGGCAATATCCATCGCCCCGGCGCATTGACGCCTTCCGTCGTGCTCTCGCTTGGGCTTGGTCTGGCGCTCCTCGTCACGCTGGCGCTCATCGACGGAAACCTTCGCCGCCAGTTGACGGGCGCGATGGCGCAGAACGCGCCGAACTTCTTCTTTGTCGATATCCAGAGCAACGAACGCGAAGGCATGGTGGAGACGATCAAGCGGCTCGCGCCCGATGGCAAGGTCGTTCAGGTGCCGATGCTGCGCGGGCGTATCCTGGCGTTCAACGGCCAGGACGTGGCAAAGATGACCATTCCGGCGGCGGGCCGATGGGTTCTGCGCGGTGACCGTGGCATCACCTATGCCCAGAATGCGCCGGAAGGTTCGAGTATCGTGGAGGGCAGCTGGTGGGCGCCGGACTATACCGGCGAACCGCTCGTTTCCTTCTCGGAGGAAGAAGGCCGCGAACTGGGCCTGAAGCTCGGCGACACCGTGACCGTCAACGTTCTCGGACGCAACATCACCGCCAAGATTGCCAACTTCCGCAAGGTCGAGTGGCGGTCGCTCTCCATCAACTTCGTCATGGTCTTCTCGCCCAACACCTTCCGCGGCGCCCCGCATGCCTGGCTTGCGACCCTGATGGACAGTTCTGCCTCGCCCGAAACGGAGGGTGAAATCCTGCGGGCCGTGACCAGCGCCTATCCGACGGTGACGACGGTGCGGGTGAAGGATGCGCTCGACATTGCCGGTCAGCTGCTTGGCCAGCTGGCAACGGCCATCCGCGCGTCGGCCGCCGTTGCCTTGATCGCCTCGGTGCTGGTTCTGGCCGGCGCCTTGGCCTCCGGAAACCGCGCCCGCACCCATGATGCCGTCATTCTCAAGACTCTCGGCGGAACGCGGTCTATGCTGATGCGGGCCTTCAGCTACGAATACATGATCCTCGGGCTGGCAACCGCGATCTTTGCACTGCTCGCGGGCGGCATCTCGGCCTGGTTCGTCGTCAGCAACATCATGAAGATGGAGGCAAGCTTCCTGCCGGACGTGGCGGTCATGACGGTCGTCGGCGCCCTGGTGCTCACCGTCGGGATCGGCCTTCTCGGGACCTGGCGAATCCTGGGACAGAAAGCGGCACCCGTGTTGCGCGAGCTGTGACGGAATGACCAAAACCTTGCCGGGCCTGCATTAAATCTTTGTCACCTTGGCGAATCCGGCGCGATTCGGGCCGAGGCTACTTGAAGCCATGCGGCCAACGGCGCATATTCAGGGCATGCTTGCTGAGGCTCCGCAGCGGCGCCAGGGCCAACCGGGCTCGACACCGTAGCAACATCGGGGCTTTGAGAGGACACCATGTCTGACCGCTTTAACTACCAGACCCGCGCCCAGACCGGCGCGATGATCGATGAAGGCCTGCGCACCTACATGCTGAAGGTCTATAACCTGATGGCGCTCGGTCTCGCCATCACCGGCCTTGCCGCTTTCGGCACCTGGCAGCTTGCCGTCGATGGCGGTCAGCTGACCGCATTCGGTACGGCGCTTTATGCGAGCCCGCTGAAGTGGGTGGTCATGCTCGCCCCGCTGGGAATGGTCTTTTTCCTGAGCTTCCGGATCAACCGCATGTCGGTCTCCGCCGCGCAGACGACCTTCTGGATCTATGCCGCGCTGATGGGCCTTTCCCTCTCGTCGATCTTCCTGGTCTTCACCGGCCAGAGCATCGTGCAGACCTTCTTCGTCACGGCGGCTTCGTTCGGTGCCCTCTCACTCTACGGCTACACCACGAAGCGTAACCTGACGGCGATGGGTTCGTTCATGATCATGGGTCTGTTCGGCCTGATCATCGCCTCGATCGTCAACATCTTCCTCGCCTCTTCGGCGCTTGGCTTTGCCATCTCCGTGCTCGGCGTACTGATCTTCGCGGGCCTCACCGCTTACGATACACAGAAGATCAAGGAAATGTACTTCGATGGCGACGACGCAGCCGTCATGGGTCGCAAGGCGATCATGGGTGCGCTGACGCTCTACCTCGATTTCGTCAACCTGTTCATGTTCCTCTTGCAGTTCCTCGGCAACCGCAACAACTGAACCGGATACCAGGTACACCTTTAGAAAGGCGGCTCTCGGGCCGCCTTTTTTCGTCGGCTTTCGCATTGCGGCGATCACGGGATTGTCATCAGGCCGGACGAGGCTTAGCGTTGGCCATCGTCCGATTGATTGAATTTGCAAGCTTCCATGACATTTCTCCTGCGCGACGCGACCGCGTCTGACCTTCCCGCCATCACCGCCATCTATCGCGACAGCGTTCTCAACGGAACGGCAAGCTATGAGCTTGATCCGCCGGATGAGGCCGAGATGCACGCCCGTTTCGAGGCGATCTTGGACAAGGGGTATCCCTACATCGCCGCCATCGACAGGGACGGCACGCTTCTGGGTTACGCCTATGCTTCGGCCTTCCGCACCCGCCCGGCCTATCGATGGCTGGTGGAGGATTCCATCTATCTCGCCCCTGAGGCCCGTGGACGCGGGATCGGCAAGGCCCTGCTGAAGGAACTGGTGGCCCGTTGCACGGGCGCCGGCTTCCGCCAGATGGTGGCGGTTATCGGTGGTGCCAGCGAAGCCTCCTGCGCGCTGCATGCAGCACTCGGTTTCCGGATGGTCGGAACGCTGACCGGCACCGGCTTCAAACACGAGCGCTGGCTGGATACGGTCTTCATGCAGCGTGAGCTGGGGGATGGCAACGCCACACCGCCCGGTGCGATTCGCCCCGGCGGGGGCTGAGCCAGACCTCCTGCGGTGCGGCCGGCCTATTCGACGAGCTTCAGAACCTTGTCGAAGACCTTGAGCACCTGCGGCAACTCATGGCCGCGCTTGAGGATCATGCCGTGCGTGTTGACGACGCTATAGGCACCCTGCTTGGCAGAAAGCTTCGGGTTTTTCTCGATGCGGAAGAGCGGCATCTCGCCCGAGCGTTTGAAGATGGAAAAGACCGCCTTGTCCTTCATATGGTCGATGGCGTAGTCCTTCCACTCGCCTTCGCCCACCATGCGGCCATAGATACGAAGAATCGCATCGAGTTCACGGCGGTGGAACGTGACAGGGATCGGATCCAGGTTCTGGCGGTATTGACCGAGATCGACGACGACATTTGCCGAGGATGAACCCGGCGCGTTTAAATCCGGCTGATCAGTCATCAAAGCTCCCAAGCCTTGTAACACTTCCATGACAGTGTGCCCGACTGGGGGCAAAATGCAAGCGACGAAGCGGAAACGCCGATCGTCCCGGGAAGGTCCCAGAGGGGCCGATTAAATCTGACATTGTTTCCGGTGTTTGCCCGAATTCGAACAAACAGACGCCGGATTCGCAGGGCAGTCTTCCTGTTATCCAGCTGGCGCCCCGCGCCAGACCGGGCCGGTCCTTGGCGTTGACCTTACCCCCAGCCCCCATCGCCAAGGGCCGGACCTTTCTCACCGGCCCTCAATCGTGCCGCTTGCGGCCCGCCATGATCAGCGTGGCACCGAGGATCGCCGCCGGCTCGCCCTTCGGGCTGGAGGTCTGCAGAAGCACGGCGCACCCATCCTTCTTCGTCCGTCCGAGTGTCTTTGCCGGCAGCGTGATCTTCTGTGGCTTTCCATCCCACATGCCGACCGTCTGCACGTCGTAAACGCTGTGCCAGTATTCCATGGTGCGGCCGCTGTTTTCGCCGCGCTGCACCTCGACCTCTTCCTTCTTGGTGAAGTAGGCGACCACGATATCCGCACGCCCCTCACCGGCGCCGATGTCGATGACCATCTGGTCATCCTGCATGCGGACTGCGACCGGCACCCTCATGCCTTCGCCCTTGCCGGTCATGTCCTCCACCAGCGTATTGATGGCGGGAAGATCCATGCCCTTCACATGCTGGCGGCCATTGATGATGGCCTGGGGGGTGTAGACGCCGCTGCGCCCCATGGAATGCGCGTAGCCATACTGGCGTTCGGTGTTCTCCTTGGAGCTCAGCGTGTCGGTCCAGCCGAGGTAGTTCCAGTAATCGACGTGGTAGGACAGAGCCACCACATCACCCTGCTGAACGAGTTTCTTCAGCGCAGCATCGGCCGGCGGACAGGAGACACAACCCTGAGAGGTAAACAGTTCAACAACGCCCTTCGGCGAAGCAACATCGCCTGCCCATGCGTTGCCGCAAAAGAACAGGGCCATCAGCAGCAGGGTGCCGCAACGGGCTGTCAGCAGGTGGGAATTTCCGAGAGGCATCACAAGTCTTCGTTGCACGAGGCAGTTTGGGTCGGGTCAAACCTAACCCGTCCCGTTCATCAATCGGAAGTCACAAGCGGGTGAGACCCCGCCGATCAGGAAATTGCGCATAAAAAAGCCGCCGAGCAAGTCTGCCCGGCGGCTTCACGATCAGTTTTTCACGATTCAGGCCGCGAGATCGCGCAGAACCGTCTGCAGGATGCCGCCATTGTTGACGTAGGTGACCTCATCCAGCGTATCGATGCGGCAGAGGATCTTGATCTCCTTCACGGACCCATCCGCATAGGTGATCTTGGCCGTCTTCCATTCGCGCGGCTTGATCTCGCCGTTGAGGCCTTCGATGGTGACGGTCTCGTCACCCTTCAGATCCAGGCTCTGCCAGCTCATGCCCTCTTCGAAGACAAAGGGAACGACGCCCATGCCGACGAGGTTCGAACGGTGGATACGCTCGAAGGACTGGGCGATCACGGCGCGCACGCCGAGCAGGTTGGTGCCCTTGGCAGCCCAGTCACGCGAGGAGCCGTTGCCGTATTCGACACCGGCGAAGATGACGAGCGGAACGCCCTCGGCCTTGTACTTCATGGCCGCGTCGTAGATCGACATCTCTTCCTTGGACGGATAGTGGACGGTGTAACCGCCTTCCTTGCCGTTCGGGCCGAGCATGAAGTTGCGGATGCGGATGTTGGCGAACGTGCCGCGCATCATCACTTCATGGTTGCCACGGCGCGTGCCGTACTGGTTGAAGTCCGCAACCGAGACGCCATTGCCGATGAGGTAGGCACCGGCCGGAGACTGCGCCTTGATCGAACCGGCCGGAGAAATGTGGTCGGTGGTGATCTTGTCGCCGAAGAGACCGAGAACCCGGGCATTGACGATGTTCTCAGTGCCGAGACCGGCCTTCTTCGGCATGCCGACGAAGTAGGGCGGGTTCTGCACGTAGGTCGACTGGTCGTCCCAGGCATAGGTCTGGCCTTCCGGAACCTGCACGGCCTGCCAGTTGGCATCGCCCTTGAAGACGTCGGCATACTTGGTTTCGAACAGTTCGCGGGTGACGTACTTCTGGATGAACTCCTGCACTTCGGCAGAGGTCGGCCAAATGTCCTTCAGGTAGACCGGGTTGCCGTCACGGTCTTCGCCGAGCGGCTCGGTCGTCAGGTCCTTCTGGACCGTGCCGGCGAGTGCGTAGGCGACGACGAGCGGCGGGGACGCCAGGTAGTTCGCCTGGACGTCCGGCGAGATACGGCCTTCGAAGTTGCGGTTGCCGGAGAGAACGCCAGCGGCAATCACGCCCTTGTCGTTGATCGTCTTGGAGATCGGCGCCGGCAGCGGGCCGGAATTGCCGATGCAGGTGGTGCAGCCGAAACCGACCAGGTTGAAGCCCAGCGCGTCGAGTTCCTTCTGCAGGCCCGACTTTTCGAGGTATTCACCGACGACCTGCGATCCCGGAGCGAGCGAGGTCTTTACCCACGGTTTGGACTTCAGGCCCTTGGCAACCGCGTTTCGGGCGAGAAGGCCGGCAGCGATCAGCACGCTCGGGTTCGAGGTGTTGGTGCAGGACGTGATGGCGGCAATCGCCACGTCGCCGTGGCCGAGATCGAAATCCGTGCCTTCGACGGCCCAGCGCTGGGAAAGCTGACCCGGCTTCTTGTAATCGCCTTCAAGGGCGGTGGCGAAGTTCGGCGCGATGGTTTCGAGCGGCAGACGGCCTTCCGGACGCTTCGGGCCGGCCATGGACGGCACGACGTCGCCGAGGTCGAGTTCCAGCGTATCGGTGAAGACGAGGTCGGAACCATCGCCTTCGCGCCACATGCCCTGTGCCTTGGAATAGGCTTCGACGAGGGCGATACGGTCCTTCGTGCGGCCCGACATGTCGAGGTAACCGACGGTGGCCGAATCAACCGGGAAGAAGCCACAGGTCGCGCCATACTCCGGACCCATGTTGCCGATCGTTGCGCGGTCGGCGACCGGCAGCGTGTCGAGACCCGTGCCGTAGAATTCGACGAACTTGGATACGACGCCCTTCTTGCGCAGCATCTGCACGACGGTGAGCACGAGGTCGGTTGCCGTCACGCCTTCCTTCAGCGTGCCGGTGAGCTTGAAGCCGATGACTTCCGGCAGCAGCATGGAGACCGGCTGGCCGAGCATGGCGGCTTCCGCTTCGATACCGCCAACGCCCCAGCCGAGAACGCCAAGACCGTTGATCATGGTGGTGTGGCTGTCGGTGCCGACGCAGGTATCCGGATAGGCGATGGTTTCGCCGTCTTCGTCCTTCGTCCAGACCGTCTGGCCGAGATATTCGAAGTTCACCTGGTGACAGATACCCGTGCCCGGGGGAACGACGCGGAAGTTCTTGAACGCCTGCTGGCCCCACTTCAGGAAGCGGTAACGCTCGCCGTTGCGCTCATATTCGAGTTCGACGTTGCGGGCAAAGGCGTTCGGATTGCCGAATTCATCGACGATAACCGAGTGGTCGATTACGAGGTCGACCGGAACCAGCGGGTTGATCTTTTCCGGATCACCGCCGAGAGCCTTGATCCCGTCACGCATGGCAGCAAGGTCGACGACCGCCGGAACGCCGGTGAAGTCCTGCATCAGGACGCGGGCCGGGCGATAGGCGATTTCGTTTTCGACCTTGCCCTTGTTGCCGAGCCATTCGGCCACCGACAGTATGTGCTCCTTGGTCACGGACTTGCCGTCTTCGAAGCGCAGCAGGTTTTCGAGCAGCACCTTCATGGAGAAGGGCAGCTTGGACACGCCGGGAAGGCCGTTGGCCTCCGCCTTCGGCAGGCTGTAATAGACGTAGTCCTTGCCGCCCACGGTCAACACGGACCGGCAATTGAAACTGTCGAGAGATTTTGTCACGGAAACAACCCCGCTGATATTAAGAGCCAACACGCGCGTGCGGACGCCTATGCACTACATGCACATCAGGATGCGGGTACGACCATTTCCGCTGTCCGCACGAGAAGAATGAACTTCAGGTCCGGCGCAAAGTGAAAATCACGCCGGCCGCTGGCGTGGTTGCGAAGCTTATAGATAATTTCTAAGAACTGTTCCAGACCGTGACAGGGCCGTTCTGCATTTTTTTTGATCGCTTTCGGCGAATGGCAAACAAAGGCTAACCACATGCGGCTGACTGCCGAACACCTCTCGGCCCGACGCGGAGAGGATCTGATTTTCTCTAACATTTCCTTCGACTTGAGGGCGGGGCAATCGCTCGTGCTGACGGGGCGCAACGGCAGTGGAAAATCCACCCTGTTGAGGGTGGTGGCGGGCCTCATCCGACCCGCCTCCGGCCATATCTCCTGGCAGGACGACACCCTGCCGGAACCGCTCCCGCCGGCGGAAGTGTGTCATTATCTCGGGCATCGGAACGCGATGAAACCGGAACTGACGGTTGCGGAAAATCTTGCCTTCTGGCGGGATTTCCTCGGCAACCGGCCGGGCGGAACGGACCTGTCCATTGAGGAGGCCGCCGAGACGGTGGAACTGCCGGCCATCCTGCATCTGCCCTTCGGTTATCTCTCCGCCGGCCAGCAACGCCGCATGGCGTTCGCCAAGCTTTTGGTCGCCCATCGCCCGGTCTGGATCCTCGACGAGCCGACCGCGGCCCTGGACACGGCCGCCGAAGCGCTCTTCAGCCGGCTGATTCGCTCCCATCTCGAGCAGGGCGGCCTCACTCTCGCCGCCACCCACCAGCCGCTGGACTTTGAGGCCCATCATCGGCTGGAGATGAAGGGGTTTGCGTTTGCCGGGATGGAGGACGGGGTATGATCGCGAGGCACAGACGTTCAGGGTCTTCTGAAGCCTGTCATGGGCTTTCCGGTATCACTTCTGCGGTGAGACCAGACCTATTGTCTCTGAAAACAACAATGCCGTCATCATCCTCGGGCTTGACCCCAGGATCCTTCCTGCCCGCAAAACAAAGTGCAGAACAGTTGGCTCGGCAAACACTTGCGCCGTGGATCCTCGGGTCAAGCCCGAGGATGACGACAGATGGGGCGTTCCTTCAGCGCATAAGTCTATCGGCTGAAGGCTCAATCGAGATAGCCTTTGCATCAAGGCGGGGAGAGGGCTGGGGTGAGGGGCACGCGACAGGAAAGGCCCTCGCATGACCGCCCTCCTGCTGCGTGACCTGAAACTCTCCATCCGTGCCGGCGGCGGGGCGCTGATCGGCATCCTGTTTTTCCTGACCGTCGTCGCCGTCATCCCCTTCGGCGTCGGGCCGGATCTCAATCTTCTGGCCCGAATCGGGCCCGCCATCGTCTGGATCGGCGCGCTGCTCGCGGCCCTTCTCGGGCTCGACCGGATGTTCCAGACCGATCGAGACGACGGTTCGCTCGATCTTCTCCTGATGCAGGAGCATCCGCTGGTCCTGACCGTGCTCGTCAAATGCCTGGCGCACTGGATCGCCAACGTGCTGCCGCTGGTGATTGCCTCGCCGCTGCTCGGCCTCTTCATGAACATGGACGAGGTGGCGATCGGCGCAGCGATGCTGACGCTGCTCGTCGGCTCGCCGGCGCTGACGCTGATCGGCGCGGTCGGGGCGGCGGTCGCCGTCACCCTGCCGCGCGGCGGGCTGCTGGTGTCAATCCTCGTTTTGCCCCTCTGCATCCCGGTGCTGATCTTCGGCGTCAGCGCCACCTATGCGGCGGTGGAGGACCCGGCGCCTTTCCTGCCGCCATTTCTGATTCTCACCGCCATCACGATGTTTTTTGCCGTGCTCGGTCCGCTGGGTGCGGCGCTGGCGTTGCGCAATGCCGGGGATTGACTAGAATCAAGGAATGACAGGGCAGTTTGCCTAGAAGGACGCCATGACCGAAAGCCTTGCCATCCGCAAATTCAGCGACCTTGCCAACCCGACGCGTTTTCTGGCGCTGGCCGAGCGTGTGCTGCCCTGGCTTGCCGCACTCTGTTGCGTGCTCTTTGCCGTTGGCCTCATTCTTTCCTTCACCACCGAAGGCGATTACCAGCAGGGCGATACGGTGCGCATCATGTATATCCATGTGCCGGCCGCCTGGCTCTCGATGATGTGTTATTCGGTGATGGCGCTGTCGGCGATCGGCACGCTGGTCTGGCGCCACCCGCTGGCGGATGTCAGCCACAAGGCCGCAGCCCCGCTCGGCGCTGCCTTCACGTTGATCGCACTCGTCACCGGTTCGCTGTGGGGCAAGCCGATGTGGGGCACCTGGTGGGTCTGGGATGCCCGGCTCACCTCCGTCTTCATCCTGTTCCTGATGTATCTCGGCCTGATCGCGCTCAACCGGTCGATGGATGATCCCTCGCGCGCCGCCCGCGTCTCGGCCGTCTTGATCCTCGTCGGTTTCGTCAACATCCCGATCATCAAGTTTTCCGTCGATTGGTGGAACACGCTGCACCAGCCGGCGAGCGTCATCCGGCTCGACGGCCCGACCATCGACCCGGAATTCCTCTGGCCGCTGCTGATCATGGCGGTGGCCTTCACGCTGCTCTTCTTCTGCCTGCACATCATGGCGATGCGCAACGAGATCTGGCGCAGGCGCGTGGCAACGCAGCGCCGCCTTGCCGCCCGCATGGCCGGCCGGGGAGACTGAGATGACCCACGCCTTCTACATCCTCACCGCCTACACCCTGACCACGCTGACAATTCTCAGCCTCATTGCCTGGACCTGGATGGATGGCCGCGCCCGCCGCCGGGAACTGGCGGAACTCGAAGCATCCGGCCTGCGCCGGCGGAGCGCGGCGGCACCGGCCGGGACCCCATCACCATGACAACAGACAGCGACACCCAGCCGAAGCGCCGCACGACGCGCGTGCTGGTGCTGATCCCTCTTGCGATCTTCGCCGGCTTTGCCGCCATTGCCGGAAAAATGCTGTATGATCAGGACGTCAACGGCCTCGATGTCTCGGCCATCCCGTCCGCGCTCATCGGCAAGCCGGCGCCGTCGCTATCCCTGCCCGCGCTCGACGGATCTCAGACGCCGGCGCTGACCGACGCCGCCATCCGCGGCCGGCTCACCCTCGTCAACGTGTTTGCCTCCTGGTGCGTGCCCTGCCGGCAGGAACACCCGCTGCTGACGGAACTGGCAAAGGATCCGCGCCTGACGATCGTCGGCATCAACTACAAGGACCGCAACGACAACGCGCTGCGCTTCCTCGGCGAGCTCGGCAATCCGTATGATGCGATCGGCATCGACCCGAACGGCAAGGCGGCGATCGACTGGGGCGTCTACGGCATTCCGGAAAGCTATCTGGTCGGCCCGGATGGAACAATTCTCTACAAGCGCGTCGGCCCCTTTGATGAGCGCAGCGTCGTGCAGGATCTGCTACCGTCGATCGAGACGGCGACGAACAAACCGTCAAGCTGAGAAACCGTCTATCGTCTCTTGCCTTTATTTACGTATCACTACATGATACTAAAGATGGAGGCGAGGAATGATCCGGTCGTTCCGGGACAAGCGTACTGAAGCAGTTGACGCCGGGACCATTCGAAAAGGTTTTCCAGCCGAGCTTGTGCGTCGTGCACAGCAGTTGTTGACGCTGATCGACGCGGCACGGTCTCTGGATGATCTTCGGTCCCCGCCTGGCAATCGACTCGAGAAGTTATCGGGAGATCGCGAAGGCCAGCATTCGGTCCGCATCAACGTACAGTGGCGGATCTGTTTCATCTGGAAGGACGGCGATGCGGAAGAGGTCGAAATCGTCGATTACCACTGAAGACCGTGGTTTAAGGCAGGAGGCATAACATGACACTCAGCAAGGCACCGGCCATTCATCCGGGTGAGATTCTGAGAGATCTGTATCTTGAGCCCCTCGGCATGTCGCCCTACGCACTCGCCAAGACGCTGAGGGTTCCGCGCACGCGTATCGAACGGATCGTTGCGGAGAAAATCGGCATCAGCGCGGATACCGCACTGCGGCTTGCCAAGTTCTTCCGGACGACGCCCGAACTCTGGCTCAATCTTCAATCCACGTACGACCTTAAGAAGCAGAGCGCAGAACTAGCCCCGGAACTGGCGCAGATTCCCGAATTGGGCGAGGCTGCGTAACAGGGTCTACAACGCTGCCTGCCACGCCTTGATCGCCTCGACTGGCCAGACCAGCATCAGGACGTTCAGCGTGAGATTATCGCGGATCAGCCAGCCGGTGAAGATTTCGAAGACAATGGCGACGAGAACCGTCACCCAGACCGGCATGCGGGCGGCAAACAGGAAACCGAGCGCCATGAACACCGTGTCCATGGCTGAGTTCAGGATGCTGTCACCTTCGTAACCGATCGCCATGGTAGCGGAGCGATAGCGGTTGATGATGATGGGTGAGTTTTCCAAAAGCTCCCAGGCCGCCTCGATGAGGGTGGCGAGAGCCAGGCGTTTGCCGAGGGAGGCCTTGCGCAGCACGAGCCACCCCAGCCCGTAGAACAGGAAACCGTGGATGATGTGGCTCGGCGTATACCAGTCGGCTAGGTGCTGGGAATTGCCCGGCGTGTTGACGCCCGGCTCGAACAGCTTGATCGTGCCACAGGAGCAGATCCACAGGCGGCCCATCAGATGTTCCGCCACGATCTGAACCAGAAGAATGACAAAGGCAATGGTCAGCCAGAACTGGCCGCTGCGGCGATTCTGCGAAACCACAAGCGCACTCACGCGCCATCCTCGTTCTTCTGGTCGAGCGAGTGCTTCATGATCAGCGGCATCTGCGCGAGCGTGAAGGCAATGGTGATCGGCATCGTGCCCCAGACCTTGAAATTCACCCAGACCGCATCGGAGAAATTGCGCCACACCACTTCGTTCAGCACCGCGAGAAACAGGAAGAAGATGCCCCAGCGCAGTGTCAGTTTTCTCCAGCCTTCCTCCGTCAGCTGGAAGGCGGCGTTGAACACGTAGCCCAGCAGCGACTTGCCAAACATCAGCCCCACCAGCAGCGCCACGCCGAAGAGCGTGTTGACGATGGTCGGCTTCATCTTGATGAAGATCTCGTCCTGCAACCAGATCGACAGGCCGCCGAAGATCAGCACGACGATGCCCGACACAAACGGCATCACCGGCAGATGCTTGAAGACGATCTTCGAGACGATGAGCGACAGCACCGTCGCGGCCATGAAGAGGCCCGTCGCCACCAGCAGCGGCCCGCCAAGCACAGACAGCGACGGAAAGGTCTGTACCAGCCATTCGCCGCGCAGATTGCCGAAGAAGAAGACCAGCAGCGGGCCGATTTCCAGTGCGAACTTCAGGCCCGCATGCTGCTTTTCCGCGCGGGTCGCCACTGTATCGCTTTCGAGGCTCTGCATGGTTCTGTCTTATCTTTCCGTTGATCTTTGTCGATGCAAACGCTGCATCTGTGGCATCAATGCGTCACGCCCGCAATCGCGCGGGCAAAATCCTCCGCCTCGAAGGGTTCGAGATCGTCGATCCCCTCGCCGACGCCGATGAAATAGACCGGCAGCTTGTGCTTGGCAGCAATTGACACCAGGATGCCGCCGCGCGCCGTGCCATCGAGCTTGGTCATGATCAGCCCGCCAACGCCCGCTACGTTGCGGAAGATCTCGACCTGTTGCAGGGCGTTCTGGCCGGTCGTGGCATCCAGCGTCTGCAACACGGTATGCGGCGCATCTGGATCGAGCTTGCCGAGCACGCGCACGATCTTTTCGAGCTCCGCCATCAGCTCGGCCTTGTTCTGCAGACGCCCCGCCGTATCGATGATCAGCACGTCGCATTTCTTAGCTTTCGCCTGCTCGAAGGCATCATAGGCAAGGCCCGCCGCATCGGCGCCGAGCTTGGTGCCGATAAATTCGGACTTGGTGCGATCCGCCCAGATCTTCAGCTGCTCGATCGCCGCCGCACGGAACGTATCGCCCGCCGCCAGCATGACCTTGAGGCCCGAACCGGAGAGCTTGGCAGCCAGCTTGCCGATCGTCGTCGTCTTGCCCGTGCCGTTGACGCCGACGACGAGGATGACATGCGGCTTGTGGGAAAGGTCCAGCTCCAGCGGCTTTGCCACCGGCTTCAGCACCTTGGTAATTTCGGAGGCCATGATGCGCGACACGTCTTCGCCGGTCACATCCTTGCCGTAGCGCTCGGAGGAGAGCGTGTCAGCGATGCGCATGGCGGTTTCGACGCCGAGATCCGCCTGGATCAGCAGGTCTTCCAGCTCCTCCAGCGTCGCCTCGTCCAGCTTGCGCTTGGTAAACAGCGCCGCGATCTGCCCGGTCAGCTGCGCCGACGTGCGCGACAGGCCCTGGCGGAGACGCTGGAACCAGGAAAGTTTCGGCTCCGGCAGCGCTTCGACGATGGGTGTTTCGGCCTTGCGGGTGGCGAACCCTTTGGGGAGGGCGGGTTCGGCGAGAGGCGATGATGCTTCGGCTGCAAAAGAGGAAACGGCAGCGGACGCGTCGCCCCCCTCTGCCCTACCGGGCATTTCCCCCACACGGGGGGAGATCGCTTCCGGGTTGCCGGCTTCCCCAACCAAGTCCCGAGCGGAGGAACCTGGCTCTCCCAACTGCGCCTCAAGAGGTGCAACGTTGGTAAGGGAATGGCCCTCGTGCCGCGAGTCGATCTCCCCCCTTGTGGGGGAGATGCCCGGCAGGGCAGAGGGGGGTATGGCGGGCGCATCGGCAGAGATCTCAGCAACAGCGTCTTCTGCCGCCTCGGCCTCCAGCAGCGACAGAGGCACCAGGCCCAGTTCACCCGGCATGTCGCCGGGCGCAAGAAGCACAGGCTCGTCATCGCCTGGTTCGTCATCGGCAGGACCACCCGCCGTGTCCATTTCGACATCGGCCACCGGATCGACGGCGGAGACGGGCAGGTCTTCCGCGCGGCCATGCGGCTCCGTCTCGGCCGAAAGCGCAACGCGTTCTTCCGCGGAAAGCCCTTCCGCCTTCTCGCTCTCCGCCGGCTTGTCCTTGCCGAACGAGAAAACCTTTTTGATGAACCCCAGCGCCATGAATGATCCGTTCCGTCACGCCGCCACAGCAGCGATGACCTGCATTGTCAGATGTTTGCCATTGTGGCCGGTCACGGTGACCGGCACCAGATCGCGCGGCGAAAGACCGGGAGCCGCGACCAGCGAAAAATTCTCGGTGTGCGCAAAGCCGCTCATTTCCACCAGGATCGTCTGGCGCGTGCCGACCATCCGGTCAAGATGGGCGATGAGCAGCGCCTCTCCCGTAACGCGAAGCCGTGCTGCCCGTTCCTTGACGAGCGCCCGGTCGTGCTGCGGCATGCGCGCCGCCGGTGTGCCCGGTCGCGGGCTATAGGGAAAGACATGCAGATAGGAAATGCCGCACTCCTGCGCATGACGAAGCGCATTGCCGAACATCTCTTCGGTTTCGGTCGGGAAACCGGCGATCATGTCGGCGCCAAAGCTGACGTCGGGCCGCAGCCGACGCACCTGCTCCACGAAGGAAAGCGCATCGGCGCTCGAATGCCGGCGCTTCATCCGCTTCAGGATCATGTCGTCGCCATGCTGCAGCGAGAGGTGCAGATGCGGCATGAAGCGCGGCTCGTCGCCCAAAAGATCGAACAGATGGCTGTCCGCCTCGATACTGTCGATGGAGGAGAGCCGCAGCCGCTGGATCTCAGGAATCTGCTTCAGAAGCGTTTTCGCGAGCAGGCCGAGCGTCGGCGTTCCCGGCAAGTCGGCACCATAACTGGTGGCATCGACACCGGTCAGCACGATCTCGCGATAGCCGGCCTCCACCAGTCTACGGGCCTGATCGACCACGGCCCCCATCGGCACCGAGCGGGAATTGCCGCGGCCATAAGGAATGATGCAGAAGGTGCAGCGATGGTCGCAGCCGTTCTGCACCTGGATGAAGGCCCGCACATGCCCGTCGATGTGCTTGACCATCTGCGGCGCGGTGGCCTTGACGCTCATGATGTCGTTGACGCGCAGCTTCTCTTCCGCCGAGACGCCGAAATCCGGCAGCGCGCGATAGGAGGCGCTCTTCAGCTTCTCCTCATTGCCGAGCACCGCATCCACTTCCGGCATCGCGCCAAAGGTCTCGGCCTCCGTCTGCGCCGCGCAGCCCGTCACGATGATACGCGCATGCGGATTGTCGCGCCGTGCACGGCGGATCGCCTGGCGCGCCTGGCGCACCGCTTCGCCTGTCACCGCGCAGGTGTTGACGAGGACGGTATTATTCAGCCCCGCCTTTTCCGCCTCGGCCCGCATGACTTCGGATTCGTAGGTGTTGAGGCGACAGCCGAAGGTGATGATCTCGACGCCGCTCACCGCGCCAGAGCCTCGGCCTCGTTGTCCCGCTCGAACTGACCGGTCGTCGGCTCGAGCCGGCCGGACCACTCCCATTCGGCAGGGCCGGTCATCACCACATGGTCATCCGCCCGCCAGTCGATCGAGAGCTTGCCGCGATTGGGGCTGGAGGCGACGATGATATCCACCTTGCGTTCGGTGCGACCCGTGCGGGCGCCGGAAACGCCGGCGGCACAGGCGGCCGATCCGCAGGCGAGCGTCAACCCCGCTCCGCGTTCCCAGGTGCGCGTGACCATCTCCGTCGGCGACATCACATGGGCCAGCGTGATATTGGCCTTTTCCGGAAACATCGGATGGTTTTCGAGAAGCGGCCCAAACCGCTCCAGCTCGAAGGTCATCGGGTCGCGATCGACCCAGAAGACGGCATGCGGATTGCCCATCGACATCGTCGCGGGCGAATGCAGGACCGGGGCGTCGATCGGCCCGATCTGCAGCTCGATGCGGCTGGTATCGTGAAATTCTTCCGAAAGCGGGATACGGTCCCAGGCAAAGACGGGCCGGCCCATATCGACCGAAATCGTGCCATCCGCATGCTCTTCCGCATTCAGGATGCCGGCGACCGTCTGGAAGGTGAAGACCTTGCGGCCCGTCTCAGAGGCCAGCGCCTGCACCACGCAGCGCGTGCCATTGCCACAGGCCTGCGCCTTCGTGCCATCGCAGTTGAGGATATCGATATAGGCATCCGTGCCGGACGCCTTCGGATCATGGATCGCCATGATCTGGTCGAAACCCGTGGCCGGATCGGCGGCCAAGGCAATGGCAGCATCCGGCGTGACGCGATCGGAACGGCCACGCATATCGACGACCAGGATCTTGTTGCCAAGCCCGTTCATCTTCGCGAATTCGACCATCTGCGCCATGCTGGAACCACCTGTCTTGCGGAACGCCCGCCGTTTCCAGCCTATATGGCGGAAAACGGCGCTCATTTCCAGTGTGCATGCAGGGTCGCCCCTCACCCGCCCCCATGGCCCGTTCGGCAAGGTGAGAGGCGCATACCCCGACAGAGGAGGCCCGTTCCTATCCGCGCTTCCGCTCAACGCAGGGCGCCATGACGCACAGCAGTTCGAAGAGGATGTTGGCGCCGGCAAGCGCCGTCATGCCGGCCAGATCGAAGGGCGGCGCGACTTCGACCACATCGGCCCCGACGATATCGACACCGGCGAGGAGACGGACCAGTTGCTGCGCCTCGCGGGTGGAAAAGCCGCCGATTTCCGGCGTGCCGGTGCCGGGCGCCATGGATGGATCGATGCTGTCGATATCGAAGGTGACATAGGTCGCGCCATCGCCGACGATCGCACGGGCTTCCGCCATCACATCGACAGCGCCGCGTTCGACGAATTCCTCCATGTAGATAATGCGGATGCCCTGGCTTTTCGCCCAATCATGGTCGGTCGTGTCATAGATCGAACCGCGGATGCCGATCTGTACCATGCGTTTCGGATCAAGAAGACCTTCTTCGATCGCCCGGCGGAAGGGCGTGCCGTGCGTATATTTGTTACCGCCGAAATAGCTGTCATTGGTGTCCGTATGCGCATCGAAATGCACCATGCCGACCGGCCGGGATTTTGCCACGGCGCGCAAGACCGGAAGCGTTGTCAGGTGATCGCCGCCGACCGAGAGCGGCAGCGCGCCGGCAGAGACAATGCCGGCAATGCCCTCTTCGATCCGCCGCAGGCCATCCATCAGGTCGATCGGATTGACCGAGACATCGCCGACATCCGCGACATTGGCGATGGAAAACGGCTCGACGCCCGAAACGTGATGGACGCGGCGAATGAGGCTCGACTGGTTGCGCACCTCGCGCGGACCATGGCGGGCACCTGCCCTGTTCGTCGTGCCGCCATCCCAGGGAATGCCGACCAGCGCGATATCCAGGCCCGCAGCAGAGGAGACCGCAGGCAGGCGCATGAAGGTGGAATGGCCGGCAAAGCGGGGAACTTCAGCCGCATCGACGGGCTGATGGAAAGACGAGGTCATGGGAGGCTCCAGATGAGGACAGGCGATTGCCACCGCAGTGCAGCAGAACGCGACCCATCTGTAAATGCCGGTTTGCGACAGGCCGGGCTGTCAGGCATCCGGGACGTCGAACACCTCGCCGGGCCGCAAGGGCCGGAACCGCTCGGGCTTGATCTTCGCCGCCGTCAGGGCATTGCCAAGTGCGGCCAGCGGCTCCTCGATCCCCTCGTCGGTCAGTTTCACCGTGCCCCAATGATGGCCAAGCGCGTAGGAGGCCTTGGCCAACTGCATGCCCGCCACCGCCTCTTCCGGGTTCTGGTGCTGCGCCTTCATGAACCAGCGCGGCTCGTAAGCCCCGATCGGCAGGATCGCCAGCCGGAATCCGCCATGCTTTTCCGCGGCCAGCCTGTAGTTGATGCCCCCGTGGAAGCCGGTATCGCCGATATGGTAGATCTTGCCGGCATGGGTTTCGATAACGAAGGCGGCCCACAGCGCCATGCGGCGGTCATTCAGGCCGCGCGCCGACCAGTGGTGGCAGGGCTCGCAATGGAGGGTGACGTTCTTGCCGACATAGGTCTTCGCGCTCCAATCCATGACGGTGATCTTCGGATCATCGAGCTCCGGCCCGAAGATCGCATCATTGCCGAGCGGTGTGATGAAGTGGGGACGATGTACCTCGTGCAGCTTTTTCAACGTCGCAAGGTCGAGATGGTCATAATGATTATGCGTGACGATGACGATATCGATCGCCGGCAGATCCTCCAGGCGGATGCCGGGCTGGTTCACCCGCTTCGGGCCGGCAAAGGAAACCGGGCTGGTGCGCTCCGACCAGACGGGGTCGGTCAGGATGTTGAGACCGGCCACTTGGATGAGCATGGAGGCATGTCCGACCATGGTGACCACCAGGCGGTTTCCCGTCACCCGCTTTTCCGGCACCGCCGGGGGAAACGGGCTCGGATAGGCTTCCGGCCAGTCGATGCTCTTGCCGTTGAAGCGCCAGCGCAGAAGACTGCCAAACCCTGCGGGCTCTTCGCCACCCGGATTGAAGAAGCGCGTGCCATCGAAATGGTCTGAGAGCGGGCCCGTATAATAGCGATTGGCTGCCATGGCTCTCCCTGCCGCAAGCCCGCCGCTCAAAAGCGCAAGACTGCCGATTGCTGACCATTTCAAGACGTTGCGACGTTTCATAAGACATCTATAGGGAGCGGTGAACACGGCTTCAACCAGCGTTACGTCCAAGCGTTCCCCTGGATCAGACTCTCACGCGGGCGTGATGTCGGTTCTCCCGAAATCGTCACCGACGAAGAGCAGTGGCACATCAAGCGCCTTGGCAGTGGCATAGGCAAAGCAATCGCCGAAATTGAGCTTGGCCGGGTGGCCCGTGGCACGACCAAAGTTCCGGGCTGCGTCGAGCGCGAGACGGTGCATGCCCACATCGATTGGCACTTCGGTGGCACCAATAGTGGTGAGAAACTCCTCCACATCTGCCTGCACGTCCATAAGCAGGCCTGCGGGTGTCGGAACTTGATCACCATAGATCGAAATGGCCGTCTTCCGCGCCAAACCGACAACAGCTTCATACATGGTTATGGACGAGTAATAGATTGGGTTGGAGGTCTGCCGAATTCGGTGCATCAGATCATCAGCCAAAGCCTCACGTGCAAGGATTGCGACGACGGCTGAGGCATCAACAAACATCAGACTTCCCACATGGCGTCCATGTAAGCCTTGTCGTCATAGTGGCTGGGATCTTTCCCCAGCCGCGACGCCACTCGGTCTTGAATACGACTGACTCGATCAACCAAAGGACGCTTGTCATCGGCCCGCATCAGCTCGTTCTGCAGCGCGCGCAAAACTGCTTCGGATTTGCTCTTCGTTCCGAGGCGCCGCATGAGCTCGTCCGCCAGGGCATCGATTTCTGCATCACGAATGAAAAGAGACATCACCGACCTCCGATGATTGAATATTTTCACCTTATCATATCCAAGGTCCATCGCAAAATGCCGGAACGCTCGCAAAAACCCCTCCTACCCTTGACTCTCCCGCCCTCTTCGGGTTTAAGCGGCGCGATCTGCTGAAAGTTGACGAGACTTTAGCCACCGACCGGGACCCGTAGAGGTATAAACAGATCCCGGAGGTCAACACCCGACAGCGCGTTGCGCCCTCGGGTGCTTTTTGGTTTTGCGTCTTGTTTTCCGGCTGCAGAGAACCGACGTTTCCGGTTTCACCGGCCAACGTCTAGAAGGAAGAAACGATGTTCGAAAACCTCCAGGACCGCCTTGGTTCCATCTTGAGTGGACTGACCGGCCGTGGCGCGCTCTCCGAGGCGGATGTCTCGGCAGCCCTGCGCGAGGTTCGCCGTGCGCTGCTAGAAGCGGACGTGGCGCTCGAAGTCGTTCGGGCCTTCACCGACCGGGTGCGCGAAAAGGCCGTCGGCGCGGAAGTGCTGAAGTCGATCAAGCCCGGCCAGATGGTCGTCAAGATCGTCCATGACGAGCTGATCGAGATGCTGGGCGCCGAAGGCGTGTCCATCGATCTGCATGCGCCGGCCCCCGTCGTCATCATGATGGTCGGCCTGCAGGGCTCGGGCAAGACCACCACCACCGGCAAGATCGCCAAGCGCCTGACCGAACGGGACCGCAAGAAGGTCCTGATGGCCTCGCTCGACACCCGCCGTCCGGCCGCGCAGGAACAGTTGCGCCAGCTTGGCCAGCAGACCGGCGTCGATACCCTGCCGATCATTGCCGGCCAGTCGCCGACCGACATTGCCTCGCGCGCCGTGCAGGCGGCCAAGCTCGGCGGCCATGACGTCGTCATCCTCGACACCGCCGGCCGCACGCATATCGACGAGCCGCTGATGGCCGAGATGGCGGAGATCAAGGCCCGCGCGAAGCCGCATGAAATCCTGCTCGTCGCGGACTCGCTGACCGGTCAGGACGCCGTCAATCTCGCCCGCAATTTCGACGAACGCGTCGGCATCACCGGCCTCGTTTTGACCCGCATGGACGGCGATGGCCGCGGCGGCGCAGCCCTTTCGATGCGCGCCGTCACCGGCAAGCCGATCAAGCTGATCGGTGTCGGCGAAAAGATGTCGGAACTCGAAGAGTTCCATCCGCGCCGCATCGCAGACCGCATCCTCGGCATGGGCGACATCGTTTCGCTCGTTGAGAAGGCGGCAGAGAATATCGACGCCGACAAGGCGCGCGCCATGGCCGAGAAGATGGCCAAGGGCAAGTTCGACCTGAACGACCTTGCCGATCAGCTGCGCCAGATGCAGTCCATGGGCGGCATGGGCGGCATCATGGGCCTGATGCCGGGCATGGGCGGCATGAAGGACAAGCTGGCGGCTGCCGGCTTGAACGACAAGATGTTCGCCCGCCAGATCGCCATCATTCAGTCGATGACCAAGGCCGAGCGCGCCAATCCGGACCTTCTCAAGCATTCCCGCAAGAAGCGTATCGCGGCTGGCTCCGGCACGGATGCCGCCGAGATCAACAAGCTGCTGAAGATGCACCGCCAGATGGCCGACATGATGAAAGCCATGGGGGCTAAGGGCAAGGGCGGTATCATGAAGCAGATGATGGGCGGCCTGGCCGGCAAGATGGGACTTGGCGGCATGGGTGGAATGGGCGGCATGCCCGACCTGTCGAAGATGGACCCGAAGCAGCTGGAAGCGCTCGCCAAGCAGGCCGAAGCCGCCGGTATGAAGCCGGGCTCGATGCCGGGTCTGCCGGGTGGAATGGGCGGCAGCCTGCCGGGTCTCGGCGCGCCGAAACTGCCGGGTCTCGGTGGCCTTCCGGGCCTGCCCGGCATGCCGAAGAAGAAATGAAGTGGGAGGGGTAAGGATGATCGATCCGAACGTGAAGGAACAGCTCGGCAAATATCGCCAGTCGATCGACAACATCGATGCGGCGCTCGTGCACATGCTGGCCGAACGGTTTCGCTGCACCAAGGAAGTCGGCATCCTGAAAGCCAAGTTCGATTTGCCGCCGGCAGACCCGGCGCGCGAGGAATACCAGATCGAGCGGCTGCGTCGCCTCGCACACGACGCGCAGCTCGATCCGGATTTTGCGGAAAAATTCCTGAACTTCATCATCAAGGAAGTCATCCGCCATCATGAAGCCATTGCCGCCGAACATGGCGGCGTCATCGAAAAGACCGCCTGACGGCGGCCTCAACAACAGCCGGACCGTCGAAGAGGACGGCCTGAACAGAAAACCGAAGGAGTTAGAAATGTCCCTGAAGATCCGTCTCGCCCGTGGTGGTTCCAAGAAGCGCCCGTACTACCACGTCGTCGTTGCCGACGCCCGCGCCCCGCGCGATGGCCGTTTCATCGCAACGATCGGCTCCTGGAACCCGATGCTGGCCAAGGACAACGCAGAGCGCGTAACGCTCGACGCCGACGCCATCAAGGCCTGGATTGCCAAGGGCGCACAGCCGACCGACCGCGTTCTGCGCTTCATGGCAGAAGCAGGCCTGGCCGAGCGCGACGCCCGCAGCAACCCGACCAAGGCACAGCCGGGCAAGAAGGCCGTTGAGCGCGCCAAGGAAAAGGCTGCCAAGGCTGCCGAAGCCGCTGACGCTGCTGCTGAATAATTCGCCCGCATACGGCGTTTGATCCTGGAACGGGTGGCATGGCGACATGCCGCCCGTTCTTGCGTTTTCAACTCAACTGTTTTCAAGCCCTGCGATAGATTGTAGAGCATCGGCAAACCGAACAGGGAGCGACCATGGCGAAGCTGGAGAACCCGATCCTGATGGCGACGATCGGCGCAGCGCAAGGTCTGCGCGGCGAGGTGCGCGTGCGCCCCTTCACCGCCGATCCGCTGGCGCTCGGGGATTACGGCAACCTGCACAGCGAAGACGGTCGCATCTTCGAGATCCTCGAACTGCGCGAAGCGAAGAACGTCGTGATCGTCCGGTTCCGCGGCATCAATGATCGAAATGCCGCCGAGGCCCTGAACGGGCTCGAACTCTTCATCGAGCGCGACAACCTGCCGGACGAGGAACTGGACGACGACGAGTTCTACTACGCGGATCTTGAGGGTCTGGAAGCGGTGGATGCCGACGGCAACAGCTACGGGCAGGTGAGCGGTGTGTTCGATTTCGGCGCCGGCGACCTTCTCGAACTGAAAGGCGCGGGACGCCGCCCGACACTCATTCCCTTTTCGGAAGCCGCCGTTCTGGAAATCGATCTCGAAGCCGGCAGGATCCTGGTCGATCCGATGGCCGCCGGCCTGATCGACCCGCCGGGCGAGGAAAAGGACGAAGCCGCCCCAAAGGGCGACAAGCCGAAACGCAGCCGCAAGCCGAAGGGCGACACGGAGTGAGTGCTCCCATCGCCTTTCGCGCCACGATCCTGACGCTCTATCCGGACATGTTTCCCGGCCATCTAGGCCATTCGCTGGCCGGCAAGGCGATGGAACGCGGCGACTGGTCGCTGGATACGGTGCAGATCCGGGATTTTGCCGAGGATCGGCACCGGACGGTAGATGACACGCCCGCCGGCGGCGGCGCCGGCATGGTGCTGAAGCCGGACATCCTTGCCAAGGCAATCGATTCCGTTGCCGATGATAGCCGGCCCCGCCTGCTGATGAGCCCGCGCGGCAAGCCGCTGTCACAGAAACGCGTTCGCGAGCTGGCCGAAGGGGATGGCGTCGTCATCGTCTGCGGCCGTTTCGAAGGCGTTGATCAGCGGGTGATCGATGCACGCCGGCTGGAGGAGGTCTCGATCGGCGACTACATTCTCTCCGGCGGCGAACCAGCGGCTCTCACGCTGCTCGATGCGGTGGTGCGCGTGCTGCCGGGCGTGATGGGCAACAGCGCGTCCGGAACGCACGAGAGTTTTGAAACGGGGCTGCTGGAACACCCCCATTACACGCGGCCGCAGGACTTCGAAGGCATGACCATTCCGGCGGTCCTCACCTCCGGCAATCATGCGGCGATCGAAAAATGGCGGCAGGAACAGGCGCTGGCACTGACGAGGGAGCGCCGTCCGGATCTTCTCGACCAGGACCGCGCTCGAAAAGCGGCTCAGCCGGTCACGAAGTAATAGATCGTCAGAGCCACACCGACCGCCACAACGATCATCCGCATGATGCCCTGCGGCACGCGCCGGGCCAGCCAGACGCCGGAATAGCCGCCGGCGGCAACGGCGGGGATCATCACGACCGCCTCCGGCCAGGCGACGACGCCGCCACTGACGAAGACGACGATGGCCACGGCGGCAATCACCGTCGCCAGGAGATTCTTCAGCGCGTTCAGGTGATGATAGCTGCCACCGGTGGTGAGACCCAGCACGGCCAGCATCATGATGCCCATGCCGGCGCCGAAGAAGCCGCCATAGATCGAGGTGACGAACTGGCCGACGAGGCTGGATAAGGAACTGGCTGACCTTTCTTCAGACGCCTTGGGCTTCAGAAACGGTCCGGCAGCAAAAATGGCCGTTGCGCCCGCCAGCAGCCAGGGCACCAGCGCCCGGAAGGACGGGTTGTCGAGCGCCAGCAGGATCAGCGCGCCGCCGAGACCGCCGAGTGCCGAGACGACGGTGAGCGCAATCGCACTGCGCCAGCTCTTGGCAATCTCCTTTCGGTAGGCAAGCGTCGAGGTGACGTAACCGGGAAACTGGACGATCGAGGAGGTGGCATTGGCGGAGATCGGCGGAATGCCGGCCAGTGTCAGGGCACCAAAGGTCAGGAACGTGCCGCCGCCGGCAATCGCATTGACTGCACCGGAAAGAAAGCCTGCCGCAAACAGCAGACCGATCATTGCAAATGTCATCAAGGTGTCCTCCCAAACGCCTGACAGAGCACATATCGGCCAAGGTGATCCGCGACAAGGGCCGATACGCGGCATCTTTTCGTCAGATTCACACGGGATGCGGGGTGACAAGCGGGACAGTATCGTGTAATGGCCCACGCGGAAATGGGATAAATTCCCGTTGACCGAAACAAAGAATGGCGAACCCGCTCCTGCCCCAACCGGGCACTCATCCGAGGTTATCCAAGGATGAAGACGTTGAGCGCTCTGGCTGTTTCAGAAGAACTCAGAGGTTAACATGACCAACATTATCGCTCAGTTGGAAGCCGAACAGGCTGCCAAGATCGAAGCCAAGCGCAAGCTGCCGGAATTTTCTCCGGGCGACACCGTCCGCGTCAACGTGAAGGTGACGGAAGGCAACCGTACCCGCGTTCAGGCCTATGAAGGCGTCTGCATCGCCCGTTCGGGTGGCGGCATCAACGAAAGCTTCACCGTTCGCAAGATCTCCTACGGCGAAGGCGTCGAGCGCGTATTCCCGGTTTATTCGCCGATGGTTGAAGGCGTCGAAGTGATCCGTCGTGGTAAGGTTCGCCGCGCGAAGCTCTACTACCTGCGCGACCGTCGCGGTAAGTCGGCTCGTATCGTCGAAAATACCAACACCCGCACCCGCAAGCTCAACGAAGCCGAACGCGCTGCCGCTGCTGAAGAGCGCGCACGTATCGAAGCTGAAAAGGTTGCAGCAGCCCAGGCTCTGGCCGCCGAAAAGGCAGCAGCAGAAGCCGCAAAGGCAGCGGAAGCTTCTGCAGAATAAGCATCCCTTCCGGGTTGCAATCGAAGGCGGGCCGCAAAGCCCGCCTTTTTTCATGCGCCGTTTAATGGCCTTTTTCAGGGGGTGCCTGCGTCCCGCAGCAGCGCGGAAAGGTCGTTCAGGATCGCCGTGCGGGCTCTGGCGCTTGGCGAATCCGCTTGCTTCTTCTCATCTTGAATCAGTTGGGCGAACACGATCTTCCGCTCTCCCCGCTCTGCAACGCCGACGAACCATCCCCAGGGACGCGCATAGTCAAAAGCGCCCGTCGCGGATCGGGGATAGGCCATGCCGGTCTTTCCCTTCACCTGCCAGCCCGTCGCGGCAATCGGAAACGTCTCCATCGACGCAAGCGCCTGTTCCATCGCCTCCGGCTTGACCGGAAGCGTGCGCTTGGCGAGCTTTGTGAGAAACGCCACCTGCTCCTCCGGCGAGATCTTCAGAGAGGACGCAATCCACGCACGATCAAGCCCGTTGTTCTTTCCGGCATCTCCGGAAAAGTCGGCGTTTCCATAGTCGAAGCGGCGCGCATACTCCGTCAGGATCTTTTCGCCCAGCGCATGGGTGATGCGCTGCGAGTACCAGACCACGGAATATCTCAGCCACCGCTCGGGATCGGTCGGCCTTTTCCAATCCGCTCCACCCCAATCGGGATCGCCCTTCTTGAATGTCAGCACCGGCTCATGCGGCGTTTTCAGAAAGCCCGAATCGAAACCGATGACGGCCAGCGGGATCTTGAAGGTGGAGGCGGGCGTGACACGTGTCGCGCAGTCTCCCTCCTGTTTGAGCACCTTGCCGTTTCCGGCATCGGCAACCAGGGTGCACACGGTCTTCGCCTGCGCGGGCATGACCGCAGCACTGGCCAGAACTGCGGCCGCAGCCAGATAGATACGCATGAAATCGTCGCTCCTCTCGTACGTGCAGGCTGGTCTTCGCCGGACAAGGTGACGAGAAAGCGACGCGGCATCACATTTTCACGGCGGAATCCCAATGCTCGTCAGCCTTGCCATCGACGATCCGCCAGGTGTCGTACCAGGTTGTCGTGTAGGTTTTCGACGGATCCTTTGGATCCTTTTCCGTCCGAACCGTGGCGACCGTCACGAGATCACCTTCAGCCTGCACGAAAACCACCGGGCTCTTCAGTTTGTCCTGGATGGGGGTCGGCTGGCGTTTCAGCACCTTGGTGAAGAAATCGATCACACTCTGCCGACCGGAGGCGGCATTGGGATTGTGCTGAATGTAGCGTTCGGTGAGATAATCGCCGGCCTTGTCCCATTGATTGGCTTCCAGCAGGTCCCGGAAGATGCGGTAGGCGACCTGCTTGTTGGCGTTCAGCTTCGGATCCGGGCTGGTGAAAAGCGCCTCGGCATCGGGTGCTGCAGCAACGGCCTCCTGGGCCTGGGCGACCGGCGCAAAGGCAAGCATGAGCCCCAGCACCCATGGGAAGCGATGATGTTTGAATACGGACATGCGAAGGTTCCTCTCTCGTGGCAGACGAGCATCCGCAACCCGCGACTGATCGCCTGCCGGAAGATAAGAGCGGCGGAGCACCGGTGAAAGAAGGCACTTTTTGCGCCCCTGGTACCCTGAAGAGAACCACGGCACCCGGCCGGCTGAAGCATGGCCGGGCCACTTGTCAGGCCGGGCGACGCATCCGGTCCGCCATCATCCGGCCCACCACGATGACCAGGATGCCGGCGACAGCGAGGCATGCGGCGAGGAAGAACATCGGTGCAATGGTGCTTCCGGTCACGTCGCGGATCCACGGCACGACGTTCTGTGCCACGAAACCACCGAGATTGCCGACGGAATTGATCGCCGCAATGCCGGCCGCCGCACCTGCTCCTTTGAGGAAGCGGCCGGGCAGGCTCCAGAACACCGGCTGGCCGGCAAAGATGCCGGCAGCGGCAACGCAGAGAAGCGCGAACTGGAGGACCGGCGCCGCGATCACGGCAGACAGCACCAGGCACAGCGCCCCGATAAAGGCGGGACCAACGATATAGGGTGTCTTGTTTTCCGTCCGGTCGGCCATGGTCGGCACGATCCACAGCGCCAGCGCCACGATCAGCCACGGGATGATGTTGATGAAGCCGTTGACGGTGTTCGACACGCCAAACCCCTGCACGATGGTCGGCAGCCAGTAGCTCAGCCCATAGGCCGCCAGCGGGAAACCGACGTAGCAAAGCGACATCAGAAGAACGCGCGGATTGATCAGCGCCTTGAAGCCACTGTCGGCATGTTCGTCCATGCCGGCATTTTCCTTTGCCAGCCGGTCGCGCAGCCATTGCTTTTCGGGTTCACTGAGGAACTTCGCCTTGTCCGGCGTGTCATCCAGATAGAAATAGGTAACGATCCCTGCGATCACGGCGGGAATGCCGGTGGCCAGAAACACCCATTCCCATCCGGCAAAACCGAGATAGCCGTCCAGATCGAGCAGCATGCCGCCGACCGGTGCGCCGATCGCATTGGCAAGCGCACTGAAGATCATGAAGAGCCCGACCATGCGGCCGCGGTAATCCTTCGGGAACCAGAGCGTCAGAAGATAAAGCACGCCCGGGAAGAAACCCGCTTCCGCCACGCCCAAGAGGAAGCGCAGGATGTAGAACATCGTCGCGCTCTGCGTATAGGCCAGCGCAATGGTGATGATGCCCCAGGTGACCATGATGCGCGCAAACCAGATGCTTGCACCGAAGCGGTTCAGGAAGAGGTTGCTCGGCACCTCGAAGATGAAATAGCCGATGAAGAACAAGGAGGCGCCCAGCCCATAGGCATATTCGCTGAGGCCCAAGGCATCGACCATCTGCAGCTTTGCAAAGCTGACATTTTGCCGGTCGATATAGGCGATGAGGTATAGAAAGCCGAGAAATGGCATGAGCCGCCAGGTGATCTTGGCGATAAGAGCACGTTCAGAAACCAAGACGGTTCCTCCAGAAATGATGTCAGGGTCCCCACCCGCTCCCGATCCAATTAGGGGCCGCCTCTTCAACGGCAAGAGCAGAGACCGGCCTGCCGAACGGGGTGCGCGAATAGCGAGGACCTTGCCAAGATCTGCTTTTCCATGACAATCGGCAGCGCCACACAGTCAGGAGACATTCATGATCGCCCGCCGTTCGCTGCTTGCCGGCCTGTCCGCTCTGTTTTGCCTGCCCGCTGCCCTTCACGCGGCAGGTGCCGATCTGCCTGACCTGAAGGGACGCCAGATCACCGTCGTGACGGAAAACGCCTACCCGCCTCTGCAATTCGTCGATCCGAAAAGCGGCAAGCAAATCGGCTGGGAATATGATGCGATGGAGGCGATCGCCAAGCGGCTGAATGCCACGATCAACTACCAGAACACCTCCTGGGATGCGATGATCCAGGCGGTTTCCGACGGCCAGTACGACATTGGCATGACCGGCATCACCATCAAGGAAGAGCGCAAGGAGAAAGTCGCTTTCTCCAACCCCTACATGCGCTCGCAGCAGTTCATGCTGGTGCGCGGCGACGAGACGCGTTTTTCCGATGCCAAGAGCTTTGCAGCATCCAAGGATGCGCTGATCGGTGCGCAACCGGGCACGACACCCTTTTATACAGCCGTCTACGAGGTGCTGGATGGCAACGAGCAGAACCCGCGCATCAAACTGTTCGAAACCTTCGGCGCCACCGTGCAGGCGCTGAAGACGGGCGACGTCGATATGGTGCTGACCGATGGCACCGCCGGCAAGGGGTACGTGGACGCGTCCAACGGCGGGCTGAAGTTGGTGGGCGACCCGCTGGGCTCGGAAGATTTCGGTTTTATCTTCAAGAAGGGCTCGAATCTGGTCGCTCCGGTCAATGCGGCGATTGCAGTGCTGAAGGCGGACGGCACCTTCGAAGCGCTGAACAAAAAGTGGTTCCTCGATTACAAGATGGGGCAATGACCGGCGATGGCCCCCGCATCACGCGGTGAGCGCAAGGCGGATTTCCCCTGGTGGGCCGTGGCCTTCGGGGTGATGATGGCAGCAATTGCCGTCATCATCGCCGTCAACGATCTCTACGGCCAGGTTTTCCTCGTCGTGTCGAAGGGCATCGGCATCACCATTGGCGTGGCGCTGTCGGCCTTCGTGCTTGCAACACTGCTGGGGCTTGCCATTGCGCTCGCGGGCCTCTCCGGCAGCCTGTGGCTGCGCCAGATGGCCCGCTTCTATGTCGAAACCATCCGCGGCATCCCGATCCTGGTTCTGTTGTTCTACGTCGCCTTCGTCGGCGCGCCGGCGCTTGTCGCCGGATATAATCTCGCCGCCGCATCGCTGATCGAGATGGGCCTGTTGCCAAGCCTGCTGGTGCGGGATTTCTCGCTGATGGGACGGGCGATCATCGCGCTGACGATCGGCTACAGCGCCTTCATCGCCGAAATCTTCCGCGCCGGCTTCCAGTCGGTCGATGAGGGACAAATCGATGCCGCGAAGGCGCTCGGCCTTTCCCGCTTCCAGCGGTTCCGGCTCGTCGTCTTCCCGCAGGCGCTGACGGTGATCTTCCCGCCGCTTTCCAACGATTTCGTCTCGATGGTGAAGGACAGTTCGCTCGTCTCGGTGCTGGGCGTGTCGGATATCACCCAGATGGCCAAGGTCTATGCCTCCGGTTCCTTCCGGTTTTTCGAGACCTATTCCATCCTCGCCTATGTCTACCTGATCCTGACGATCGGGCTCTCGATGATCCTGAGACGCGTGGAACAGCGCCTCAGGACGGCCACCGGGCGATAGGCGTCAGTATTTTTCCGGCACATACATTTCGGGCGGCACCGGGTGGCGGATGTAATCGGCGTTGCGGACGCGGGCGGGCAGTTCGATCGGCTCCTTCGGCACATGCTCGTACGGGATCTGCGTCAGAAGATGGGCGATCATGTTGAGCCGCGCCCGTTTCTTGTCCACCGCCTGCACCACCCACCACGGCGCTTCGGGGATGTGGGTGCGCTCCAGCATCTCCTCCTTGGCACGGGTATAATCCTCCCAGTGGACCCGGCTTTCGAGGTCCATCGGCGAGAGCTTCCACTGCTTCAGCGGATCATTGATGCGCATGCGGAAGCGGAATTCCTGCTCCTCGTCGGTGATCGAGAACCAATATTTGAGGAGAATGATGCCGGAGCGCACCAGCATGCGCTCAAATTCCGGCACGTCGCGGAAGAATTCCTCCACTTGGGCCGGCGTACAGAAGCCCATGACGCGTTCGACGCCGGCGCGATTGTACCAGGAGCGGTCGAACAGCACCATTTCGCCGGCCGACGGCAGGTGCGGAACGTACCGCTGGAAATACCACTGGCTCTGTTCGCGCTCGGTCGGCGCCGGCAGCGCCACGACGCGGGCAACACGCGGGTTGAGCCGTTGGGTAACCCGCTTGATGGCGCCGCCCTTGCCGGCGGAATCGCGGCCTTCGAACAGCACGACCACCTTCAGCTTCTTGTACTGCACCCAGTCCTGCAGCCGGACCAGTTCATGCTGCAGACGGAAGAGCTCGCGGAAATAGGTCTTGCGCTCGAAGCTCGGCTCAGACAGGCCCTGATCGACAAGATTGTCCAGCCGCTCTTCTTCCAGTTGCAGCTCCAGTTCCTCATCGAAACTGTCGATGATCTCTTCCTTCAGCCGATCGACCTCGTCATGCATTGGTGGGGCCATGAAACGTCTCCTCAAGTCTTTTCGACGATGAAGCACGACTTGGCGAAATCCGTGTGACAGTGAGACGACACGAAGCCGCCGACACGACGGACGCGCCTCGTCGAGCGATTGCCGCCCGGACAAAAAACTGCTAGACATCGCCTCATGGGATCAAAATTCGGATGCCTTGCGAACCATTACATCGTGCTGCAGGACCACAAGCGTCTGCCGGCACGGTTTTTCGCGCGCATTTCCGGTGCTCTGAACAGCCGACTTCGTCACGCCTGAACGTGCCGTCGTGCGGCAGCCGATGCTGCCGAATTCATATCCCACAGTTTCCAAAATCAGATGGATGGCAGCCATGAGCGCACCGCGTACTCTCTACGACAAGATCTGGGACGACCACGTCGTTTCGACCGACGAAACCGGCACCTGTCTTCTCTACATCGATCGTCACCTCGTGCATGAGGTGACGAGCCCGCAGGCCTTCGAAGGCCTGCGCATGGCCGGCCGCCAGGTACGTGCGCCGCAGAAGACGCTCGCCGTGGTCGATCACAACGTGCCGACCACGCCGGACCGTCACATCGGCATCAAGAACGAGGAAAGCCGCATCCAGGTCGAAGCGCTCGCCCAGAATGCCAAGGATTTCGGCGTCGAGTATTACTCGGAGAAGGACAAGCGCCAGGGCATCGTCCACATCGTCGGGCCGGAACAGGGGTTTACCCTACCGGGCATGACGATCGTCTGCGGTGACAGCCACACCTCGACGCACGGCGCCTTCGGTGCGCTGGCGCACGGCATCGGCACGTCCGAGGTCGAGCATGTTCTCGCCACCCAGACGCTGGTGCAGAAGAAGGCCAAGAACATGCTGGTGCGCGTCGACGGCCAGTTGCCGCCGGGCGTCACCGCCAAGGACATCATCCTGGCCATCATCGGCGAAATCGGCACCGCCGGCGGCACCGGCCATGTCATCGAGTTTGCCGGCGAAGCGATCCGCTCGCTCTCCATGGAAGGCCGCATGACCGTCTGCAACATGACGATCGAAGGCGGCGCCCGCGCCGGCCTGATCGCGCCGGATGAAACCACTTTCGAATACATCAAGGACAAGCCGCGCGCCCCGAAGGGCAAGGCCTGGGACATGGCGCTCGACTACTGGAAGACGCTGCAATCGGATGAAGGCGCGCATTATGACCGCGTCGTCGTGCTGAACGCCGCCGACCTGCCGCCGATCGTCTCCTGGGGATCTTCGCCGGAAGACGTGATTTCGGTTCAGGGCGTGGTGCCGAACCCGGATGACATCCAGGACGAAACGAAGCGTACCTCCAAGTGGCGTGCGCTGGACTATATGGGCCTGAAGCCGGGCACCAAGATCACCGATATCGCGGTTGACCGCGTCTTCATCGGTTCCTGCACCAATGGCCGCATCGAGGACCTGCGTGCCGCCGCCAAGGTGGTCGAGGGTCGCAAGGTGGCCCCGACCGTTTCGGCCATGATCGTGCCGGGCTCCGGCATCGTCAAGGAACAGGCAGAAGCCGAAGGTCTCGACGCGATCTTCAAGGATGCCGGTTTCGAATGGCGTGAACCGGGCTGCTCCATGTGCCTGGCCATGAACGACGACCGCCTGAAGCCGGGCGAGCGTTGCGCCTCCACCTCCAACCGCAACTTCGAAGGCCGCCAGGGCTACAAGGGCCGCACGCACCTTGTTTCGCCCGCCATGGCCGCGGCAGCCGCCATTGCCGGCCACTTCGTCGATATCCGCGAGTGGAAGTAACCGCTTCGGTTGTTTCGCCATCGCATTCCAGAGCGCCGGGTCCAAAAGGGCCCGGCGTTTTTCGTGGCCGCCCATTCCGGTGAAAGCGGCAGTGTCAAAGGCTCAGATCTGACTGTCACACAATTGACATGACGGACCGGCGCTTCCTACTGTGCAGGCGAAACAATGGTTCCCGCCATGCCCGCCCCTTGCCCCTCTACCACCTTTGAGAAACGCCCGTGACGCCGACCGTGATTGCCCTTGCCCTGACGGCTGCGATCATGCACGCCAGTTGGAACGCCTTCCTGCGCTCCGGCGCAGACCGGTTGTGGTCGATCACCGTGATGGGCATCACCGGCATCGTCGCCGCTCTCCCCGTGATGCTGTGGTACCCGCTGCCAAGCCTTACCGGTTTTGCCTTCATCCTCGGCTCGTCGCTGCTGCAGGTGGCCTACAGTATCTTCCTCGTTTTTGCCTACCGGCTGGGGGATCTCGGCCAAGTCTATCCGATCGTGCGCGGCTCGGTGCCGCTTCTCGTCTCGCTCGGCGGCTTCCTGATTTCCGGGCAGGTACTCGGAACGAGCCAGATCGCCGGCGTCGTGCTGGTCGCGATCGGCATCATGAGCCTGTCGCTTGGCCAGAACCGGGCACCGACCTCCTCCATTCTCTGGGCCCTGCTGACCGGCCTCATCATCGCGACCTATGCGACGGTCGATTCGAACGGGGTGAAAAGCCTCTCCGACCCCAAAGCCTACGCCGCCTGGGTTCTCTTCACCTATGGTACGCTGCTGATCCTCGCCTACACCCTGATGCGCGGCCGGTTGAGGATCGATCTCAAGGATCGCGAAGCCCACAAGGCGCTGCTTGCCGGCATCTTCGTGCTGATCGCCTATGGCGTCGTCATCATCGCCTATTCGCTCGGACCGGCAGGCCCGATCACCGCCATCCGCGAGACGAGCGTCGTCTTTGCGATGCTGATCGGTAGCGTGTTTCTTGGCGAGAAACTGACCCCGAAACGCATTCTGGCCGGCTTGATCGTCGCGGCTGGCGCGATCGCGATCGGCCGCTGAGGATCAGAGAACCCGAACCCGCGTCCCCTTTCGGATATGCGGCAGAAGCCGCAGCATGTCTCGGAGACGAAGCGCGATGCAGCCGGCGGTCGGCTGGTAACCCGGCTTGATCAGATGAAAGAAGATCGCCGAGCCGCGATGCCGCTTGCGGCTCGTCACGTTCCAGTCCAGCACGAGGCAGATGTCATAAAGCCCGTCCGCACGGCACATCTCCTCGTGGCTCGGTTTGAACGGTGCCCGCACCAGCCGGTTATAGGCGGCATGTTTCGGCTCATCGCACCAGAGCATGGTCTTTTCCGTCCGGCGAAGGGCAAGCGGGCTTCTGACCGATTTCAGCCGGTCGCCGCGCACGAAACCGGAGAGAACCGGCATCGTGGCAATAGGGGTCGCGCCATCGCCCTCGCGCTTGAAGGCGGTGCGCCCGCTCCGCCCGATCGCGGCGGGAAGCGTCAGCGGCCCTAAGATCACGAAGGCGCGAGAGGAATGTGATGGTGCGGCGCGCACCGTGATCGTCTTTCCCTTGCGCAATGGCCTTGTTCCACCCATTTCTCTCACACGGTTTTGCTCTGGACGCGATTTTATTTGAATTCATAGCACAATCGGACTTAGATCGAAGTGAGGCACCGCGAAAGCGGGCCAAGGAGAAAGGCGAAAAACGGCATGGCAGCGCGCACCGTACTGCTGGTGGATGACGATGATGATCTCCGCGAAACGCTGATGGAACAGCTTTCTCTGTATGAGGAATTCAGCCTGGTGCAGGAGCCGAACGCCACCAAGGCGATGGCGACCGCGAAATCCCGCCAGGTGGACCTGTTGATCATGGATGTCGGCCTGCCGGACATGGATGGCCGCGAGGCCGTGAAACTGCTGCGCAAGGGCGGGTTCAAGGCGCCGATCATCATGCTGACCGGCCATGACACGGATTCAGACACGATCCTTGGTCTTGAAGCCGGCGCGAACGATTATGTCACCAAGCCGTTCCGGTTTGCGGTGCTGCTCGCCCGCATGCGCGCACAGCTGCGCCAATACGAGCAGAGCGAAGACGCGACCTTCACCGTCGGCCCCTATCTCTTCAAGCCGAGCCAGAAACTTCTGACGACCGATGACGGCAAGAAGATCCGCCTGACGGAAAAGGAAGCGGCGATCATCCGCTACCTCTACCGCGCCGGCCAGAAGGTGGTGACCCGCGACGTGCTGCTGGAAGAGGTCTGGGGTTACAATTCGGGTGTGACGACGCACACGCTGGAAACGCATGTCTACCGCCTGCGCCAGAAGATCGAGCGGGACCCCTCGAACGCCGAGATTCTTGTCACCGAAAACGGCGGCTACAAGATCGTTCCCTGATCGCGTTCTTTGACTTAATGACCGGGCTGCCGGTTTTTCGGCATCCCATCCGGCCCCCGAGCGGGCTTCTCAAAAGGACCCCGCATGGCGCTCAGCGACGATATCCGGCTCCTCTCCTCGGTTCCGCTGTTCCAGGGGCTGGACGATGACCAGTTGCGCCTGGTGGCGTTTGGAGCCGAGCGGCGCAATGTCGGCAAGGGTCAGGCGCTGTTTCGCGAACATTCCCCCGCCGAATGCGCCTTCGTGGTGGCCCGCGGCCGGTTCGACCTCTACACCGAAGGCCGCGATGGCATCGCCGAACTGGACCGCTCCGTCGGCCCCGGCACGCTTCTCTCCGAACTGGCGCTGGTGACGATGGTGGAACGCAAGTTCACCGCCGTCGCTGCCGATGACGGCGAGGTCTTGCGCATCCCCCGCACCCTCTTCCACCGCCTGCTGGAGGAATATCCGACCGTCGCCCGACTGCTCGAGGCGCGGATCAAGGAAAACCTCGTCAACCTGGCGAAGGCGGCTGCGGCGATGCAGGGGCGGTTTGGGTGAAGCAGTCTCGTGCACGCGAAAACCGTCCCGGCGCAGACAATGTCGGAACGGGAGCCACGGGATGACGGTCAGAGCTTGACTGCCGAGTTGCCTCCGTCGGCAAACAGGGCAGATCCGGTCACGAAGCTGGATGCCGGTTCAGCCAAGAACAGCGCTGCCTGTGCGATCTCCAGGGGTTGGGCGATCCGCTTCATGGCATGCAGTCCGGCAGCCCAGTCCTTTTGCGCCTGATCGCCAGCCATGCCGGTATCGGTTCCGCCCGGCAGAAGGGCGTTGGCCCGGATGTTGTGAGCGCCATAATCCGCGGCAATCCCCTTAACGCGCCCCATCAATCCGGCTTTCGAGGCCGCATAGTCCGACATGCCGGGCAGACCGACACTGGTTCCCACGAAGCTGGATGTGAAGATGATCGAACCGCCTCCCCGCTCGAGCATCGCGGGAATCTGATAGCGGGCTGCGAGGAATGCTGCGGTGAGATTGGAGTTCAGGGTCTGACGCCATTCATCGACATCGATCTCCGCCAGTGGCTTCATCGCACCAACCGTCCCGGCATTGTTGAACGCGATATCGACGCCGCCGAAGACGTCTGTTGCAACCGCCACCAGTGCCTCGTGCGTCTCGGGCAGGCCGACATCACCGACAATGAAGCGGACCCTGCCCCCCTCGGCCTCGATGTCCTTCGCGACCTCATTCAGCGCGGGCAAACCGCGAGCGTTCAGCACCACGCAGGCGCCTTCGGCGGCAAACAATCGTGCCGCCGCCGCACCAATGCCGGACGATGCACCGGTGATGATTGCGACCTTGTCTTTCAAACGGTCCATGGGAGCCTCCTTCGGTTTGGGAGGCCGAGACTTAAGCAAGACCTACCGGGATCGACACCCGATTCCTGCGCGTCCCACTGACCGTCTGTAGCTCACATCCGGAACGTCGCCGTCACCGGCACATGGTCCGACGGGCGGTTCCAGCCGCGGGCTTCCTTCAGCACCTCGATCTTCTCCAGGAGCGACCCGAGATCCGGTGACGACCAGATGTGATCGAGGCGGCGGCCGCGGTCGGCGGCTTCCCAGTCCTTGGCGCGGTAGCTCCACCAGGTATAGAGCTTTTCGGATGCCGGCACGTGCTGGCGCATCAGATCCAGCCAGCCGCCCTTTTGCATCACCTCGGTGAGGCCTTCGGTCTCCACCGGCGTATGGCTGACGATCTTCAGCATCTGCTTGTGCGACCAGACATCATGTTCCAGCGGCGCAATGTTGAGATCACCGACAAGGATCGAGGAGACGCCGGGCGTCGAGGCCCGCAAGACCTTCATTTCCTCGACGAAATCGAGCTTGTGGCCGAATTTCGGGTTGATGCTGCGGTCCGGTTCGTCTCCACCCGCCGGCACGTAAAAATTATGGATGCGGATGCGCCGCCCGCCGCGCTCAGAAATCGCCGAGATGTGGCGGGCATCACCCACGCCGCAATAATCCTGCCGGTGGTCTTCCGAAAGCGGCACCTTCGAGAGGATCGCCACCCCGTGATAGCCCTTCTGGCCATGCAGGATGATGTGCGGGTAGCCCATGGCCTGCAAGGGCTCGAGCGGGAATTCTTCCGCCCGGCACTTGATCTCCTGCAGGCAAAGGATGTCCGGCTGTTCGCGGACGATGAACTGCTCGACGATCGGCAGGCGCAGGCGCACCGAGTTGATGTTCCAGGTGGTGATGGAAAAGCGCATGAAAAAACCTCGACGTGATGCGCCGAGGTTTAAAGGCTTTGGGGCTCAAAGGGCAAGCTTAGAACTTGTGCACTTCGTCGTAGGGAATGCGGAAGACCTTGTCGTCGAAGCGCACGCCGTTCTGCACGTTATAGATCATCACCGAGGTTTCCTTGTTCTGCAGGTCGGTGATCGTCCACTGGCGCAGGTCGAAGGTCTTCGGATCGAACATCATGGTGATGGTGCTGTCGCCGAACACCGTCTTGTTGCCGAGCACGATGGTGGTGAGATCGGATTCCTCCCGCACGCCGCGCACCATGTTGTCGGACAGATCGATCCGGTCGGACAGGAGCAGGCTGAGCGGTGTCTTCGACAAGGGGTAAAGGTCCCAGGTCTTCAGCTTCAGGTTCCCGATCACCACGTTCTTTCCATCGGCAATCACGCGGATCGGCGACGGGTCCTCGAAATTGAAGCGCAGCTTTCCCGGCCGTTCGATGAAGAACTTGCCGCCGGTCTGTTCGCCGCGTGGCCCGAACTGCACGAACTCTCCCATCATCGTCTTCACCGATGAGAAGTGATCGGCAATCTTCTGGGCGGCAGCCCCGGGGGCACCTTGCGCCAGCGCCGGCAGCCCGGTCATGCCGGCTGCGGCAAAGCCTGCAAGCCCCGCCAGAATTTTGCGGCGGCTGACGGGAACGGAACGCAAAAGCGTGAGGTCGTTCATGGTTCAATCTCCTTTGGGCGAGCTATGCCCATCAAAGGCGGCGTCTTCGTGACGGAAACGGCAAGAGACGGTTATCGTTCGATAATGTCGGCTTCCGTCGGCACGAGGATTTCGCGCTTGCCGGCATGGTTGGCGGGCCCGATGAGACCCTCCTGCTCCATGCGTTCGATCAGCGAGGCGGCACGGTTATAGCCGATGCCGAGCCTGCGCTGGATATAGGATGTCGAGGCCTTGCCGTCACGCAGGACGATTGCCACCGCCTGGTCATACGGATCGTCGGAATCGGAGAAGCTGCCGGCACCCGCAGGGCCACCACCTTCGCCATCCTCGTCATCATCCGCGGTAATTGCGTCGAGATATTGCGGCGCGCCTTGCGTCTTCAGGTAGGAGACGATGTCCTCCACCTCGTTGTCGGAGACGAACGGCCCGTGCACGCGCTGGATGCGCCCGCCGCCGGCCATGTAGAGCATGTCGCCCATGCCGAGCAGCTGTTCGGCCCCCTGTTCGCCCAAGATCGTGCGGCTGTCGATCTTCGAGGTGACCTGGAAGGAGATGCGCGTCGGGAAGTTGGCCTTGATCGTGCCGGTGATGACATCGACCGACGGCCGCTGCGTTGCCATGATCACATGGATGCCGGCCGCGCGCGCCATCTGCGCCAGGCGCTGGACGGCGCCTTCGATATCCTTGCCGGCCACCATCATCAGGTCGGCCATTTCGTCGATGATGACGACGATATAGGGCATCGGCTGCAGGTCGAATTCTTCCGTCTCATAGACCGCCTCGCCCGTCTGGCGGTCGAACCCGGTCTGCACGGTGCGGGTCAGCACCTCGCCCTTGGCGAGCGCCTGCTCGACGCGGCTGTTGAAGCCATCGATGTTGCGCACGCCGATCTTCGACATCTTTTTGTAGCGCTCCTCCATCTCCCGGACGGTCCACTTGAGCGCCACGACCGCCTTCTTGGGGTCCGTGACGACAGGGGACAGGAGATGCGGAATGCCGTCATAGACGGAAAGTTCCAGCATTTTCGGGTCGATCATGATCAGCCGGCACTTTTCCGGCGACAGCCGGTAGAGCAGCGACAGGATCATGGTGTTGATGGCGACCGATTTACCCGAACCGGTGGTCCCGGCGACCAGGAGATGCGGCATCTTCGCAAGATCGGCAATCACCGGCTCGCCGCCGATCGTCTTGCCGAGCGCCATGGCGAGCTTCGCCTTGGTGGTGTCGAAATCGCGGCTGGCGATCAGTTCGCGCAGGAAGACCGTCTCGCGGGTCTGGTTCGGCAGTTCGATGCCGATGGCGTTGCGGCCCGGCACGACCGCGACACGCGCGGCAATCGCGCTCATCGAGCGGGCGATATCGTCGGCCAGACCGATGACGCGGGACGACTTGATGCCGGGCGCCGGCTCCAGTTCGTAGAGCGTGACGACCGGGCCGGGGCGGACATGGATGATCTCGCCGCGCACGCCAAAATCCTCCAGCACGCCTTCCAGCATGCGGGCATTCTGTTCAAGCGCATCCGCCGACAGCGTCACATCGCGCGCCACCTGCCGCGGCTCGGCAAGCAGATGCACGGAGGGCAGCTGGAAACCCTCCGGATCGATGAAGGTGCCTTGCGCCTCGCGCATCACCCGCTGGCCGGGCTTGGGCGCTGCCGCCGGCGCCACGACACGGCCGGACGCCTTGCCGGCGGCAGAGCGGACGCCACGCGGAGCGACATCGAAAGGCGGATCATCATCCGACAGAAGACCGTTCGGCAGAGGCTGGCGCGCATCGGCCATGTCCTCGTCCTCATCCTCCTCGTCATCCAGGCTGAGCGGCGGCGGGGAGAGGCGGCGGCGCGCGGCCATCAGGTCCGACATCGGGTTGTCGAGCGACGGCTCCAGGCGCGCCGGCTGGCGTACCTTGGCGCGCACCGGCTCGTTCAGGGTGCCGAATTCGTCCTCGTTGAAATCGTAGGGTTCGTCATGGTCCTCGCGCAGAGCCTGTTTCGGCTTGATGCGCATCAGGCGGCGAAACCGCGCCTGGGTGATGTACCAGTAATGGGCCAGGGCGCCGAGGGCGAGGAAACCGGCAAAGCCTCCGTCATCATCCTCTTCGTCCTCCAGCGGAGACGGTTTGGCCTTGCGCCGCATGGGCGCCGGCATCTCGTCTTCCTCGTCCACCTCCTCTTCCAGTTCCTCATTGCTGAGAAGCCCTGCGGCAAACAGGAGGAAACCTGCGGCGGGCAGGCCGGAAACAATGCCGAGAACGATGGCTGAAACGCCGGTCGGATAACTGCCGATGAACAGGCCGGGAAAACGCAGGATCATGTCGCCGATGACACCGCCGATACCGTTCGGGATCGGCCAGGTGAGCGGGGCAGGAAAACAGCCGAGCGTCGCCGCGGCCAGAAGCGTGCCGGCAACCCATGCGCCGAGCCGAGCCGGCAGACGGGTCACCTTCCGCCCGACGATGAGGGCAAGCGCCCAGGCAAGCACCGGCAGCATGGCCACCAGGCCGGCCAGACCGAGGAACTGCATCATGAGATCGGCAAACACCGCGCCGGAGTGCCCGAGAATATTGGTCGGCACGTTGTCGGTCGCGTAGGACAGGCTCGGGTCCTGCACGTTCCAGGTGGCGAGCGCCGCAACCGCGAGCGCAAGGGCGAGGAAGATCGCGAAACCGCAGAGCGCCAGCACCTGGCGCAGTGCAAAGGCCACCAGCGCATGGCGGATGGAATGCTGCGCCATGGCGGCCGAAGTGCTTCTACCCATTCTGTCTCAGCCCAAACTTTCCGTTGATGCCGCAGTGCCCGCGAAAAGCCCGAAAAGCCGCCCGCAGACACCCATATTGGAAAAGCCTAACCAAACGAGGTTAACGTGGCTTTAACCACGTGACGGAAGCAAATCTTTACCAGCAACGCGAAAGGCCCGGCATGGAAACCGGGCCCCTCGGGAGGATAATCGGAGGACCAGGGCCACCACGCATGCGCGGCGGCCATGACCGGGATCAGGAGTGGTAGGCCGCTTCGCCGTGCGAGGCGAGGTCGAGACCTTCGCGCTCGGCTTCGACCGGAACGCGCAGGCCAACGATGATATCGACCACCTTGTAGAGGATGAAGGAACCGATACCGCACCACAGCAGCGTCACGAGCACGGCATAGATCTGGGTCATCACCTGGCCGCCCATCGTCACGCCTTCGGCATAACCGATGCCGCCGAGCGAAGCAGAGGCGAAGACGCCGGTGGCGATGGCGCCGAAGAGGCCGCCAACACCGTGGACGCCGAACACGTCAGCGGTATCGTCGTAGCCGAACTTGTTCTTCACCACGGAGACGAAGAAGTAGCAGAGCGGCGAAACCAGCAGACCCATGATGATTGCACCCATCGGGCCGGCAATACCGGCAGCCGGCGTGATGGCGACGAGACCGGCGATCATGCCCGAGGCAGCGCCCAGCATGGAGGCTTTGCCGCGGGTAAAGGTTTCGACAACCGACCAGGAGACGACGGCAGCGGCCGTTGCAATGAAGGTGTTGACGGTGGCGAGCATCGCGCCGCCGGAGGCTTCCAGGTTGGAGCCGGCGTTGAAACCGAACCAGCCGACCCACAGCATGGCAGCACCGACGAGCGTCAGCGTCATGGAGTGCGGCGCCATCATGTCCTTGCCGTAGCCGGTACGCTTGCCGACCATGTAGGCACCGATGAGACCAGCCACACCGGCATTGATGTGAACGACGGTACCACCGGCGAAGTCCAGCGCGCCCCAGCCGAAGAGAAGGCCCTTGGCATCCCAGACCATGTGCGCGATCGGGAAGTAGACGAAGGTGACCCACAGCAGGCAGAAGAGGATGGCGGCGGAGAACTTGATGCGCTCTGCGAAGGCACCGACGATGAGAGCCGGCGTGATGGCCGCAAACGTCATCTGGAACAGCATGAAGATGTATTCCGGAATGACGATGCCCGCGCTGAAGGTCGCAGCCGTGCTGTCCTTCGTGACGCCGGCGAGGAACATCTTGGCGGTGCCGCCGAAGAAGGCGTTTTCAGACCCGCCGAAGGCGAAGGAATAGCCGTAGATGACCCAGACGAGCATGATGCTGGCGCCGACGAGCGTGCACTGCATCAGGACCGACAGCATGTTCTTGGCGCGAACCAGACCGCCGTAGAAGAGGGCGAGACCCGGCATCAGCATGAACAGGACAAGAATGGTGCAAAGGAACATGAAGGCGGTATCGCCCTTGTCCGGCACAGGCGCGGCGGCCGCAGCGGGCGCAGCGTCCTGGGCGAAGGCGATGGCCGGGGCCATCACGGCTGCCGAAGCGGCACCCAGGCGTCCGATCATGGACGAGAACTTGGAAAACGACATTGCGGAAAACTCCCCTGATCAGCCGTGCTTAGAGCGCTTCGGTATTGGTTTCGCCGGTACGAATGCGCACGGCCTGCTCGATCGAATAGACAAAGATCTTGCCGTCGCCGATCTGGCCGGTCTTGGCAGCCGATGCGATGGCGTCCACGGCCTTTTCCACCATGTCCGAAGCGACAGCGATTTCGATCTTCAGTTTGGGCAGGAAGCTGACAGCATATTCCGTGCCACGATAGATTTCGGTATGTCCCTTCTGGCGCCCGTAACCTTTCACTTCGGTCACGGTCAGGCCCTGGATGCCGACAGCCGTGAGGGCTTCACGCACCTCATCCAGCTTGAATGGCTTGATAATGGCCATCACGATTTTCATGTGGTTTCCCATCCTTTGTTGTCTCGGCATGAAGCCGACTCTCCTGGCCGCTGGCCGATCGGTGAGCAGCGACTAACCTCCTACATTCAAGGGGCGTGCCAGATTCTCGCCACAAAATAAGTTATTGAAAAATAAACGCTATTGGAAAACCTGTTACGCGAAATGCAAATGGGCGCCAATTAAGCGCCCATTTTATATGCAATTTTGCAATTTTGCTCAATTTTCAAGCATCTGCACGTTTGCGAATCAAACCCTCCTGCGCCACGGAGGCCACGAGGGTGCCGGAACGGGTATAGAGGGAGCCGCGGGTCATGCCACGGGCGCCGGACGCGCTCGGGCTATCCTGGCTGTAGAGAAGCCAGTCATCCAGCGCGCAGGGCCGATGGAACCACATGGCGTGGTCAATGCTGGCGGCCTGGATCGCAGGATCGAAGATCGTCGTTCCATGCGGGTAGAGCGAGGTATCGAGCAGCGTCATGTCGGACAGATAGGCAAGCACCGCCGCCTGATAGTGCCGGTCGTCCGGCACGGTGCCGGTGGTGCGCACCCAGATCTGCTGCTCGGGCTTGAGCTTCTCTTTTGACACATAGTGGACGAGATTGACGGGCCGGATCTCCACCGGTCGTTTCTGCCCCCAGTAGCGCTTCACCATCTCCGGCGCATGGGCCAGGAACATCTCCTGGAATTGCTGCTCCGACATCAGTTCCGCGGGCTGCTTGATCTCGGGGATCGCCGTCTGGTGGTCGAAACCCGGCTCTTCCAGCTGGAACGAAGCGGACATGGCGAAGATGGCCTTGCCATGCTGGATCGCCGTCACCCGACGCGTGGTGAAGCTCGAGCCGTCGCGCAATCGCTCCACCTGATAGATGATCGGCACCTTCGGGTCTCCCGGCAGCAGGAAATAGGCGTGCAGCGAATGCACGAACCGGTCCAGCGTTGCCGTGCGCTGCGCCGCCATCAGTGCCTGGGCAATCACCTGTCCGCCAAACACGCGCTGCCAGCCCACCTGCGGACTGCCCCCTCGAAAGAGGTTCTCCTCCAGCCGCTCCAGGTCGAGCGTCTCGATCAATTGCTCCATGGGCGATGACGGTCTTTCGGCCTGCGGCATTTTTCACAAACTCCAGCGGTAGGAAGCGTCTCCCCGATGCTCTATATGTGTGAAGCACCATTCTCAAGTGCAGTGGAATTCAAGGATAGCGGGAGACGAGCAATGCTGGATATGGTGATCGTGGGCGGCGGCTATGTCGGCCTCTCCGTGGCCGTGGCAACCAAGCAGGCGGCACCGCACCTGGCGATCGAGGTGATCGAGGCAGCGCCCGAGCACGTCTGGGAAAAGGACGAACGGGCTTCCGCCATCATTGCGGCCGCAACCCGCATGCTGGAAGTGATGGGGCTGTGGGACCAGATCCTTGAGGATTCCCAGCCGATCAACCGGATGATCGTCACGGATTCGCGCACGTCGGACCCGGTTCGCCCGGTCTTCCTGACCTTTGACGGTGAGGTGGAGGAAGGCCGCCCCTTCGCCCACATGGTTCCGAACGTCTCGATGGTCAGGGCGCTGCGCGGCGCCTGCGAACGTCTCGGTATCCGGATCCGCCACGGCGTCTCCGCCACCGGTTTTGCGAGCGGCTCCACCGGCGCAACCCTCAGCCTCTCCAACGGCGAGACGCTGGAAAGCCGTCTCGTGGTGGCCTGCGACGGCGTTCGTTCCAAGCTGCGCGACATGGCCGGCATCAAGACGGTCCGTTGGGATTATGGCCAGTCCGGCATCGTCACCACGGTCGAACACGAGCGGCCGCATGAAGGCTGTGCAGAAGAACATTTCCTGCCCTCCGGGCCGTTCGCCATCCTGCCGCTCAAGGGCAACCGCTCCTCGCTGGTCTGGACCGAACGCACCGACGACGCCAACCGGCTCGTCGCCTCCGACGACCTGATCTTCGAAGAAGAACTGCAGCGCCGATTCGGCCACAAGCTGGGTGCGCTGACCGTCGTCGGATATCGCAAGGCCTTTCCGCTCGGCCTCACCCTGTCGCGCGCATTTGTGGCACCGCGGCTGGCGCTCGCCGGCGATGCAGCCCATGGCGTGCACCCGATTTCCGGCCAGGGTCTCAATCTCGGCTTCAAGGATGTCGCAGCGCTCGCCGAAACCGTGGTGGAAGCCGATCGCCTCGGCCTCGATATCGGCGCGCTCAACATCCTGGAACGCTACCAGGCCTGGCGCCGCTTCGATACCTTCCGCATGGGGGTGACGACGGACGTACTGAACCGGCTATTTTCCAACGACATCACGCCGATCCGCATCGCCCGCGATTTCGGCCTTGGCATGGTGGAGCGGCTGCCGAAGCTCAAATCCTATTTCATCGGCGAAGCGGCCGGCACCAAGGCGAAGGATGCACCGCGCCTGCTGCAGGGCCAGTCGATCTGAGAAGGCGCAAGGAAAACGCCGGGCCGATCAATCCTCGATCCGGCGGGCCTCCGATTCCAGCATGATCGGAATGCCGTCGCGGATAGGATAGGCGAGCCGTGCGCTCTCCGAAATGAGCTCGTTGGTCTCGCGGCTGAAGACAAGCCGTCCCTTGCCGATCGGGCAGACCAGCAGTTCCAGCAGCTTCGGATCGACCTTGGCGAGCTTCTCGTCCATCACGGGCCCTACTGCAGGATCGTGTCGGAATCGCCAAAGCCGCGCGCCAGCACGATTTCGGTAATGGCGATAAGCGTTTCCGCCCGGGTTTTCAGGTCCGGGGCTTCCAGCAGTGCCTGCTTTTCCGCCGGTCCGAACGGCGACATCATCGAAAGAGAATTGACGAGTGTGCGGTTTCCCGCCCGCTCCACCGCTTCCCAGTCAGCCTCCAGCTTGTTGGCATCGAGATAGGCGCGGAAGACACGCAGCAATTCGTGGCGGTCAACGGCCCCCTCGTCTTCATCGCCGGAGAGATCTGTCAGAAACGGCATGAAGCGAACCGTCCGGTAGGGATGCCCCTCGCCCACCTCTTCCATCACCCGGAACCGGCAGACACCGGTGAGCGAGACGATGTAGCGGCCGTCGCCGGTTTCCGCAAACGACGTGATGCGGCCAATGCAGCCGACCGCGCTCAGTTGGGGACGGGCATTGCCGCCCGTCTCGTTCAGGGCCGGCTGCACCATGCCGATCAGCCGGGAACCGGCGAGCGCGGCATCGAACATGGCGAGATAACGAGGCTCGAATATGTTGAGCGGCAGTTGCCCGCCCGGCAGCAGCAGCGCACCGGTCAGCGGAAACACGGGAAGGCTTTCGGGCAGGTCTTCACGCTTCAGATAACGTGCATTGCCGACTTGCATGATCTCTCTCCACCAGCAGCGCCGCCCTCGGCAGCCTACCTCTTATGTGGTGTATCGCAAAGGGTTCACAAGGCGGTCGATCAGCCCGCCTTGTCATGGAAGAGACGTGAATTACGAGAACAGGATGGACGACAACCGGCGGCGCGCCGAGATCGTCGCCGGATCCTTCGGACCCCAGGTCTCGAAGAACTCCAGCAGTTGGCGCCGCGCGCCATCGTCATCGAAGGTCCGGTCCTTTTTCATCACCAGTAGCAGATGTTCGGCGGCTTCATCGCGCTTGCCCTGAACGTTCAGGATCTTCGCAAGCTTCATCCGCGCGTCGTGATGATCCGGGTTGAGCGCCAGTTCGTGCTCGAGCGCAACCGGGTCACCGAACTTGCGGACTTCCTCGATCTGCTGCAGCTTCAGCGCGATCGCCTGGATCGCCGCCTGGCCGGCCATCTCTTCCGGGAGAGACTCGAGCATCTGCTTGGCACGCGCCGTTTCGCCAAGCGTGATCAGGCAGTCCATCATGCCGGCAGCGGCCTTGGCATTTTCCGGATCCGCCTGCAGGATCGCCGCAAACAGCTGTGCTGCGCCATCCGTATCGCCGGCAGCGAGTAGCCCCTGAGCCTCTTCGATCGCCGCCTCGATTTCCGCAGCCTGATCGGCGCCGGCCGGACCGGCGATCTTGTCGATGAACTGGCGGATCTGGCTTTCCGGCACCGCGCCCATGAACCCGTCCATCGGACGGCCATTGACGAAGGCGATCACCGCCGGAATGGACTGGATGCCGAGCTGGCCAGGAATGGCCGGGTGATCATCGATGTTGAGCTTGACGAGCTTGACGCGGCCCTGAGACTCGTTGACGACCTTTTCCAGCGCCGGCGCCAACTGCTTGCACGGCCCGCACCAGGGCGCCCAGAAATCGACGAGAACCGGCTGACGGCGCGATTCCTCCAGCACGTCCTTGGTGAAACCCGCCGTCGTCGTATCCTTGATCAGCCCGGCTGCGGGAGCCGCCGCCGCAGACCCGGCTCCATAGCTCATCGTTCCGCTCATCTGGCCGCCGTAACCGCCGCCATAGGGATTGTTCGTACCGCTCATGGATGTCTCCCGGGACTGCTTCTCGTCATTCTCGTTCAGCGCAAAGATCGTATGTCAGTCCGTGACTTTCAAGACAAGCGGATCATGGCCTGTCGCCTTCAGAAAACGGATGAGATCGTCCCGCCCGATCGATGTCGTGGCATCGTTCGAAAGCGGATGGCCATTGATGATCTCGTGGCGCATCAGCTCCTCGTCCAGCACGAAGGTGACCTTGCCCTGCGTATCATTGATCGCACCAAACACCGTGACGGAGCCGGGAATAACCCCCAGATAGTCCAGCATCTTCTCGGGGTTGGCGAAGGACACGCGGCTGGAGGCGCCGATCAGCTTGTGCACCGTCTTCAGGTCCACCACCGCCCGTTCCTCCACCGTCAGCACGAAGAACTGGTCCTTCTTGTCCTTCACGAAAAGGTTCTTCGTATGCCCGCCGGGAATTTCGTCACGCAGGCTTTCCGATTCCGACACGGTGAAGACCGGCGGGTGGTGCTTCGTCGTATGCGCAATGCCGAGATCATCAAGGAAACGGTAGAGGTCTTCCGCAGTCTTTGGTTGCGATGAGGAGGGTATCGAAGGGGAGTCTGTCATGATGGCGTCCGGCACTTTCACATCTGGCGTGGGCGGCTTGAAGGGGTTGGCAAGGCGGCAATTATAGGGACCGCAGCGGCCGATCCACAAGCCGCAGAGCGGCAAGCCATGGCGCAGGCGGAAGGGAGGGAAAACCACGTCCTTCCACGACCTTGGACGCTGCCAATCCGCTCGCTCCAAATTTTATTGTTTGAAAACAGTAACTTGCCGAAAATTTCCAGGAATTTTGATTTTCGTGTCATTTCCCTGTTGCATTCAAAAATGAGTTGGGCCATATAGCCCCCGTCGCCGCAACGCTGGCGACCCACGGTTCAGCTCACTACCCCGAACCGATGGCTTGATGAGCGGGTGTAGCTCAGGGGTAGAGCACAACCTTGCCAAGGTTGGGGTCGAGGGTTCGAATCCCTTCGCCCGCTCCAGTTTTCCAAATCTCCTTCACGGCGTGGAAACTGAGGACGCAAGTCCGCGTAGTCGCTTTCCATAATTTTTCATAGACCGCCAGGGCGCCGAAGCGCCCGCACGATTTTGTATGCTGCCCTCAGTCCGGCATCACTCCGATATAGCGGGACTGCGGGCGGATGAGCCGGCCTGTCTGCTCCTGTTCCAGCACATGCCCGGTCCAGCCCGCCATGCGGCCGGCGGCAAAGACATTGGTGAAACTGTCGCGGGGAAAACCCACCGCCTCCAGCACCAGGGCTGTGTAGAACTCCACATTGGTTTCGAGGGGCCGCAGCGGCTTCTTTTCCTTGAGCAATCGCAGCGCTTCAGCCTCCACCCTGGCGGCAAAGGCAATCCGGCCAGAGCCATCTTGAAGGGCGGCGACGGCTCCCTTCAAGACATCGGCGCGCGGGTCCCGCACCCGGTAGATGCGGTGGCCGAAACCCATCAGCCGCTCTCCCCGCGCCAGCGAATCCTCAAGCCACGGCAGAATGTTCCTTTCGCTGCCGATCGCATCCAGCATGTCGAGCACGGGACCCGGCGCACCGCCATGCAGCGGTCCCTTCAACGCACACAACCCGCCGACGACGGAAGAAAACATGCCCGCCTTGGTGGACGCGATCACCCGCGCGGTGAAGGTGGAGGCGTTGAGCCCGTGGTCGGACACTGTCACCAGATAGGTATCGAGCGCCCGCACCTTGTCGGGCGCCGACTGTTCGTTGCGCAGCATGCGAAGAAAATCCTCCGAATGCCCGCGGGAGGCGTCGGGCGGCACGGGCGCCAAGCCCTTCGCGTGGCGGGTGATAGCCGCGGTGAAGACCGGAACGGCCGCGACGGCGAGAACCGCATGCGGTGCACGGGCATCATCCGGCAGGGCCGAGAGCAGCAGCCGCAGGGCCTCGACGGGGCTTAAGCCGCGCAGGCCCGGCAAGAGCGGCTGCATCAGGTCAAACGTCTTTTGTCGCGCCTTGCCAAGCGCGATGCGGATGGCTGCCGCATCCATGGGTTCGGGCAAAAAATCCCGCCACAGAAGCGCCAGCACCTCTTCGAAGGACGAGGCGGCAAGATCCGCCAGGCGATGGCCGGCAATGATCAGTTCGCCGGCCTGTCCATCGACATGGCTGAGGCGCGTTTCCGCGGCAATCACGTCATCAAGACCCGGTGCGCTGGGCGTGGCAGTCAGCACGGCGGCGGTTGCGGTTTTTGTCATGGCAGATCTCCTCAAGACGCTTGCAATGCTTGAGAATGTTGCGGCGCACATATATGGTCAATCTTGATTCAATCAATCAATGTCATATGACCATGCGCCAGCACGACAAGTTTCTCGATGCGGCAGACGCCGCCACCGCCCTCGGCATCAGCCGCGCCACGCTTTACGCCTATGTCAGCCGCGGCCTGATCCAGGCGACCGGAGCCGGCGACGACCCGCGGCGCAGGCTCTACAGCGCCCACGACATCGAACAGTTGAAGAAGCGCAAGAGCGTCGGTCGCCGCCCGAAGGACGCCGCTGCCAGCGCGCTGGACTGGGGATTGCCGGTCATGACATCGGCCATCACCCTCATCGAAAACGGCAGGCTGATCTATCGCGGTCAGGATGCCCTGCAACTCGCCGAGGGCGCCACGCTGGAAGAGGTCGCGCGTCTGCTCTGGGACTGCGGATCGACAGACTCTTTTGCCGACGCAAAGGCCAAGCCGGATGCCTGGAATGACGCCCTTCTCGACGCCACCATGCCCCTGCCGCTGACCGAGCGGTGCCAGGCGCTGCTGCCGTTCGTCGCCGCCGGACGTTTGACGGCGTGGAAACGCGACAATCGCCGCCTCTGGGCCGGCGGTGCCGCCCTGACGCGCGCCATGGCGGCCGCCTGTCTGGGCGTGCAGCCGGATGTGCAACCGATCCATGCCTTTCTGGCAAAACACTGGTCGCTCGATACGCAGGGCGCGGATCTCGTCCGCCGCGCGCTGGTGCTGCAGGCGGATCACGAACTGAACGCCTCGGCTTTTGCCCTCAGGGTCGCCGCCTCCACCGGTGCCTCGCTCGGCGCCTGCCTGAATGCCGGGCTATCGGCGCTGAGCGGCCCGCGCCATGGCGGCATGACAAGTCTCGTCGAACTGCTGTTCGATGAACTGGAGGAGGTGGGCGATGCCGCCGAGGTGGTCGAGAGGCGCTTGAGGCGCGGCGATGGCATTCCGGGCTTCGACCACCCTCTCTACCCGGACGGCGATCCGCGGGCGGAGGGCATCCTCCCGCATCTCCCGCCGGATGCGCTTCGCGCCGATCTTCTCTCCGTTCTCGAAGAGACCGCCGGCCAGCGACCGACCTGTGACGTGGCGCTGGTGGCGCTGAGACGCAGCCTCAACCTTCCGCGCGGATCGGCACTGGCGCTCTTTGCCATCGCCCGTACCGTCGGCTGGATCGCCCATGCCCTGGAACAGAAGGATGACGAGCGGCTGATCCGCCCCCGCGCCCGTTACGTCGGCCCGATGCCGCTCTGATTCGAACATCAAAAAAATCTTGCGGCACACGGAATAAGTTGAACCTCGGCTCCGTATATTGGGGCATGAGCGACAAGAAGCATCCTTTTGATGTTCTGAACCAGCTGGCGGCCTTGCGGCGCTATGCCCGTTCGCTCGTCCGCAACCCGGACGATGCGGAAGACCTGGTGCATGATGCACTGGTCAAGGCCTACGAGCGCAAGGGCACCTTCCGCACGGGCGCGAACCTGCGCAACTGGCTGCTCTCCATCGTACACAACACCCATATCGACCGGTTGCGCAGCCGGCGGTCGTCCGAGGCACGCAACCAGGCGGCCGCCGAGCTCGGCGAGACGGTGCATCGGGCTGACCCGGACCAATCGATCCGTCTGAAGCAGCTGCGCGAAGCCTTTTTCGCGTTGCCCGACGAGCAGCGCGATGCGCTGCATCTCGTCGCCATCGAAGGCCTGTCCTACCAGCAGGCCGCCGATGCGCTGTCCATCCCGGTCGGCACGCTGATGTCGCGTGTCTCCCGCGCCCGCGCGCGTCTGCGCGAATTCGAGGAAAACGGCCGCCGGCTGCCCGCCGGCAACGGCCATCTGAAAATCATTGAAGGGGGACGCGATGACACCCGTTGACCCGATCCAGCCCGCGGATGTGGAAGCCTATGTGGACGACCAACTGGATGCTGGCCGCCGCATCGAGGTGGAAGCCTATCTCTCGGAAAATCCGGATATTGCTGCCCGCGTGATGGCGGATCTCGCGATCAAGGGCGAGCTGCGGCTGGCGCTTGCGGAAGGTCACCAGCGCCACGGCCGGCCGGAGACGCGCGAGGCGGCCCGCCGCCTGCAGGCGGCCCTCTCCAGGGGGCGGATCTTTCGCTCGTTTCAAAGGCTGGCCGCAACGATCGCGCTGATCGCCGTCGGCTGGGGGCTGAGCCACCAACTGGGGCCGCTCACCGTTTCCACGGTCGAAGCCTCCGTGCCGCCGCCCGCCTTCGTGGAAGAGGCGTTGCGCGCTCACGGCACCTCCGTCCTTCGACACACGATGCCCTCCCAGCAGGAATCGTCCGATTTCGATCCGGCGGAAATCCGCTCCGCCACGGCCATCGTGATGCCCGGCATCCCGAAGGAGTGGCAGGTCAGCGACGTGCAGGTCTTCCCCTCGGCCTTCGGGCCGAGCGTGGAGATGGCGATCGTGCGCGACAACGATATCCGCCTGTCCCTGTTTGCCGTTCGTCCGGGCAGCTTTGCCGTGCTGCCGGTCTCGCTCGTCAGGCAGGAACAGGTGCAGGCCTCCTACTGGCAGATCGGCGACGTGGCCTATGCGCTCGTCTCCGACACCGAGGATGCCGTGAACCTGAGGGCCGAGGCCGAGCAACTGGCCAGGACCCTGTACTGATCCGCAATTCCCGAACCCTGTTCACCGTCAGAGGAGTACATCCATGAACCCCCGCTTCGGATACAATCCGGCGATCCAGTCCCAGGCAGCCTTCGATGAGGGCCTGCGCCAGCACATGCTGCGCATCTACAACTACATGGGTCTCGGCCTCGTCATCACCGGCCTCGTCGCCTTCTTCGTCGCGTCGACCCCGGCGCTCTACGTGCCGATCTTCTCGACGCCTTTGAAGTGGGTGGTGATGCTGGCCCCGCTCGCCTTCGTCTTCTTCTTCTCGTTCAAGATCCAGACGATGTCGGCCTCCACCGCACAGATGACCTTCTGGGCCTTCTGCGCCGTGATGGGTCTGTCGCTTGCTTCGGTGTTCCTCGTCTTCACCGGCGCCAGCATCGCGCGCACCTTCTTCATCACCGCCACCATGTTCGGCGCCACCAGCCTCTACGGCTATGTCACCAAGCGTGACCTGTCGAAGTTCGGCTCCTTCCTGATCATGGGTCTGATCGGCGTGGTGATCGCCTCGATCGTCAACATCTTCCTCGGCTCCAGCGCCCTTCAGTTCGCGATCTCGATCATCGGTATCGTCGTCTTCATCGGCCTCACGGCCTGGGACACGCAGAACATCAAGGAACAGTATGCCGAGAACTTCGACCAGGAGAGCCAGCAGAAGCTCGCCGTCTTCGGTGCGCTGTCGCTCTACCTGAACTTCGTCAACATCTTCCAGCTTCTGCTGAGCCTGACCGGCCAGCGCGAAGAATAACCGGTCCATTACCAAAGGAGGACATGATCCATGGACTACAACGACCGCCAGGCGATCGAGGGTCTGTTCGGCAAGCTCTCCCACGTGGAGAGCCAGTCGGGCCCGCGCGATGCGGAAGCGGATGCCTTCATCCGTGATCGCATCACCAGCCAGCCGGGTGCACCCTATTTTATGGCGCAGACGATCGTTGTGCAGGAGCAGGCCCTGAACGAGGCTGAGCGGCGGATCGAGGAGCTGGAATACCAGCTCGCCTCCCGCCCGGCCTCCGGCGGCGGCTTCTTCTCCAGCCTGTTCGGCAGCAACTCCCAGCCGGCACGCCCGGCCCCACGCGGCATGTCGAATGGCATGGCGGGCGGCATGGTCACGGGCGCTGCGGCCCCGGCAGCCATGCCCGGCCAGCCGCAGGCAGGCCCCCGCAATCCCTGGGGCCAGCAGCAGGCTCAAGGCTACGGCCAGGGCCAGGCCTATGGCCAGCCCACCCGCGGCGGCGGCTTCCTCGCCGGTGCGGCGCAGACGGCGATGGGTGTTGCCGGCGGCGTCCTGCTCGGCAATGCAATTGCCGGCATGCTCTCCGGTGACGAGGCGCAGGCCGCCGAGGATCCGGGTGCCGCCGATACCGGCGCAGACGATGCCGGTGCCGATGCAGGTTTCGAAGAAGAGATGTTCTGATCCGGGTTGAGCGCCGATCGTTCGATCGTCGCCGTCAACACCGTGATCATCGAAACGGCTGCCCCCGAACCGCTTCGGGGGCCGCCTTTATGCGCCCGTAATGAAATGGCCATGTTTGTGTGTCATCACCGGCATCATGATCGATCCACTTCCACTTCGTCCGTCTGCCGGGTAAAACGATGGCACTGCTTTCCGACCCATCGACACCCGCGGATGATGCCCCCTCACCGGATGACGAGGCGGCAAGGCCAAAGAGCTTTTCAGCGATCCTGCATCAACTTGCCGGTGACGTGACACGCGAACGCATTCAGGTGGCCGATCTTCTGGCCGCCATGAAGGACCGGGCCTTCGGTGCCCTGATCTTCATCTTCGCCATGCCCAATGTCCTGCCGACCCCGCCGGGCACCTCCGCCATTCTCGGCATTCCGCTTCTCTTTCTCGCCGCCCAGATGGCTTTCGGCCAGACGCCCTGGCTGCCGAAGCTGATTGCCGGCCGCTCCATGCTGCGCAGTGATTTTGCCGGCATGATCGCCAAGGCAAGCCCCTGGATCGCAAAGGCGGAACGCATGCTGAAGCCGCGGATGACGGTGCTCTCCACGCCGCTGGCGGAACGGCTGATCGGCTGCTTCTGTCTGGTGCTGGCGCTCGTGCTCGCCATGCCGATCCCGCTCGGCAACATGCTGCCGGCCCTGGCGCTCTGCGTCATCGCCTTCGGCATCCTGGAAAAGGATGGCCTCTGGATCAGCCTCGGCGTTGCGATCGGTATCGTGTCGCTGTTCCTGGTAGCGGGCGTGATCTACGCCATCATCAAGAGCGCGATCTTCGTGCTGGCGAAACTGTTTTCCTGATCAGAGCGAAAAGCCATCGAGGCGTTCCGCCAGGCGATCGATGCCGGCCACATCCGCATTGGCAAAGGCAAACCGCAGATACCCTTCCTGATGCGCACCGAAATAGCCGCCCGGAATGCAGGAGACGCCGACGTGTCTGGCCAGCGCTTCCGCCACGGTTGCCGATGCGGTACCGGCAAAGGGGTGACGCACGAAGGCGAAATAGGCACCCACTGCCGCCAACTGCCAGTCCGGCAGCGCCGCCATGACCCGCTTCATCGCGTCGGCCCGGCGCAGGATCTCCTGCCGATTTTCTTCACGCCAGTCTGAGAGGAGCGGCAAAGCCTCGGCCACCGCCGCCTGGGCCGAGCGCGGCGCGCAGATCTGCAGGTTGTCCATGATCTTCGCGACCTGGCTAATGAAGGCAGGACCCGCCGTGATCGCGCCCAGCCGATGGCCTGGAATGCAGAAGCTCTTGGAAAAACTGTAGAGCGACACGACGACGTTTTCCCAGCCATCCAGGCGGAAGAGATCATGGGGAAACGAACCGGCACTCGGAAGGAAGTCGCGATAGGTCTCGTCCAGGATCAGCCAGATGCCCTTTGCGCGGCAAAGATCGGCAATCGCCGACAGAAGCTCCGGCGGATAGACGGCACCCGTCGGATTGTTGGGCGAGACCAGCGCCAGCGCCTTCACATCCGGCTGCAACGCCAGCGCAATGGCCTCCACCGTCGGTAGGAATCCATCCTCTGCCGCGCATTCCACGAAGCGGGTGCGAATGCCGAGCATGGCGAGCGTCGTTTCATGGTTGAAGTAATAGGGCTCCGTCATCAGCACCGCATCACCCGCGCCGGCCACGGCCATCGCCGCACAGATGAAGGCCTGGTTGCAGCCGGAGGTGACGTGGATGTTGTCCGCCACAAGCGCTGCGCCATAGACCTCAGAGACATGCGCGGCATAGGTCTCGCGCAGTGCCCGCTCGCCCTCGATCGGCCCGTAGCCCGTATAGGCCTTGGACGAGGCCGCCTTGCCCAGAATCTCCAGCATGGCCGGATGCGCCGGATAGCCCGGCACCGCCTGCGACAGATCGATCAGCGGCCCCCGCACCCCATCATAGGCACGCGCCCAGGCCTGCACGGAGGGCACTGGCGGCGGCGAAATGCGTTCGATGAGGGGATTGAAGCGCGAGGAGGAAAACATCATCAGACAAGACCGGAAAATCCAAAACTCAGCTGACTAACGGTGGACGTCGACCGAATGTCAATTGATTTCCGGCGTGGGCTCGAAGGATACTGCGCAAATCGAGGGCAGGCTTGAGCGCATGCACAAACGGCATGCAGGACCCTGCGGCATGGCAGATGGAGCACGATGATGGGGTTCGACGCAGACAAACTGGCGGCCTTGCGGGCCAAGTATGGCGAAAGCGCCGGCGGCGAGATTTTTGATCCGGCCTTTGCCAAAGTCGGCGAAAAGATTTTCAAGAACGGCACGCGCGCCGCACCCTATGCCGGTCTTCCGACCTTCCTCTCCGCCCCCTACCTGCCCGTCGAGGCAGACAATCCCGATTTCGAGGATCTACAGGTGGCCATCACCGGCGTTCCGATGGACCTCGGTGTCACCAACCGACCGGGCTCGCGCTTCGGGCCGCGGGCGCTGCGCGCCATCGACCGCATCGGCCCTTACAACCACGTTCTGGGTTGCGCGCCGGTGCATGAACTGCGTGTGGCCGATATCGGCGACGTGCCGTTCCGCAGCCGCTACCGGCTGGAAATGAGCCATGATGATATCGAAAAGCGCTTCAACCAGATCGTTGACGCCGGCGTTCTCCCCCTCGCCGTCGGCGGCGACCACTCGATCACCCATCCGATCATGAAGGCGGTCGGCAAGAAGGCGCCGCTCGGCATGATCCATATCGATGCGCATTGCGATACCAGCGGCTCCTTCGACCAGACGAAGTTTCACCATGGCGGCCCCTTCCGCAACGCGGTGCTGGATGGCGTCCTGGATCCGACCCGCACGATCCAGATCGGCATTCGCGGTTCCGCCGAATATCTCTGGGAGTTTTCCTACGAGAGCGGTATGACCGTCATCCACGCGGAAGAGGTGACGGGACTCGGCATTCCGGCCATCATCGAAAAGGCGAAGGCGATCGTGGGCGACGGCCCGACCTATCTGTCCTTCGACATCGACAGCCTGGACCCCGCCTTTGCGCCCGGCACCGGCACGCCCGAGGTGGGCGGTCTCACGACCCGCGAGGTGCTGGAACTGATCCGCGGCTTCAAGGGCATCAACCTTGTCGGCGCCGACGTGGTGGAAGTGGCGCCGCAATATGACTCGACCCACAACACCGCCCATGCGGGCGCGCAGGTTTTGTTCGAGCTCTTGAGCCTGATGGTGTTCAGCCCGGCCATCACCGGCAAGGGCTGAGGCATTCCCCCTCCTGTCCGTGAACCGGACAGGAGGGCCTTTCAGCGGCTCAGCTGCGCGAGAAGACGTAATCGGTTTCCTGGCGAAGCAATTCGCCCGGACGCAGGACGGCGCTTGGGAACCCTGCGTGGTTGATGGCATCCGGCCAGATCTGCGTTTCCAGACAGAGCCCTGCATAGGGGCCATAGAGCTTGCCGGAAAGGCCCGGCACCGTCGGCTTCAGCTTGAAGCCGCAATAGAGCTGAACCCCCGGCTCGGTGGTCCGCACTTCGAGCGACACGCCGGAATTGACGCTGCGCACCAGCGCGACCGTGCGCTTGGCGACACGGTCGGTCGACAGGCAATAATTGTGGTCGAAATCCACCTGGGCGCCGTCGGCCTCGCTTCGGCGCATCGGCCCGAGCTGGCGCAAGTCCATCGGCGTGCCCGCCACCGCAATCTCCTTGCCGGTCGGCACCTGGTGTTCGTCGAGTTCCAGATAATGATCGGCGGCGATCATGATGTCGTGACCCAGAATATCGTCGCGGCCATCCAGGTTGAAATAGGTGTGCTGGCAGATATTGGCGAGCGTCGGGGCATCCGTCACGCTCTCGTAGACGACGTTCAGAACGCCGTCCTCCTTCAGCTCATAGGTCGCCGTGACCGTGCAATTGCCGGGATAACCGCCGCGTCCGTCCGGATCCGTCACCTGCAGCATCACCTTGTTCTCGGCATGGGCGATGATCGTCCAGTTCGTCTTGCCAAGTCCGTCGCTGCCGCCGTGCAGATGGGTATCGCCGTTCTGGTTGAGGTCTAGCTGGTAGGCCTTGCCATCCAGCGTGAACTGTCCCTTGCCGATGCGGTTGGCGACCCGACCGGGTGTCGCGCCGAAATAGGAGGAATATTTCGGATAGTCTTCGAATGTGTCGAAGCCGAGCACCAGCGGCGCCTCCTGGCCGTCCAGACGGAGATCCTGGATGACCGCGCCCCAGGTGATGACATAGGCCGTCAGCCCGCCCCCGGAAATCTTCACGCGGTAGACCGTTTCGCCCTTGGGAGTGGTGCCGAAGATTTCGCCCTGCGTCGTCATGGCTGATGTCCTGTTCTTGCATGTTGTGAGGGCGCAACCTGCGTGATTCCAGCCGGTTAATCAACGGGGAACGATACGCTCAGCGGGAAAGCGTGCGGGTGGCCTGTTCCAAGCCTTCCAGCGTCAGCGGATACATGCGCCCGTCCAGCAGTTGCTGCATCAGAACGGCGGAATGGGTATGGTCCCAATGCGCCTGTGGCACCGGGTTGATCCAGGCCATGCGCTGGAAATGCTCCGCCATGCGGCGCATCCAGGCGGCACCCGGCTCCTTGTTCCAGTGCTCCACGGACCCGCCAACATGGGTGATCTCATAGGGGCTCATCGTCGCATCGCCGACAAAGATCACCTTGTAGTCCGGCCCATAGCTGCGCAGCAGGTCCTCGACGGCGAAACGCTCGGAACGACGGCGATTGTCGCGCCACACGCTCTCGTAGAGGCAATTGTGGAAATAGAAATGTTCGAGATGGCGGAACTCGGCGCGTGCGGCGGAAAACAGCTCCTCCACCACCATCACGTGATCATCCATCGAGCCGCCGACATCGAAGAACATCAGGAGCTTCACCGCATTGCGCCGCTCCGGCCGTGTCTGCACGTCGAGATAACCGTGTTCGGCGGTCGAGCGGATGGTGCCGGGCAGATCGAGTTCGTCGGCGGCACCCTCGCGCACCCAGCGGCGCAGGCGTTTGAGCGCAATCTTGATGTTGCGGGTGCCGATCTCGCGTGTATCGTCGAAGTCGCGGAACTCGCGCTTGTCCCACACCTTCGCCGCCTTGCGGTGGCGGGACCCGTCCTGGCCGATGCGGACACCTTCCGGATTGTAGCCATAGGCGCCAAAGGGGGAGGTTCCGGCGGTGCCGATCCATTTCGAGCCGCCCTGGTGGCGCCCCTTCTGCTCCTCCAGCCGCTCTTTGAGCGTTTCCATGAGCTTGTCGAAACCGCCGAGCGATTCCACCAGCGCCTTTTCCTCCGGCGTCAGGTGCCTTTCGGCGAGCTTGCGCAACCACTCTTCCGGCAGCTTTTCCGTCTCGATGCCTGCCATGTCGGAAAGCGCGGCGAGCCCGCGAAAATGCGCGGAAAACACCTGGTCGAACCGGTCGATGTGCCGCTCGTCCTTCACCAGCGCCGCACGGGCCAGGAAATAGAAGGCCTCCACGTCGAAATCCGCCAGCCCCGCCTGCATCCCCTCCAGAAGGTCCAGAAATTCCCGCAGCGTCACGGGAATTCTGGCCTCCTTCAGTCTGAGGAAAAACGGGATGAACAAAGTGGTGTCCTTCAGCGGCTTCCGATCTGCTCCAGCTCGTAGGGTGTCGTCTGGTAGATCTCGTTGATCCAGTTTCCGAACAGAAGATGCGCGTGGCTGCGCCAGCGGTTCTGCGGCGGCAGCGTTGCATCATTATGCGGAAAATAGTTGTGCGGCATCTTGATGGGAATACCGGCATTCACGTCGCGGAAATATTCATCTGCCAGCGAGGTGGAATCGTATTCCACATGATTGAACATGTAGAGCCGGTTGCCGCGCTTCTCATGCACCAGGCAAACCCCCATCTCCTCGGATTCCATCAGGATTTCCAGCCCCGGCACCTTTTCGATATCGGCGCGGCGCACCTCCGTCCAGCGCGAGACGGGCACCTGGAAATCATCGGAAAAGCCGTTGAGATAGATCGAGGACGGGCAGAGATTGCGGTGGCGGTAGACCCCGAACGCCTTTTCCGTCAGCTCGTGCTTCGGTACCTTGTGAAAATGGTAGATGGCGGCCATCGCGCCCCAGCAGACATTCAGCGTCGAATGGACATTGGTTTCCGTCCAGTCAAAAATCTGCTGCATCTCGTCCCAGTAGGTCACATCCTCGTATTGCAGCGTCTCGACCGGCGCACCGGTGATGATGAAGCCATCGAACTTGCGCTGCTTCACCTCGTCCCAGGTCTCGTAGAAGGACAGAAGATGCTCTTCGGACGTGTTCTTCGCCTTGTGGCCACCGATGCGCACCAGCGAAAATTCCACCTGCAGCGGCGAGGCACCCACCAGGCGCGCCATCTGCACTTCCGTCTTGATCTTGTTCGGCATCAGGTTCAACAGGCCGATCTGCAGCGGGCGGATATCCTGCCGCACAGCCATCGTCTCGGTCATCACCCGGACACCCTCGTTCACCAGTGTCTGGAAGGCGGGAAGCGTATCTGGAATCTTGATCGGCATGGTTCGAACCCGACAAAAACAAAAAAACCGGCGGCGATAGATCGCGACCGGTCCGTGGAAGGTTTCTTTCTCTTCTCGCGGCCCTTTAGCGACTTATTTTACGTGGCTGCAAGCCGGCCGGCCAAATCACCACGATGAGCTGTCTAAATAGGCTCTTCTTCCGTAAAGGTCAATCCGCGACAAAATGGATGATTTAGGAAACGCTAACGCTCCCGCCGCGCCATAAACGCCATGCGCTCAAACAGATGCACATCCTGCTCGTTCTTCAAAAGTGCGCCATGCAGCTTCGGGAGCGCGTTCTTCACGTCGGCGCGCAGATCGTCCGGATCGATATCGTCCGAGACCAGCAGGCGGATCCAATCAAGGGCTTCAGACGTGGACGGCTTCTTCTTGAGCCCCGGCATCTCGCGGATCTCGTAGAACTGCGTCAAAGCCGCGCTGACGAGACGCTGCTTGATGCCGGGATAATGCACCTCCACGATGCGCGACAACGTCTCGGCATCGGGAAAACGGATGTAGTGAAAGAAGCAGCGACGCAGAAAAGCGTCCGGCAATTCCTTCTCGTTGTTGGAGGTGATGATGACGATGGGGCGAACCTTTGCGCGCACGGTCTCGCCCGTTTCGTAGACATGGAATTCCATGCGGTCGAGTTCCTGCAACAGGTCGTTCGGAAACTCGATATCCGCCTTGTCGATCTCGTCGATCAGCAGCACGACCTTCCTGTCGGATGCGAAGGCCTGCCACAGCTTGCCGCGGCGGATATAGTGCGAGACCTCATTGACGCGCGGGTCGCCGAGCTGGCTGTCGCGCAGGCGCGAGACCGCATCATATTCATAAAGCCCCTGCTGCGCCTTGGTGGTGGATTTGATCGTCCATTCGATCATCTCAAGCCCGAGCGCCGCCGCCACCTGCCGCGCCAGCTCGGTCTTGCCGGTTCCGGGTTCGCCCTTGACCAGAAGAGGCCGTTCCAGTCGGATGGCAGCGTTGACCGCCACCATCAGATCCTTGTCGGCAATGTAATCGGCCGTGCCCGTAAACTGCATGTTCTGTCCTGATGATCCGGCTTTCTGATGGGCCAGAAGGTAAGGTCCGCGAACCTCTTGCGCAAGCCGCGATGCTGATGGGCAAAACCCGCGCCGCGACGGCAAAGGCTGCAAAGATACCGCTTGTCTTCTTCCCGCGTTCTGTCAGGCTGTGACAAGCATCTCCGGATGCTTCGAAGCGCGCTCCAACACCCGGATTGACGACCGGCGCTGGCCACGTTCCGATCTTTCGAACGACAACGGCATGAGACCGTGGGCTGGCGGCATCCTGTGCCATCCTGCTGTTTCTTCCTCTGCGATCACCGTCTTCCTCAGATGACGGGATCGACCAACGAATACCAATTCACTCAGAACACAACGATGCCGGACACCGCAGCCACCGAGGCTGCTCGAACCGGCCAGCAGATAAGGGAGGCCTCCATGGCCAAAGGTCAGGTCCGTTCCAACCGCGAAGTCCGCAAGCCGAAGAAGGACAAGGCAAAGCCGTCCACGGCACCGGTCAGCAGCTTCACCACGCAGATCAAGAGCGCCGAAGCCTCCAGCCCCAAGAAGCGCTGACGTCTCGCTTGACGATGGGTACAGGGCGATCGGCTTCTCCGGCCGGTCGTGTTTCGGCATGTCTTGACCACCCCTGCCCGTGCATCGGCCTTTTGCTTTTGGGTGAAGATGCGCTAAGGGCAGGGACATGAACACCACGTCCTTCACCATCCTTCTTGGCGGCCATCTCGTGTTGACCGAGCGCCTGCAGGCCCTCGTCGCGGAAACACGGGCGATTGCGGCCGACAGCGGCATGCGCCATGCCGCCACGCTGGGCCTTCTGCCGGAACTGTGGGTCGGTGATTTCGACAGCAGTGACGCGGGCCTTGCCGCCCTTTACCCAACGGTGGAGCAGCGCACCTATCCGGCCACCAAGGCGGCGACGGATGGCGAGATTGCCGTCGCGGAAGCCATTGCGAAGGGTGCGACGCGTCTCGTCTTTGCCGGCGCACTGGGCGGCGAACGCTCGGACCACGCCCTTCAGCATTATCTGAACGCGCTCGGATTGGCGGAAGATGGCTTCGAGGTGGTGCTGACCTCGGGCGAGGAGGAAGCTTATCCGGTCGTCGAGGAAAGCCAGCTGGAGCTGGAGCTGCCGAAAGACGCGCTGTTTTCCGTGCTCGGGTTCACCGCGCTGGAAGGGCTGACCATCCGCAATGCGCGCTATCCGCTCACCCATTTCTCGCTGACCTTCGGCTCGTCCCGCACCCTATCCAATGTGGCGGAAGGCCCGATCTCGGTGTCGCTGAAGCGCGGGCGGGCCATCCTTCTCGCCCGTCCTTATGATTATTCCGGAGCCTGAGGGACCATGGCACCTCCCATTCTCAAACTCGACGACATCCGCCTGAGTTTTGGCGGCACGCCGCTTCTGGACGGCGCCAGCCTGCAGGTGGAACCGGGCGACCGGATCTGCCTCGTCGGCCGCAACGGCTCGGGCAAATCGACGCTGATGAAGATCGCCGCCGGCCTGGTGGAAGCGCAATCCGGCGAGGTCTTCCGGCATCCTTCGTCCACCATCCGTTACCTGGAGCAGGCGCCGGATTTTGCCGGCTTCTCCACCGTGCAGGCCTATGCGGAAGCGGGGCTCGGGCCGGGTGATGATCCCTACCGCGTCACCTATCTCCTCAACCATCTGGGGCTCTCCGGCGAGGAAGATCCACGCCAGCTTTCCGGCGGCGAGGCACGCCGTGCAGCGCTTGCCCGTGTCATGGCGCCCGAGCCGGACATCCTGATGCTGGACGAGCCGACCAACCACCTCGACCTGCCGACCATCGAATGGCTGGAAGGCGAGCTGCAGAAAAGCCGCAGCGCGCTGGTGCTGATCTCCCACGACCGTCGTTTCCTGGAAAAGGTCTCGACCGCCGTCGTCTGGCTGGATCGCGGCCTGTCGCGCCGCCTCGATCGTGGTTTCGGCCATTTCGAGGAATGGCGCGACGAGGTGCTTGAGGCGGAAGAGCTGGAACAGCACAAGCTCGGCAAGCAGATCGAACGGGAAGAACACTGGTTGCGCTATGGCGTGACGGCCCGCCGCAAGCGCAACATGCGCCGGCTTGGCAATCTGCAGAGCCTGCGCGCCGAGTACCGCGGCCATCGCGGGCCGCAGGGCACTATCCAGGCCGCAGTGACGGAAGGCCGCGAAAGCGGCAAGCTGGTGATCGAGGCGGAGGCCATCACCAAGGCATACGGCGAGCGCCAGATCGTTGCGCCCTTCTCGATCCGGGTGCATCGCGGCGATTGCATCGGTCTCGTGGGGCCGAACGGTGCCGGCAAGACGACGCTTCTCAAAATGCTGACCGGCCAGCTGGAGCCGGATTCCGGTATGATCAAGCTCGGCACGAACCTGGAGATTGCGACGCTCGACCAGAAGCGCGAGGATCTGAATCTGGAAGATACGCTGAGCCATTACCTGACGGATGGCCGCGGCGAGAACCTGCTGGTGAATGGCGAACAGCGCCATGTGGCGGGTTACATGAAGGATTTCCTGTTCCAGCCGGAACAGATGCGCACGCCGATCAAGAACCTGTCGGGCGGCGAGCGCGCCCGGCTGATTCTGGCCCGGATCATGGCCAAGCCGTCGAACCTCCTGATCCTCGACGAACCAACCAACGATCTCGACATCGAAACGCTCGACCTCTTGCAGGAGATCGTCGCTGGCTACAACGGCACCGTCATCCTGGTCAGCCACGACCGTGATTTCCTCGACCGCACCGTGAACTCGACACTGGCACCGGCCAATCCAGATGCGCCGGATGGCCGCTGGATCGAATATGCCGGCGGCTATACGGACATGATGGCGCAGCGCAAGGGCGCGCTGGAGGAGAAGCGTCGGGCCGAAAAGGCAAAGGCCGAAGCCTCCCAATCTTCCGCCCAGGCATACGCGCCCAAAGCCCAGGCGAAGCTTTCCTACAAGCAGAAATTCGCGCTCGAAAACCTGCCGAAGGAGATGGAAAAGGCCGAGAAGGAGATTGCCGCCCGCGAGGCGAAAATGGCCGATCCCAATCTCTTCACCAAGGATCCCGCCGCCTTCAACCGGATCGCCGCAGAGCTCGAAACACTCCGCAACAAGATCGCTGCCATGGAAGAAGAATGGCTGGAACTGGAGATGCTGCGCGAAGAACTGGAAGGTTAGGCTAACGCATCATTAATATTAACAATGCGTTAGCACGAGAGAAACGCATCTTGTAACGGAACAATTCCGTCAGCTCCTCGTTCGACAGACAATCCGGTTCTTTATGAGACAGAAGAGGCCGGAGCGTTTCAACAGAGGGCACACCATGTCGGCAAATGTAGCGAGTCGTCGCGTGGAACGGGCAGTCCGGGATCAGCGGGTGCTGATCGTGGAAGACGAGTTTCTGATTGCACTGGATGTGGCAGACGTGGTGGAAGGCATGGGGCTGACTGTTGCGGGCCTCGCCACGGGCCTGCAAAAGGCACTGTCGATGGCGGCGGATGCCGACATTGCCCTCGTCGATGTCAATCTGGCCGATGGCGCAACAGGCCCAGCGATTGGCCGGGAGCTTTCCGAGCGGTTCGGCATCACCGTGATCTTCATGACCGCCAATCCGGAACAGTTGAATGGCAAGACGGAGTGCTCGATCGGCGTCCTTACCAAGCCGGTCATGCCGCAGGTGATCGAAGAGACGATCGATTATGCTTTGGCAAATCGTCGAGGCGGCGTGGCCACGGCACCGCACGGCCTGAAGGTCTTCATCCACACGCATCACTGAGAATGTGTGCGCGCTTGCCAAGCGCGCCCGCCCTCGTTACATCTTTGCCTGCTCTAACGGGGTGCCGCTTCAGCGGCTGAGAGGTGTCTCACCAACCCGAAGAACCTGATCCGGTTAGCACCGGCGGAGGGATTAGACGGCTCGTATCAAGCGCCTATCCCCCTTTTTGGATGAATGAGGAGGCGCTGATGCGCACGTTTCTAGCATTTTCCCTGACTGCGCTTGCAGTCCTCGCGCAGCCGTTGATGGCAACCGCTGCGGACAAGAAGACGCTGACCGTCTACACCTATGAGAGCTTTGTGGCCGACTGGGGCCCGGGCCCGAAGGTCAAGGAAGCCTTCGAGAAGACCTGCGACTGCACGCTGAACTTCGTGGCGGTGGCCGATGGCGTGGCGCTTCTGACGCGGCTGAAGCTGGAAGGTGCGTCATCCGAGGCGGATGTGGCGCTTGGCCTGGATACCAACCTCATCCAGGAGGCCAAGGATACCGGGCTTTTCGCGCCGCATGGAATCGATACCAGTGCTGCGAAGGTGCCGGGCGGCTTCAAGGACGATGTCTTCGTGCCTTTCGACTATGGCCACTTTGCCGTGATCTACGACAGCGAGGCGATCAAGACACCGCCGACCAGCCTGAAGGATCTGGTGGAAGGCGATCCGTCCCAGAAGATCGTCATCCAGGACCCCCGCACCTCGACGCCCGGCCTTGGCCTGCTGTTGTGGGTGAAATCCGTCTACGGCGACAAGGCGCCGGAGGCCTGGGCCAAGCTCAAGACCCGTATCCTGACGGTCACACCCGGCTGGTCGGAAGCCTATGGTCTCTTCACCAAGGGCGAGGCGCCGATGGTGCTCTCCTATGTCACCTCGCCCGCCTATCACATGATGGAAGAGAAGACCGAGCGCTACAAGGCGGCGACATTCGCGGAAGGCCATTATATCCAGATCGAAGTGTCGGGCATGCTGAAGGCCACGACGAACAAGGCACTGGCTGAACAGTTCCTCGCCTTCACCCTCTCGCCGCAGTTCCAGACGATCATTCCGACGACCAATTGGATGATGCCGGCCGCCGCCACCGCCGATCCATTGCCGGAGGCTTTCGGCAAGCTGATCCAGCCGTCGAACACCTTCCTGATGAGCCCGGAAGAGGTGGCGAAGAACCGCCAGGCCTTTATCCGCGAATGGCTGTCGGCCATGAGCATGAACTGAGCGCTCCAGACCCGTCATGCTGACAAAGGCCGAACAGACGCGAGGACTTGCCGCAGGCGCGGCAAGCCTTCTGCTGATCGGGCTTTTCGTGACGCTGCCGACGATCGCCCTGCTAATAACGGCGCCGGACGGCCTGGGCCAGGCGCTGTTCGATGACTATACGCTGAGCATCCTGCGGTTCACGCTGCTGCAGGCGGTGCTGTCCACGCTTCTGTCGGTCGCCCTGGCGCTGCCGGTCGCTTTGTCGCTGGCCCGCCGCTCGCGTTTTCCAGGGCGGATCTGGATCATCCGGCTGATGGCGGTGCCAATGGGCTTGCCGGTGCTGATCGGCGCGCTCGGCCTTATCGGCATTTTCGGGCGCCAGGGTGTGCTGAACGATCTGCTCACCTCTGCCGGGCTGCAGAACCCAGTCAGCATCTATGGCCTCACCGGCATTCTGGTTGCGCATGTCTTCTTCAACCTGCCGCTCGCCGCGCGCCTGATGCTGGCGGGTCTCGAGCGCCTTCCGCCGGAAAGCTGGCGGCTTGCGGCCAGTCTCGGCATGTCCTCCTGGTCCGTCTTCCGCTTTGTCGAACGCCCGGCGCTGGCCACTGTCATCCCCGGCGCGGCGGGACTGATCTTCATGCTCTGTGCCACCAGTTTCACGCTGGTGCTCGTTCTCGGTGGAGGTCCGGCCGCCACCACGCTGGAGGTGGCGATCTACCAGTCGCTACGCTTCGATTTCGACCCGCCGCGGGCGGTGATGCTGGCGCTGCTGCAGATCGCCATCACCGCCGTTATCCTGCTCTGTCTCAGCCGGTTTGCGACAGCCGAGAACACCGGAGCCGGAGAGGGTCGTGCGCCAACGCGATATGACGGGCAGGGGCCGACAGCGCTCGCCTGGGATACGCTCGTCATCCTGCTCGCCACCCTCTTCCTGCTGCTGCCGCTCGCCTCCATCCTGGTGTCCGGCCTGCGGGCGGATCTCGGACGTCTGGTATCCATGCCGGCCTTCGGCCAGGCGGCGCTGACGAGCCTGGCGATCGCGCTCACCGCCAGCTTGCTGTCATTGCTGATGGCGATCGGCATCATCAAGGCCCGCTCCGCCATCGCCGGCAGAAGACCACGAGACCGAAGCCTCACCGCCTTTTCAGCCGGGCTGGCGGGCCTCTCCTCGCTCGTCCTTCTGGTTCCCCCGGTCGTACTTGGAACCGGCTGGTTTCTGCTGATCCGGTCCTTCGGCCCGGTCACACCCTTTGCGCCCCTCCTGATCGCTGCGATCAACGCGCTGATGGCCCTGCCCTTTGTCATGCGGGTGCTGGAGCCTGCAGTTGCCATACACCTCGCCCGCACGCAACGCCTCTCCGCCAGTCTCGGCATCACGGGTTGGCCGCGGCTGTGGCTGATCGACTGGCCGGGCCTGCGTCGTCCGCTGTTCATGGCGCTCTCCTTTGCCATGGCCCTGTCGCTCGGCGATCTCGGCGCCGTCGCCCTCTTCGGCTCCAATGAGCTGACCACCCTGCCCTGGCTGATCTACAGCCGGCTTGGCAGCTACCGCACCCATGATGCGGATGGCCTCGCCTTGATCCTCGGCGTGATCTGCCTGATCCTGACGGCACTCGGCACCGTCGGGCACAAGGAAAAGCAATGACGAACACGCCCGCGGTTGAACTGGACAAGGTGACCCTGAAACTCGGAACCCGTGCATTCGAGTTCGACTGCGCGTTTGCGGCAGGCAAGGTAACGGCGATCACCGGGCCGTCCGGGTCCGGCAAATCCACGCTGTTGAATCTCGTTGCCGGCTTCGAGACACCAGACAGTGGCAGGGTCTTGATGGAAGGCCGCGACATGACGGGCATTCACCCGGGCGAACGGCCGCTTTCGCTCGTCTTCCAGGACAACAACCTGTTTGCTCATCTCGATCTCTTCACCAATATCGGGCTTGGCCTGCACCCGGCGCTGAGGCTGACGGCAGACCAGAGGCAGGCGGTGTCGGGCGCGCTCTCCCGCGTCGGACTGGCCGGTTCCGAAAGGCGCAAACCGGGTACGCTCTCCGGCGGCGAACGACAGCGCGCCGCCTTTGCCCGCGCGCTGGTGCGCAAACGCGCCCTGCTCGCCCTCGACGAACCCTTCGCAGCCCTCGATCCGGCGCTGCGGCTCGCCATGGCCGACCTCTTGTCCGAGTTGCATCAGGAAACACAGAATACGATCCTGATTGTGACCCACGACATCGAGGAAGTGCGCCGCCTGGCCGATGAGGTGATCTTCATCGACAGCGGTAAAGTTCTTTTTCATGGCGAGAAGCGGTTCTTTCTGACACACAGTGACCACGCGGCGATCAGCAAATTTGTCTTGTCTTCATAAAGCGTAAACTGATCCGCCACATTTTGGACGTGTGACAATGGCATCCCGCACTGCGAAAGTGGGCGGGACGATTGTTTGCCGGAACTGCTGTTCTACTTTAGGAGTGAACAGGGCATAGGCGAGCCAGTGCAGCCATCCGCATGAACCAGACAGGAGACAGCGGCGGGAAGGCATTGGCCGCGCATTGCGCCGGATGGCGGGCTTGGAAGAATGACGGTTCCGAATGAACGGGCGAACATGACAGGACGCGGCGGTGAAGGCCGCAGCTTCGTGCGCCGGGCGCCAAGGCCCCGGTGGAACGTCCTGCGTGGTGTGGCCTCGCTTCTGGCAGCGGCGACCTTTCTCTCCAGCTGTCAATCGATCCTCGATCAGACTTATCAGGCGGACATCAAGCCCTCCTCCACGCCGCAGATCGTCGAGCAGGTGCAGAAGAACGATCCGCGTGCCCAGATGGGCGCAAGGGAACACCCGCGCATCGTCGCCAGTTACGGCGGCGAATATCATGATGCGAAGACGGAACGGCTGGTGGCCCGCATCACCGGGGCGCTCACGGCCGTCTCCGAAAATCCGAACCAGTCCTACCGCATCACGATCCTGAATTCGCCGGCGATCAACGCCTTCGCCCTGCCGGGTGGATATCTCTATGTCACGCGCGGTCTGCTGGCGCTCGCCAATGACGCCTCGGAAGTGGCGGCCGTGCTCAGCCACGAGATGGCGCATGTTACCGCCAACCACGGCATCGAGCGGCAGAAGCGCGAAGAGGCGGAGGTCATTGCCAGCCGCGTGGTGGCCGAAGTGCTCTCCAGCGATCTTGCCGGCAAGCAGGCCCTCGCCCGTGGCAAGCTGCGCCTCGCAGCCTTCTCGCGCCAGCAGGAACTGCAGGCGGATGTGATCGGCGTGCGCATGCTGGGGGAAGCCGGCTACGATCCCTATGCCGCGGCGCGCTTCCTGGATTCGATGGCCGCCTATGCGCGTTTTTCCTCCGTCGATCCGGACACCGACCAGAGTCTCGACTTCCTCTCCAGCCACCCGAATGCGCCGCAGCGCGTCGAACTGGCCCGCCAGCACGCCCGTGCCTTCGGCCAGGAGGGCACCGTGGGCGATCGTGGTCGCGACTATTACCTGACGGGCATCGACGGCCTTCTCTATGGCGACAGCCCGGAAGAAGGCTATGTCCGCAACCAGACCTTCATGCATGCCGGCCTCGGCATCCGATTCGACGTGCCGGACGGTTTTCGGATCGACAACAAGGTGGAAGCGGTGCTGGCAACGGGACCGGATGAGAGTGCCATTCGTTTCGATGGCGTGCAGGCACCCGATGACGCCAGCCTGACGAATTACCTGACGAGTGGCTGGGTGGCCGGTCTCCTGCCGGAAACGGTTCGCGAGACGACGGTGAATGGCATGCCGGCGGCAACGGCCCGCGCCTCTGCCGAGCGCTGGGAGTTCGATGTCACGGTTGTGCGGATGGACAAGCAGATCTTCCGGTTCCTGACCGCCGTGCCGAAGGGCAATACGACGCTCGAATCGACGGCGAACACCCTGCGAGCCAGCTTCCGCCGCATGACCCCGCAGGAGATCAGCCAGATCAAGCCCTTGCGTGTCCGCGTGGTCACCGTGGGCGCCAGCGACACGATCACCACACTCGCAGCGCGGATGATGGGGACCGAGCGCAAGCTCGACCTCTTCAAGCTGATCAACGCCCTTCCCGCCGGCGCCGTGGTGTCACCGGGTCAGCGGGTAAAAATCATCTCGGAATAAGACAAGCCCGCGGCGACAATCGCCGCCGGCCACTATATGGCCCTCCGCCGCCTCAGCAGGCGGCGGCCATTTGCGGATTGGTGGTGACGAGCGCGGACTTCAGCTTTTCAATCGCCCGGCTTTCGATCTGCCGGACGCGCTCCTTGGAGATGCCGAGTTCGGCCCCCAGCGCTTCCAGCGTCGCGCCGTCGTCTGTCAGGCGGCGGGCATGGATGATCTTCTTCTCGCGGTCATTGAGCTTGGTGAGAGCCCCCTGCAGCCATTTCAGCCGGCGTTCGCCGTCAATCAGCCCGGACACCTGTTCGTCCGGCAGCGGCTCGTTGCTCTCCAGCATGTCGAGCCGCTCGACACTGTCGGAATCGCCCGCAATCGACGGGGCCTGCAGCGAGGCATCATTGGCGGAGAGGCGTGCATCCATGGTCTGCACATCGGCGAGGCTGACACCGAGCGCGGTTGCGATTTCCTCATGGATGGCATGCGGGCTGACGGAACTGTCGCCGCGGGACAACTTGGCGCGCAGACGGCGCAGGTTGAAGAACAGCGCCTTCTGGGCCGAACTCGTACCGCCGCGCACGATCGACCAGTTGCGCAGAATATAGTCCTGCATCGACGCCCGGATCCACCAGCTGGCATAGGTCGAAAAACGGACGTCTCGGGCCGGCTCGAACCTTGCCGCGGCTTCCAGCAGCCCTACATACCCTTCCTGAACGAGGTCGCCCATGGGCAGTCCGAAACCGCGGAACTTGGAGGCCATGGCGATCACGAGCCGCATATGCGCCAGCGCGATCTGGTTGCGCGCATCCTGATCCTGATCGTCCTTCCAGCGCACGGCCAGGTCGCGCTCTTCCTCGCGCGCCAGATACGGTGCCGACATGGCGATCTTGATCATAGTGCGGTCTGCTGACATGGCGTTCATCGCGCTCTCCATGAGACTGTTTGACCCAACGAAACCGCTAGGCCGCAAGAAGAACACCGGCCCGTGAGGCAGGTCACAGGCGAAGCATCTCGCGGCATTGGTTTCGTTCCCCTGACGTTTTTGAAAGGGACATGAAGCGACCACATCCCCCGCTGTTTCGGCAGGTGAAGAGCGCTTTTCGCTTCAGCACTTTTCGCCGTACCGGCGGGTCAACGCACCGAAGAAGAAAAAGTTCCAATAAAAAACCCGGCCGAAGCCGGGTTCTTTGAGGGGAGAAGACGCTTTTCGCTTAAGCGGCTTCTTCGTGGGAATCGTCCTCGTCAACCACCTTGCTGCGCTTGGGACCCTTGGCAAGGTTGGTCTCCACCAGGCGCACGGCCTCGGTGTCGGACATCTTGTTGACAGCGGCAATTTCGCGCGCCATGCGATCGAGCGCCGCTTCATACAGCTGACGCTCGGAATAGGACTGCTCCGGCTGGTTCTCGGCCCGATACAGGTCGCGCACGACTTCTGCAATCGAGATCAGATCGCCGGAATTGATCTTGGCATCATATTCCTGCGCGCGGCGCGACCACATGGTGCGCTTCACGCGGGCCTTGCCCTGAACAACCTTCAGCGCGCGCTCGACGAAATCGGTTTCGGACAGCTTGCGCATGCCGATGCTGACGGCCTTGGCCACCGGCACCTTCAGACGCATCTTGTCTTTTTCAAAATCGATCACGAACAGTTCGAGCTTCATACCAGCCACTTCCTGTTCCTCAATCGCCGTGATAGTGCCTACACCGTGGGCCGGATACACGATCGATTCGCCGGTCTTGAAGCCGTGGCGTGCCGAAGATTTTTTCTGCTGGGTCGTCATTCGTTTAACAAACTCCCTGTTACGCACCCAGCCATCCGTAGGCTAGGGCCGGGTCAGTCAGGCCCGGATGAGACGGGGGAACCGTCGGGTGACTCCATACTGGTCCGACCAAACGCGCGCGAAAACAACCTCTCTCGCGATTAGCGACGACAAGATCCAAACACTGGCTTTGTCACGGAAACCGCGCGGGGTGATCAGTTGCTTTCGTGATGTTTTTGGGCACGCGAATGCCGCTTTGTGGAACAGTTCTTATCGTCTACCACAAATATGGGAAGAAATCAATGATTTGCTTTCGCAGATGCACCGACGCAACGGTCGCGTCAGTGCACAATCATTAAGCAGCCCTTAAAGAGACCGTGGTAAGGCGAATCAATCGCCCTTGCCCGGCTCCGGCGAAAAGTACTGTTCGTACTTGTTTTCGACGCCGTCCATTTCCTTGGCTTCCGGCAGCGCATCGCGCTTCACGGTAATGTTCGGCCAGATCTGCGCAAACTCGGAATTGACCTTCAGCCACTTGTCGAGGCCCGGCTCCGTATCAGGCTTGATCGCCTCGGCGGGACATTCGGGCTCGCATACGCCACAGTCGATGCACTCGTCCGGATGGATGACGAGGAAGTTCTCGCCTTCGTAGAAGCAGTCGACCGGGCAGACTTCAACGCAGTCGGTGTACTTGCAGCGGATACAATTGTCGGTCACGACATACGTCATGAGGCACTCCAGTGACGTCTCAGTTGGTCTGCATCGAAAACGGAGGACGGATGCCCTCCGGAGCGGGGCCGGACCACGGCGAAACCCAAGCTTTGCAGCGCGCACAGCGGATGGGCCCCGGCTTTTTCTGGTCCGTAATAGCTTTGCACCGGCATAGCAAGGATAAACAATCCCTCAAACAGCCGAGCAGGAGATCGTTGTGCTAAACGGGCGAAATACCGCTGGCTCGCAACGTCATTCCCGTTCGCGAACACGCCGCTGCGCCCGCTCGAACGCCGTCAGCCGCGGCTGGTCATCCGCCGAAAGATCCTCGTAGAGAAGCCGGGCTTCCTCGTAAGGTCCGCGCCGTGTCCCGCTGTCCCGAACGAGCAGCACGAGATCGCGGCTCTCAAGTTGCAGGTCCAGCCGGTCGCCGGGCTTGATCATGCGGCTCGGCTGCGTCACCGGCTCGCCGTTGACGCGCACCAGACCCGCCTCAACCAGATCCTGGGCGAGCGAGCGCGACTTGCACAGGCGCGAAAAGAAAAGCCACTTGTCGATGCGCTGACGCTGATCTCCAGGTGGCTTTTCCGTCATCTCACTTCTTCATCTGCTCCTTGAGAGCAGCGAGCTTGGCGAAGGGCGAATCCGGATCGATCGGCTTCTCCTTGCGGGGCGGTTTTGCCTCGAACCGGGCAGGCTGCGCCGATTTGTCGCGGTCCGGACGCGGCGGACGATCGCCGCGGTTGTCCGGGCGACGATCGCCCCGGTTGGGACGTCCGCCATCGCGTTGGCCATCCCTCTGGCCGTCGCGGTGACCACCGTCACGCTTGCCACCGTCCCGGTTGTTGCCGCCCTCACGCGGGCCGCGGGCGGCTTGGTCGGAACGATCACCACCACGGCGATTGCCGCCGCGGGCCTCGTCACCCTGACGATTGCCCTGGGCACGACGCTCGCCCTGCGGGCGCGCTCCACGCTGGTTCTCGCTGCGGCCGCCACCGGGACGCCACAGGAGAACCGGCTTCGGCTCTTCCGCCGTCTCGGGCTCTGCCACCGTCTCGGCAGTCTCCGCCGCAGGCGCGGTTTCGCTTGCCGGTGCCTCTGCCTCGGCAGTAGCCCCGTCCGGAGCAGCCGTTGCCTCCGCAGTCTCCTGCGGAGCCGGATCGGCATCGTCGTCTGCTGCCGGTTCGGCAGCGGCCTCGGCTGCATCGGCAGCCGGCGCGGCGGTCGCATCCTGGCTCGACAGATGCGCCTGGGCTTCCTCTGCCTTCACCTGGTCGGCGCGGTAACCAAGACCCTTGAGGATTTCCTCGATATCGTCCGGCGTTGCGCCCAGGATCGACAGCATGGCCGTCGTCGTGGTGAAGCGGCGACCGTCATAGGCGCCTTCCGGACGCGGCGAGGTGCCCGGCTTCCACTGCAGAAGCGGACGGATGAGATCGGCCAGACGCTCGAGGATATCGACGCGCACGGCACGCTTGCCGAGGAAGCGGAAGCCGGCGAGCTTGTAGAAGCTGCGCTCGAAGCTCGGGTCCGTCACCACGGACGTGCGGCCGGCGGCGAGCGCCGGGATCAGTTCGCCGTAACCGGGCTTGTCGAGACCGTCGTTCTTCAGCGCCCAGAGAAGCGTGATGAGTTCGGCCGGGGCCGGCTTCAGAAGCGCCGGCATGAAGATGTGGTAGGCGCCGAAGCGGACGCCGTAACGGCGCAGCGATGCGCGTGCATCCTGGTCCAGCGTCTTCACCTCGTCGGCCACGTCGCGACGGAAGAGAACGCCGAGATTTTCGACGATCTGGAAGGCCAGCCCCTTCGCCATGCCCTGCAGGTCTTCGGCGCGCGACAGATCGTCGAGCGGCTTCAGGACGGTTGCGATATGGTGGTTGAGGAAACGCTCGAGCCGTGCGGCGACATGATCGCGGGCATTGCCGGTCAACTGCTCGTCGGCCAGCAGGATCACGCGGGGATGCATGATGTGGTCTGCGGCAGCAAGCTTCGCAACCGGTTCGCCCAGCCAGCGCAGGGAACCATCCGAGCCGAGCGCCAGATCATTGTTGCCACAGGCGTAGAGGCGCGCGGCGCGCGCTTCGAATTCCAGTGCCAGCGCCTTCTGCGCAGCCCCCTGCACCGCCCGCGCATCCGGACCTTCGGCACCGGAGATGGGCGTGAACCGGAAACCGGCTAATTGACCAACGTGATGCCCTTCGACGAAGACATCCCCATTTACACTGATTTCAGCTTCCAGCATCGCATTCTCTCTCAGGCGCTTCATGAGCACAGATGTCCTGCGATCAACAAAGCGTTTCGTCAACCGTTCATGTAGTGCGTCGGACAACCTGTCTTCGATTTCCCGTGTCTTTTCTTGCCAGTGTGTCGGATGAGCCAACCAGCCGGGACGATTGGAGACATAGGTCCAGGTCCTGATCTGGGCAATCCGCGCAGACAGGGTGTCGATTTCGCCGTCCGTCCTGTCGGCCCGCTGCACCTGCTCGGCCATGAAATTTTCGTTCACGGTCCCGAATCGCACCAGATCAAAGAAAAGGGTCGAAATGAGGTCGGCATGCTGCGCGGGCGTGATCCGCCGGTAATCCGGCAGCGCGCAGGCCTCCCACAACCGCTCCACCCGCTCCGGCGTATTGGCAAGATCGGCCACTTCCGGATAGCGCGCGAGATAATCCAGCGCCTGGCTGTCGGTGGCCGGCAGCGCACGCGTGAGCCCCTGCACCTTAGGTGCGGCATCGAGGCTCTGGCGCAGATCGCGCAGCGAGGAATAATCGAGCGCCTTCGAGCGCCACTGCAGAACCTTCACCTGGTCGAACTGGTGGCTTTCGATCCGCTCGACGATTTCCTCATCGAAAGGCTGCACCTGGCCGGTCACGCCGAACGTGCCATCCTTCAGGTGACGACCGGCGCGACCGGCAATCTGGCCGAGTTCGCCGGGATTGAGATTGCGGAACTGGTAGCCGTCGAACTTGCGGTCCTGCGCGAAGGCCACATGGTCGACATCCAGGTTGAGGCCCATTCCGATGGCGTCGGTCGCCACCAGATATTCCACATCGCCTTCCTGGTAGAGCCCGACCTGCGCATTGCGCGTGCGGGGGCTGAGCGCGCCGAGCACGACGGCGGCGCCGCCGCGCTGGCGGCGGATCAGTTCCGCGATCGCATAGACCTCGTCTGCGGAAAAGGCGACGATGGCGGTGCGCTGCGGCAGCCGGGTGATCTTTTTCTGGCCTGCGTAAAAGAGCGTGGAGAGGCGCGGTCGCTCCACCACCGTGATGCCCGGCAGCAGGCGCTCCAGGATCGGCCGCATGGTGCCGGCCCCGAGCAGCAGGGTCTCCTCCCGCCCGCGCAGATGCAGGATACGATCGGTGAAGATGTGACCGCGCTCGAGATCACCGGCAAGCTGCACCTCGTCGATGGCCACGAAAGCCGCCTTCGTTTCGCGCGGCATGGCTTCGACGGTACAGACGGAAAAACGGGCATTCGGCGGAGTGATCTTTTCTTCGCCGGTCACCAGGGCGACATGTGACACGCCGACCTTCTCGACAAGCCGTGTATAGACTTCGCGCGCCAGCAGCCTGAGCGGAAGACCGATGACGCCAGAGCCGTGCGCAACCATGCGCTCGATGGCATAATGGGTCTTGCCGGTATTGGTGGGTCCGAGGACCGCGGTTACACCGCGACCACTCAAGATCATGGGCTGGGAATTCAAAGCCGGTATCCGCACATCCTGTCGGGCAGGTGCCGTCCGCAACCGCCATGCGCACACACATGGCGTCCCTGCACGCGAATGGCAAGCCGTTCCTGCGGGCAAATCCGTCGGCCGTTGAAAAAACAGCACTTATCCCGCGAGCCCCGTCCTGCCGGAAGCGCAAGAACAGGGTGAGAACGAATCGCTGACGTCAGGGGATTCAGCTTTTGTTCAGGTCCAGATGTAGAAGATCAGAAGAGGGCCGACACCCGATGAAGAAATGAGCGACGAGCCGTGTCTTCGTCAGATAATCGGCAGAAGATTGTTGAGCCATTGTTCGAAAAAGGAGGAGTCAAGCGGCGTTTCATCTTCAGGACCGTGACCGCATCATCTCACAAGGTGTGAAGCGGTTCGGCGGGCAAGAGGGAGGCGGCCATCAGCCGATTGGGGGGTGCGGAACCAAAACCCGGATCCAGCGTTTTCGCGGCACAGAAATCGCCTCGGAGACAAAAACAATGCTGGGCACCATCCTCCTGATCATCCTGATCTTGGCTTTGATCGGCGCTTTGCCGAGCTGGGGACACAGCCGCAATTGGGGATATGGGCCATCGGGAGGTCTCGGCCTCGTCGTGTTGATATTGATCATTCTGCTTCTGATGGGCAGGATTTAACTTGCGAATATTCGCACATCCAAGGGAAGGAAGTCGGACATGAAGAAGATTTTTGCGGCTGCGGCCATGGTTGCCATGCTCGCCTCGTGCACCACCACGGAACGTGGCACGGCCATCGGCGCCGGCACCGGCGCCGTTATCGGCGGTGCCGTGACCAATAGCTGGGGTGGCGCGGCTGTCGGCGCCGTCGCCGGTGGCCTGGTCGGCGCCGCGATCGGCGAATCCCAGAAGAACCCCGGCTACTGCGTCTATCGCGACCGTTATGGCCGCACCTACGAGGCCCGCTGCCGCTAAGGCTGAAGCGAACGCCTGGAACTATCATGCTGTGCCGGCGCCTTACCGCGCCGGCATTTTCATGCTTGCTGGGCAGGTGCCCTCCGGCTGAGACTGCATCCTGCAATCACACACAAAAAAGCGCCGAGGCGCGAGCCTCGACGCTGTTTAAGGACGTATCAGCTGGATCAGGCGAAATACTGCCCGCCATTGGCCGAAATCGTTGAACCGGTGATGTAGCCTGCATCATCCGACGCCAGGAAAACGACGCAACGGGCAATTTCTTCCGGCTGCCCCAGTCGACCGACCGGGATCTGCGGCAGGATCCGCTCGTTCATTACCTTTTCCGGAACCGCCATGACCATTTCGGTCGCGATATAACCGGGGCAGATCGCGTTCACGGTGATGTTCTTGGCAGCTCCCTCCTGCGCCAGCGCCTTGGTGAAACCGATATCACCGGCCTTTGCCGCAGAGTAGTTCGCCTGCCCCATCTGCCCCTTCTGGCCGTTGATGGAGGAGATGTTGATGATCCGGCCGAAGGAGCGGTCCCGCATCCCGTTCCAGACAGGATGCGTCATGTTGAAGAGGCCGGTCAGGTTGGTGTTGATCACCTCGTTCCACTGCATCGGCGTCATCTTGTGGAACATCGCATCGCGCGTGATGCCGGCATTGTTGACCAGAACGCCAATCGGGCCAACCTCCGCCTCGACTTTCGCGATGCCTTCGGCACAGGCCTCATAGGAGGACACGTCCCATTTGAAGACGGCAATGCCCGTCTCCTCCTGGAAAGCACGAGCACGCTCGTCATTGCCGGCATAATTCGCCGCCACCGTATACCCGGCGGATTTCAGCGCGATCGAAATGGCCGCGCCAATGCCGCGCGTACCGCCGGAAACCAATGCCACTCTCGTCATGCTGACTTCCCCCCTTTGGACAGAGAACCGACCGGTCCTTCTCCTGGGACCGGCTGAAGGCCTAAACTACCGATGATGCAATGATCACATGGCCTCGACGCACATGGCGACACCCATGCCGCCGCCGATGCAAAGCGTGGCAAGACCCTTCTTCGCGCCGCGCCGCTTCATCTCGAACACGAGCGTGTTGAGAACGCGCGCACCGGACGCACCGATCGGGTGACCGATGGCAATGGCACCGCCGTTGACGTTGACGATCGACGGATCCCAGCCCATGTCCTTGTTGACGGCGCAAGCCTGGGCGGCAAAGGCCTCGTTGGCTTCGACGAGATCCAGATCGCCGACCGACCAGCCGGCTTTTTCGAGCGCCTTGCGCGAGGCCGGGATCGGGCCTGTGCCCATGATCTGCGGATCGACGCCGGCCGTTGCCCAGGACACGATGCGCACCAGAGGCGTGATGCCGCGGCGAACCGCTTCCGCTTCCGTCATCAGGACAGCGGCAGCCGCACCGTCATTGATGCCCGACGCGTTTCCGGCCGTGACCGTGCCTTCCTTGTCGAAGGCGGGGCGCAGCTTGGTCATGCTGTCCAGCGTGGCGCCGGCACGGATATATTCGTCCGCATCCACCGTGACGTCGCCCTTGCGGCCCTTGATGATGAAGGGAATGATTTCGTCCTTGAAGCGACCGGCCACCTGGGCGGCTTCCGCCTTGTTCTGCGAAGCAACCGCAAATTGATCCTGCTCGTCACGCGAAAGCTGCCACTGACGTGCGATGTTCTCCGCCGTGATGCCCATGTGATAACCGTAGAAGGCATCGGTCAGGCCATCCTTGATCATCGTGTCGAGCATCTTCATGTCACCCATCTTGGTGCCGTTGCGAAGATGGGCACAATGCGGCGCCATGGACATGGATTCCTGGCCACCGGCGACGATGATCTTGGCATCGCCAAGCGCAATCTGCTGCATGCCGAGGGCCACGGCGCGCAGGCCCGAACCGCAGAGCTGGTTGATGCCCCAGGCGGTCGCTTCCTTCGGCGCGCCGGCCTTCATGGCGGCCTGGCGTGCGGGGTTCTGCCCCTCGCCGGCCGGCAGGACCTGGCCGAGAATGACTTCATCCACTTCGCCGGTATCGACGCCGGCGCGTTCCAGTGCGCCCTTGATGGCGGCGGCTCCCAGTTCATGGGCCGCCACGTTGGCAAAGGCCCCGTTGAACGAACCTACGGCCGTGCGAGCGGCGGAGGCAATGACGATCGAAGGCTGGCTCATGAATGTCTCCTCAATATCCCTAGTTGTTGATGCGGAGACTGGCAAAGCTTTGGCCGCAAGTCAAAGGGGGCGAAAGGATGAATTTGCTGTGATTTGTTAAGTTTGCTGTTTTGGCCCCGGCACAGGACGCAGCTTCCGCATTGCACAAATCGATTGTCAGTTCCGTTTGTTTAAGCGTAAGGTTGGGTAGGGAGAGAAATACCAGCACAACCATATTGACGGGATTAGGAGGCAATGATGGCGAAGACGGATGGTGAGGTTGTCATTAAAAAATATGCCAACCGCCGCCTCTACAATACAGGCACCAGCACCTATGTGACGCTGGAAGACCTGGCGCAGATGGTCAAGAAGGGCGAGGACTTTGTGGTGCAGGACGCCAAGAGCGGCGACGACATCACCCATTCGGTTCTGACGCAGATCATCTTCGAGCAGGAATCGAAAACCGGAAACACCCTGTTGCCGATTTCCTTCCTCAGACAGCTGATCACCTATTACGGCGACCAGATGCAGATGGTGGTGCCGACCTTCCTCGAGCATTCGATGAAGAACTTCGCCGATCAGCAGGCCCAGATGCGCGAGCAGATGACGCGCGCCTTCGGCGAAACGCCGCTGACCAAGAACCTGCAGATGCCGATGCAACTCATGGAAGAGCAGGTCCGGCGCAACACGGACATGTTCCGGCAGGCGATGCAGATGTTTTCACCGTTTGGCGCCACAGGTCAGCAGCCGGCGACGGAGGTGCGCAAGGCTCCCGATTCCAAGGATCTCGACGAACTGAAGGAACAGCTGCGCGCGCTTCAGACACGGCTGGACAGCCTCGGCTCGTAAGCCCGCCACATTCGCCATTGAACGCATTGAAGGGTCGCGCAAGCGGCCCTTTTTCGTTCCGGCCGACAACACAGGAAGAGCCCGACAGACGCGGAAAAATCCGGGCAACAAAAAAGGCCGGTCGCAGTGCCGGCCTTCCTCATGCAACAATCCGGTGAAGGATTATGCGCTTTCCTTCGGCGTCAGAACCTGGCGACCGCGATACATGCCCGTCTTCAGGTCGATGTGGTGCGGACGGCGCAGTTCGCCGGAGTTCTTGTCTTCGACATAGGTCGGGGTCTTCAGCGCGTCAGCGGAGCGGCGCATACCGCGCTTCGACGGGCTCACTTTTCTCTTCGGTACTGCCATTCTCGTTACTCCAAATAGGCGTGCAAAGCGAAATCCGCGGTCGGCTTCGACCGTACAGGACCTTGCCTCGATCTCGGAAATTGCCGCGGCTTATACATGGCAAGAGCGGGCTTGACCAGTCCCCATGCGGATTTTTTGGAGCACGGGGCGAATCAGGCTTCATCTGCCGGAACGATCCAGCTTTCCTGAAGTGCCGCCGCCTTCCATTCGACCCACGCCGGATGAGACTGCACCGCCTTCATATAGGTCAGGGTCTCCTCGTCAAGGTCGAAATCATAGACGTCGAGGCGGTTGACCACCGGCGCATACATGGCATCGGCGGCCGAAAAGGCTCCGAACAGGAAGGGCCCACCGGAGCGCTGGCGCATGGTGCGCCAGATCTCGGTGATCCGTGCCACATCCGCCATCACGTCGGCGCCCGTCTCGATCCGCCGCTTCTCGCGCCGCATGTTCATCGGGCAGACATTGCGCAGCGCCCGGAAGCCGGACAGCATCTCCATGGAAATCGACCGTGCCATGGCGCGGTCGGCCGGGTCATAGGGCCAGATGCCCGCATCCGGGTAGAGTTCGGCCACGTACTCGATGATGGAAAGCGATTCCCACACCTGCAGGCTGCCGTGATGCAGCACCGGAACCTTGCCGGTCGGCGAGATCTCCCGGAATTTCGGGTTGCTGGCATCATCATTGAAGGGGATCAGCACCTCTTCGAAGTCGATCCCCGCCGCCTTCAGGGCGATCCATGGCCGAAACGACCAGGAGGAATAATTCTTGTTGGCGATATAAAGGACAAGCCCATCCATTCGTCATCTCCCGCTGACTGCCAGAGGTGGACGTTAGCGATCCTTTGATCGTTCCACCAACGACAAAAGCTGACATCAGTCATAAAGGCATTTGATGTACTCGCCGGAGCCCCGTGCCCGGCGTTCCACGACGGATGCCAGACGCTGTAGGCCGCGCCCGGGTTTGCTGGCAACGCGTGTATAGGGATTGGGCAGCGAGACGGCGAGCAGTGCCGCCTGCCGACGGCTGAGCTTGGCGGCAGAAATCTTGAAATGGTGATGCGCGGCCGCCTCGATCCCGTAGATACTGGGTCCCCACTCGGCGACATTCAGGTAAAGCTCCATCATCCGCCGTTTAGACCAGACGAGATCCGCCCAGAGCGCCAGCGGAATTTCCAGCAGCTTGCGCACGAAGGAGCGGCTGTTCCAGAGGAACAGGTTCTTCACCGTCTGCATCGGGATCGTGCTGGCGCCGCGCGTTGCTTCGCCATCGAGTGCATCCTGCACCACGCCGCGCATCTGCACCCAGTCCACGCCGCCGTGAAAGCAGAACTGTCCATCCTCCGACATCATCACCGACTGAACCAGCACCGGCGCCATCTCATCGAGCGAGACCCAGCGTCGGTCATAGCCCTTCAACGTCGCAAGATCGGCCACCATCAGGGTGGAAACGGGATGGATGAACGGCAGGGCGTAGATGAGCACCAGCGCATAGGGCAGGACCAGAAGGCCGCCGAGCACGAGGACGGCGCGTTTCAGAATAGCGGAGATGGATGTGCTGCGCCCCGATCTCGGCAAGGGCTCCTCCTCTACGGGCTGCCGCTCGGGTGTATCGTCCAAATGTCCCACTCGTTTTCGTCACTCCCTGCCGGATATAACCGCAGGTGCCCGTGAAAGCCAGTCTGACCGCCTTCAAACACGGGCTTTCCACCAAATCTCCGTTGCCAGAAGGCCGCCCGCCGTGCCAAGGAACCGACATGATGACGAGCGATCCGACTTCCTTCGAGACCCATCTGCGCGACAGCGCGGCCCGCACGCAACAGCTGATTTCGACCCTTCTGGGGGACAGCGCGCTGGAAGACGAGATCGCGCGGCCCGCGCACCTGCTGGCTGCCATGCGCTACGGCACGCTGAACGGCGGCAAGCGGCTGAGACCTTTTCTGCTGCAGGAAAGCACCGCCCTCTTTGATGGCTCGGCCTCCGCTGCCGCGCGCATCGGTGCAGCACTCGAATGTCTGCACAGCTATTCCCTCATCCATGACGATCTTCCCGCCATGGACGACGACGACCTGCGCCGCGGCAAGCCGACGGTGCACAAGGCCTTCGACGAGGCCACCGCCATTCTCGCCGGCGACAGCCTGCTGACCTATGCCTTCGACATTATCGGCGCGCCGGAAACCGATCTTGCCGCCGACCGGAAGGTACAGGTGATGCTGGCGCTCGCCCGCGCCGCCGGCCTTGGCGGAATGGCCGGCGGCCAGGCGCTCGATCTGGCTGCAGAAACGACCGTACCCGACGAACAAGGCATCGTGACGCTGCAGGCGATGAAGACCGGCGCGCTGCTGCGGTTTGCCTGCGAGATGGGACCCGTCATCGCCGGCGCCTCCGCCGAGGACCGGACGCGCCTGCGTCGCTTCGGCGAAATCATCGGCCTTGCCTTCCAGATCGCCGACGACGTGCTGGACATTACCTCGGATGCCGAGACCATGGGCAAGGCGACCGGCAAGGATGCCGGACGCGGCAAGGCAACACTGGTCGGCCTGCACGGGCTCGACTGGGCAGAACAGCGCCTCGACCAGCTTGTGTCAGAGGCTGTCGCCACCCTCTCCCCCTATGGCGACAAGGCCGCCATGCTGATCGCCACCGCCCGCTACGTCGCCAACCGGACACATTGACGCCTGGTCGCGAAGGGTGAAGTGACCATCCATCACGGAAAGTGCGCCACGCCATCAATTCTCTTCGCGTGAAAGCGGGAGCATTCGCGCCTATGCTCGCCGCACACTCGAAACCATGAGATCCCCATGTCCGAATTGATGCAGAACCTGCCGCAGGTTGCCGCCGCCTACATGCTCTATCTGGTGGCCGTGATCAGCCCCGGTCCGGCGATCATCGCCATCATATCCACCTCGCTCAACCAAGGGCGCCAGCGCGGCCTGACGATTGCGCTCGGCATCTTTGCCGGCTCGTTCACCTGGGCGATGGCTGCAGCGCTCGGCATGGCGGCCCTGTTGACCCGCTATGCGGAAGTCCTGAACGTGCTGAAGATCGTCGGCGGATTTTACCTGCTCTACCTCGCCTACAAGGCCTCCCGTGGCGCCCTGCGTCCAACGGTGCGGGGAGACCTGCCGACCATCGCAGTGGAAACAAGCATCCGACGCACCTTCCTGACCGGTTATGCCATCCACCTGACCAACCCGAAGGCCGTCTTCGCCTGGGTGGCGATCATCTCGCTCGGCCTGCCGGCCGGCGCCTCGGGCAGTGCCGTCGCGCTGATCGTCGGCGGTTGCCTGGCAACCGGCCTCACGATCTTTATCGGATACGCATTGCTGTTTTCGACGAAACGCGCTGCCCGCCTCTACCAGAGCGCCCGGCGCCCGCTCGATGCGCTGATGGCCGCGATGTTCGGCGCCGCCGGCGTGAAGATGATCAGCAGCGCGTTTTAATATCAGGCCAAACGACAAAGGCGCCGCGGATGCGACGCCTTTGTGTTGACTTGAGCAATGTCACGATCAGTTCGTCGTGATCGGCGCGATCGCCACTTCGACGCGGCGGTTCTGTGCCCGTCCGTCCGGCGTGGCGTTCGACGCGATCGGCTGCGAGGCGCCGAAACCGAGCGTCGACATGCGGCGCTGATCGACCCCGCGCGTGGCGAGGTAATTGGCAACCGACGCGGCGCGACGTTCCGAAAGGCCCTGGTTGTGGGCGGCGCTGCCGGTCGAATCCGTATGGCCGTTGACATCCACCAGAGTGCGGTTGAACTTGTTCAGCACCAGTGCGACCGAGTTCAGCGTCGCGTAGAAGCCCGGCAGGACCTGGTCCTGATCAGTCGGGAAGGTGATGTTCGACGGCATGTTGAGGATAATGCGGTCGCCGACACGGGTCACGGAAACCCCGGTGCCCTGCAGCTGCGCGCGCAGCTCGGATTCCTGCTGGTCCATATAGTTGCCGATCGCGCCACCGGCAAGCGCACCGACGCCGGCGCCGATCAGCGCAGCATTGCGGCGACCGACAGGCGAATTGCCGATGGCAAGACCCGCCAGCGCACCAAGGCCGGCACCGATCGCAGCCCCGCCAGCGGTGTTCGACACCTTCTGCTGGCCGGTATAGGGATCAGTCGTGGTGCAGGCAGACAGATAGGTCGCGCACATGGCGACAATCGCGATTTTTTTCAGCATGGAATCATCATCCCCGTCATTTCGCTCGCCGTTCCTTTATCATGAATTGCGGCAATAGCGAGGTGGTCGAGAGCGACAGTGATTACTCCGCAGCCGTTCTCTGGCCGAAGCGCTTTTCAATGTAGTCGGCGACCAGCGCCTCGAAATCGGCGGCGATGTTGGGGCCACGCAGCGTCAGCGCCTTCTGTCCGTCGATGAAGACGGGGGCTGCCGGCGTCTCACCCGTGCCGGGCAGCGAAATGCCGATATCGGCATGCTTGCTTTCACCCGGACCATTGACGATGCAGCCCATCACCGCGACGTTCAGCGCTTCGACGCCCGGATATTTTTCGCGCCAGACCGGCATGTTCTTGCGGATGTCCTCCTGAATGCGCTGAGCGAGTTCCTGGAAGACGGTCGAGGTGGTGCGCCCGCAGCCGGGGCAGGCGGCCACGACGGGGATGAACTGGCGGAAGCCCATCACCTGCAGCAGTTCCTGCGCCACCTGAACCTCGCGGGTGCGGTCACCGTTCGGCTCGGGGGTCAGCGAGACGCGGATCGTATCGCCAATTCCCTGTTGCAACACGTAACCCATGGCTGCCGAGGAGGCGACGATGCCCTTCGAGCCCATGCCGGCCTCGGTGAGGCCGAGGTGCAACGCGTGGTCGGAGCGTTCCGCCAGCATGCCATAGACGGCGATCAGGTCCTGCACTTGGCTCACCTTGGCCGACAGGATGATCCGGTTGCGCGGCAGGCCGATCTCTTCCGCCAGTTCCGCAGACAGCAGCGCGGACTGACAGATCGCCTCGTGCATGACCTGGCGGGCCGAGAGCGGCGAACCGTTCGTCTGGTTCTCGTCCATCAGCCGGGTTAACAATTCCTGGTCCAGCGAGCCCCAGTTGACGCCGATGCGCACCGGCTTGTCGTAGCGGATCGCCATCTCGATGATATCGGCGAACTGCTTGTCCTTCTTGTCCTTGAAGCCGACATTGCCGGGATTGATGCGATACTTAGCCAGCGCCTCGGCACAGGCCGGATGATCGGCGAGCAGCTTGTGGCCAATATAATGAAAGTCGCCGACGAGCGGCACATCCATGCCGAGCCGCAGCAACCGCTCGCGGATTTTCGGCACAGCGGCAGCGCTCTCGTCGCGATCGACCGTGATGCGGACGATCTCGGAGCCCGACTGGAACAGCGCCGCCACCTGGGCCACCGTCGCATCCACATCCGCCGTATCGGTGTTCGTCATCGACTGGACGACGACCGGCGCGCCGCCCCCGACAATCACGCCGCCCACATCAACGGCAACCGAGGCACGGCGTGGCTTGGGATTATAATCGGCAGGCATGGAAACTCTCGCGACTGTGGGAGAAAGTGCCCTTCAGGTGGATCAAGCAGGGTGCCTTGTCAACACCTGCGCCTCATCACGTTACTGCGGACCGGGCGCGCGGTCTGCATGGCGTGCCAGTCCGGAGAGCAAAAGAACAACCAGATGCAGGACCGGCAGGCCGAGGAAGATGGCCGCAAGCCCCGTATGCTCGGCGATGAAACCGATGGCGGACGGCGCAACGAGAATGCCCGAATAACCCATGGTCGTGACGACCGAGAGGCCGATGCCCTGCGCCATGCCCGGCAGGTTGCCGGCGGCGGAAAAGGCGATCGGCACCATGTTGGAAATGCCGATACCGGCAATCGCAAAGCCGATCATCGCCATCACTGGCCCGTTCGCCATGCCGGCCGTTGCCAGTCCGATGATCGACATCACCGTGCAGAACCGCAGCGTATTGACCGCGCCGAACCGATCACGCACCAGATCGCCGGCAAAGCGCATGGTCGCCATGGTGAGCGAAAAGGCGCCGAAGGCGAGCCCCGAGAGTTCCACCGAGGCGCCAAGTTCGTTGCGGAAGTAGAGGGCACCCCAATCCAGCACCGCACCCTCCGGAATCATGCTGAACAGCGCGACAAGCCCGATCAACCAGGGAAGCGGCGTCATCGGCAGGCGCACCTTCTGTTTCGCCTCTTCCGGATGCGGTTTGTCGGCCACCAGCATCGGCCAGGCAATGATGACCATGACCGCCGCGAGACCACTGACCAGCAAACCGTGACCGACCACACCGAGCCAGGCGATCAACACCCCGCCACTCGCCGAGCCCAAGAGGCCGCCGAGACTCCAGAAGGCATGGCAAGAGGACATGATGGAGCGCCGCATCTGCTTTTCGGTCACCACGGCATTGGCGTTCATCGCCACATCCATCGCGCCAATCAGGCCGCCGAACAGAAAGATCGCGATGGCGCCCGTCCAGACACTGCCGACCAGGCTCAGCAGCAGCAAGGTCGGCAGCACGAGCAGGGCGGTGATCCGCGTGACCCAGGTCGAGCCGAACCGGGCGATCTGGATACCACCGATCGGCATCATCACGATGGAGCCGACACCAAAGACGAGGATCATCAGGCCGAGCGCGCTTTCGCTGAGCGACAGGCGGGCGGCAAATTCCGGAATTTTCGGTGCCCAGGCTCCGATCAGGAAACCGTTCATCAGGAACATCAGCGCGACGGCAGCCCGTTCGCGGGTGACGATGGGGGCGCGCGACGGCGTGGTGAGAGACGGCTCGATCATGTCCATGGGGCTGTCCTTGATATGGCGCGGGCAGCATAAGAAAACGAAGATCGACTGCAACCGTCACGCGACGGTCAACGAGATAACGTTTTGTATCGCAATGGAAAGATCAACGCGCTGATAAAAGGAAGGGAGGCAGCACTTGGCGCCGCCTCCCCTCTTCACCGTCAAGACGCGTAGACGATCAGCAGGTCTTTGGCGTCAATCTGGTCGCCGGCCTTCACCAGCACTTCTAAGACATCGCCATCCCGCTCGGCATGCAGCGCGGTTTCCATCTTCATCGCTTCGATGGAGAGCAGCACGTCGCCTGCCTTGACCTTCTGTCCGGCCGCCACGAAGACGCGGGAAATGACGCCCGGCATCGGCGCGCCGAGATGCGCGGCATTGCCGGCTTCCGCCTTGCGGCGCGCCACGCTGGAGGCAGCCCGGCTGCGATCCGGCACCTTGATGCGGCGCGGCTGGCCGTTCAGTTCGAAGAAGACGGTCACGAGCCCTTGCGCATCCGGCGCACTCGCCGCCTGATTGACGACGACGAGCGTCTTGCCCTTCTCGATATCGGCAAACAGTTCCTCGCCATCCGCCATGCCATAGAAATAGGCGGGCGTCGGCAGAACCGAGACCGGGCCATAGGTATCGGAGGCCAGCGCGAAATCGGTGAAGACCTTCGGATACATCAGGTAGCTGGCGAATTCGAAGTCATCGACCGCGCGGCCGAGCTTCTCCTCGATCCCCTTGCGCTCGGCATCGAGATCCGCCTGCTTCAGCAGCGAGCCGGGGCGTTCGGTATAGGGCTTGTCGCCCTTCAGCGCCTTCTTCTGCAGCGCTTCCGGCCAGCCGCCCGGGGGCTGGCCCAGATCGCCCTTCAGCATCGAGACGACCGAATCCGGAAAGGCGATGTCCTTGTCCGGGTTTTCTACATCGGCCACCGTCAGGTCCTGCGAGACCATCATCAGCGCCATGTCGCCGACGACCTTGGACGAGGGCGTGACCTTGACGATATCGCCGAACATCTGGTTCACGTCTGCATAGGTCTGCGCAACCTCGTGCCAGCGGGTTTCGAGCCCCAGAGAACGGGCCTGCTCCTTGAGGTTGGTGAACTGACCGCCCGGCATTTCGTGCAGATAGACTTCCGAGGCAGGCCCCTTGAGATCGCTTTCAAAGGCCGCGTACTGGTGGCGCACGGCCTCCCAGTAGAACGAGATGCGGCGGATCCAGGCTGGATCGAGGCCCGGATCACGTTCCGTGCCCGACAGTGCCTCGACGATGGAACCGAGGCAGGGCTGCGAGGTGTTGCCGGAAAACGCATCCATGGCGGCATCGACCGCATCGACGCCGGAATCGACCGCCGCCAGCACCGTTGCCGCCGCAATGCCGGAGGTGTCGTGCGTGTGGAAATGGATCGGCAGGTCCGTTGCCTCGCGCAGCGCCTTGAACAGCACACGCGCCGCCGCCGGCTTCAGGAGACCCGCCATGTCCTTCACGGCGATGATATGCGCACCGGCCTTTTCCAGTTCGGCAGCAAGGGCCGTGTAGTATTTCAGGTCGTATTTCGGCCGTGCGCTGTTGAGCAGATCGCCGGTATAGCAGATCGTTGCCTCGCAGAGCTTGTTCTCCTCCTGGACCGCATCCATGGAGACGCGCATGTTATCGACCCAGTTCAGGCAGTCGAACACGCGGAACAGGTCGATCCCGCCCTTCGCCGCCTGCCGGACGAAATACTTCACCACATTGTCCGGGTAATTGGTGTAGCCGACGCCGTTCGCACCGCGCAGCAGCATCTGCAGCAGGAAGTTCGGCGCCCCTTCGCGGATCAGTGCCAGGCGCTCCCACGGATCTTCCGTCAGGAAGCGCATGGAAACGTCGAAGGTGGCGCCACCCCAGCATTCCAGCGAGAAGAGGTTCGGCAGCGCCCGCGCATAGACCGGCGCAATGCGGGCGATGTCGAAGGTACGCATGCGGGTGGCCAGCAGCGACTGGTGTCCGTCGCGCATGGTGGTGTCGGTCAATAGCACCTGCGGCTGCGCCCGCATCCAGGCGGCAAACCCCTCGGGGCCAAGCTCATCCAGCTTCTGCTTCGTGCCGGCCGGCACATCGCCGTTGATGTAAGGAACGACTGGCTTCGGCGCCTTCTCAGACGGCTTCGGGCGTCCCTTGACCTCCGGATGGCCATTGACCGTGACATCCGCCAGATAGGTCAGCAGCTTGGTGGCGCGGTCCTGCCGCTTCACCTGCTGGAAGAGTTCCGGCGTCGTGTCGATGAAGCGCGTCGTGTAGGAATTGTCGCGGAAGCTGGGATGGCCGATGATAGCTTCGAGGAAGGTGAGGTTGGTTGCCACGCCGCGGATACGGAACTCGCGCAGCGCACGGTCCATGCGGCTGATCGCTTCCTGCGGGGTGCCGCCGGACGCCGTCACCTTGACGAGCAGCGGGTCGTAATAGCGGGTGATGATCGCACCCGTATAGGCCGTGCCGCCATCAAGGCGAATGCCGAAACCCGCCGCCGAACGATAGGCGGTGATGCGACCGTAGTCGGGAATGAAGTTCTGTTCCGGATCTTCCGTCGTGATGCGGCACTGCAGCGCGTGGCCGTTGAGGCGGATGTTTTCCTGCGCCGGAACGCCCGATTCCGGCGTGCCGATCGCCTCGCCTTCGAGGATGTGGATCTGCGCCTTGACGATATCGATGCCGGTGACGACTTCGGTCACCGTATGCTCGACCTGGATGCGCGGGTTGACTTCGATGAAGTAGAATTTGCCCGTATCGGCATCCATGAGATATTCGACCGTGCCGGCGCCGATATAATTCGTGGCGGCTGCGATCTTCAGCGAATAACCGGCGAGTTCCTGGCGTTGCGCCTCGGAAAGGTAGGGTGCCGGTGCCCGCTCGACGACTTTCTGGTTGCGGCGCTGGATCGAGCAGTCGCGCTCGAAGAGATGCACGACATTGCCGTGGGTATCGCCCAGCACCTGGCTTTCCACGTGCCGCGCACGCTCCACCAGCTTTTCGAGATAGACCTCGTCCTTGCCGAAAGCCGCCATCGCCTCGCGCTTAGCTTCCGTGACTTCCTTGGCAAGATCGGCCTCGGAGCGGATGACGCGCATGCCGCGTCCACCGCCGCCCCAGGAAGCCTTCAGCATCACCGGATAGCCGATCTCGGCGGCCATCTTCTTCACGGTTTCGATGTCGTCCGGCAGCGGCTCGGTGGCGGGTACGACCGGAACGCCCACAGAGATCGCCAAATTGCGGGCGGCCACCTTGTTGCCGAGCTGGCGCATGGTATCGGCTGTCGGTCCGATGAAGATGATGCCGGCCGCGTTGCAGGCCTCGACGAATTCCGGGCTTTCGGAGAGCAGCCCATAGCCTGGATGGATCGCATCCGCGCCGGAGGCCTTGGCCACCCGGATGACTTCCGGGATCGACAGATAACTTTCGATGGGTCCGAGATCGCGGGCAAGATGTGGCCCGCGTCCAACCTGATAGCTTTCATCCGCCTTGAAACGATGCAGGGAGAGTTTGTCTTCTTCCGCCCAGATCGCGACCGTTTTGACACCCAGTTCATTGGCCGCGCGGAACACGCGAATGGCAATTTCCGACCGGTTGGCGACAAGTATCTTCGATATCTTCAAGACGATCTCCCACTCGCTTTGTCGGGCATGCTGCACCCGCGAAGAAGATCATTAACGGCTTTTTAGCGAAGTGCAATTTCCCGCCGGCCATTCCAATCGAATTTCTGTCAGCTTGGCGTCAGGTAATCAGACCGAGGCGGAAGGCGATGGCAATCACATGTTGCCGGTTCTTGGCGTTGAACTTCTCCTGGATGATGTTGATGTACCAATCCACAGTGTGGTTGGAGATGCTGAGTTCCTTCGCCACCTCATTGGAGGTCATGCCGTCGGCCAGCAGGATCAACACTTCCATCTGCCGTTTGGTCAGATCGGCATCAAGGGTCTCGCAGCGATCGAGTTCAGGCGCCAGACCCTGCAGTTCCAGGATACGCCAGAAGATCCTTCGCCCCGCCGTCTCAAACAGCGCCAGTTCCACGGGGGATAACTCGATCGACGCTCCGCTGATGCTGAACTGGCCGATCAGCCCCGTCTTGCCGAAGATCGGAAAGACGTACCCATCCAGGAGGTTGAACTTGGCCGCGTCCTGCATCAACCGCAGCACGCGTTTGCGATAGGGATCGTCACGAAAAGCATGAATGGCGTCGCGCCACCGGAAGGGACGCTGCGCGGAAGCCAGCATCCGGCGGATCGGATCCACCAGACCATATTTGCGCGTCATGTACAACGCCTGCCAGCCGTCCGGCCAGCTATCCATCAGGGCCACCTCGGACCGTGCGGAATCAGCACGGTGATGCAGCCAGAGGCCGTAGAACTCAAATCCGTAGGCGCGCAGAAGCGTTTCGAGCTCTGCAGCAACTTCTGCCTGTGTTTTCGATTCGTTGATCAGCACAAGAAGCTGCAGAATGGAGTGAATCTTCACTCATCCCCCCTGCTGTGGCTATTCACAGCTACCTTAAGAGTTAAACCAATCGTTAAAATGCTTGGGCGCCAACCTGCTGAGATGGGGTTAGCAATCCCTGAATTTCGCTAGGCGATTTCTGACACTGGGCTATATTCCCCCTTGGATTGCAAGAGGTGTCTTGTTCACGCACAGATAAGACTTTGCGTCTGTGGATGAGTGGTGGCGTTCACGCTCCATACAGGTCTTTCCTGCTAAGGGTTTGCCTTTGAGATTAACGAGGTAACCTCCTGTGAGTCTGTTTCAGGTCTATGCGCGAGCGCTGAAATATCTGAGCTCCAGCCCCGTTCGCGTCACCATGGTGGTGATCGCCAACATTGTCCTGGCGGTCATAACCATCGCGGAGCCCATTCTGTTCGGTCGCATCATCGATGCGCTCTCGGACGGCGGCGACGTCACTCCGATCCTCATTCTCTGGGGCGGCTTCGGGGTGTTCAACACCATCGCTTACGTGCTGGTGGCGCGCGAGGCGGACCGCCTGGCGCATGGCCGCCGCGCAACGCTTCTGACGGAAGCCTTCAGCCGCATCATCTCCATGCCGCTGGCCTGGCATCACCAGCGCGGTACCTCCAATGCCCTGCACACGCTGTTGCGGGCCAGCGAAACGCTGTTCGGCCTCTGGCTGGAATTCATGCGCACGCACCTCGCCACCATCGTGGCGCTTTCCATGCTGCTGCCGACGGCGCTGTCCATGGACTGGCGCCTGAGCTCGGTGCTGATCGTGCTCGGCGTGATCTACTGGATCATCGGCCGAACGGTCATGAACCGGACGAAGGAGGGTCAGGCCTCCGTCGAAGGGCATTATCATACAGTCTTCTCGCATGTCAGCGATTCGATCAGCAATGTCACGGTGCTGCACAGCTACAACCGCATCGAAGCGGAAACCCGGGCCCTGAAGGGCTTTACCGAACGGCTGATCGCCGCGCAGTTTCCCGTTCTCGACTGGTGGGCGCTGGCCAGCGCGCTGAACCGCATGGCCTCGACCATCTCCATGCTGATCATCCTGATCATCGGCGTCGTCCTGGTCCGCAACGGCGAGATCAAAGTGGGGGATGTCATCGCCTTCATCGGTTTTGCCAACCTGCTGATCGGCCGTCTCGATTTGCTGCGCCAGTTTGCGACGCAGATCTTCGAGGCGCGCTCGAAGCTTGAGGACTTCTTCCGCCTGGAGGATTCGGTCAAGGATCGCGAGGAGCCGGTCGGCACCAGCGAACTGGCGAATGTCCGCGGCGAGGTGGAGTTCCGCGACGTCTCCTTCGATTTCGCCAATACGACGCAGGGCGTGCGCGACGTCTCGTTTACCGCAAAGGCGGGGCAGACGGTTGCGATCGTCGGCCCGACCGGCGCCGGCAAGACCACGCTGATCAACCTGCTCCAGCGGGTTTATGATCCGCAGCAGGGCAAGATCCTGATCGATGGCACGGATATCGCCGGTGTGACACGCAAATCGCTGCGCCACTCGATTGCGACCGTCTTCCAGGATGCCGGTCTTCTCAACCGCTCGATCACCGACAACATCCGCCTTGGCCGCGAGGATGCGACCGATGCGGACGTGGTTGCCGCAGCCGAAGCCGCTGCCGCGACGGAGTTCATCGAAAGCCGCCTTGCCGGTTTCGACACCCATGTCGGCGAACGCGGCAACCGGCTCTCCGGCGGCGAGCGCCAGCGTATCGCCATTGCCCGCGCCATTCTCAAGAACGCGCCGATCCTGGTGCTGGACGAGGCGACCAGCGCGCTCGACGTGGAGACGGAACAGCGGGTGAAGGAAGCCATCGACCGGCTGCGCAAGGATCGCACGACCTTCATCATCGCCCACCGGCTGTCCACTATCCGCGATGCCGACGTTGTGCTCTTCCTCGATCACGGCCGGATCATCGAAAAGGGCACCTATGATGAGTTAAGCGCGCTCGGAGGCCGTTTTGCCTCGCTGCTGAAGACGAGCGGCATTCTGGCCGATGATGCCAAGGTGCCCCCGCCGGCCCTGCCCCAACCGGCCTGAGCCGTGCTTACCCGCCCGTCATCACCATCGACATGAGACGAAGGATGCGCAGATCCAGAATTTGCGCATCCTTCTTTATGTAGGGCATCCTGCACCCTCCTCTGTGCTTGATGATGAGCCTCACCGAGTGCGCCCTTGCAACCAACATGCTTCACGTCCAAATTCGGCCGGCAGGGACTGCAGATTTTCCCGCCCTGCGGCAGATCGGATTTTTTGCCTTCGAGACGCTGAGAACAGCCGGCGCCGCGCATCGTCAATCGCAGGCTGACGACCGATTGCTTCACCCCTGTTAACACGGTCTTTTAGGCATCATTCGTTTCTACCCTGGAGGCGAGAGAACGATTCCGAAGGCTCGATGCGCTGCTCAGGGCCGAAGCGACGAACGGCCTCGACCCTGTCCGACGTGGGTGGTACGGCTGGCGTTTCGCCCCACTTGATCCGGTCAAGATCCAAACGAAACGGCCCGGCTGCAAGTGACTGCAGCCGGGCCGTTTTCGTTCAGGTCGGGGCGTTCGGAACTGTCAACCCAGCACAAACCCTTCGTCAGCCGCAACGGCAGAGCCGTTGACGGTCACCGTGGCGTTGCCATCGCTCATCGTCACGGCAATCTTGTAGGTCTTGTCGTCCAACGTCAGTTCGGCGGAGAAGCCGTCCCATTCCGCCGGCAGGACCGGACGGACGAAGAGGCGGTTGCCTTCGCGGCGAATGCCGAGAATGCCTTCGACGGCGGCGCGGTAGAGCCAGCCGGCCGAACCTGTGTACCAGGTCCAGCCGCCGCGACCGGTCAGGTCCCCGACGCCGTAGACGTCAGCCGCCACGACATAAGGCTCGACGCGGTAGTGATCGGCAGAGGCCTGGTCAAGCGCGTGATTGACCGGGTTCAACAGCTTGAACGCCTTCCAGGCATCATCGCCGCGCTTCAGCGCTGCGAGCGCCAGCACGACCCAGATCGCCGCATGGGTGTACTGGCCGCCGTTTTCGCGCACGCCGGGCGGATAGGCCTTGATATAGCCCGGGTCCTTCGGCGTGGTGGCAAAGGCCGGCGTGAAGAGGCGGATGAGCCCATCCTTCTCATCCACCAGTTTCTCCATCACCGCGTTCATGGCCTGCTGCTGACGGGCGGGATCGCCTTCGCCGGAAAGCACGCTCCACGACTGGCCGAGCGAATCGATCGAGCATTCGAGGTTGCCGTTGGCACCCAGCGGACCGCCATCGTCGAAATAGCCGCGGCGATAATAAGTGCCGTCCCAGCCCGCCGTTTCCAGCGCATGCTTCAGCGCATCCAGATGCGCGGTCCAGCGTTCGACACGGGCCTGATCGGCCCGCTCTTCGGCGTAAGGCAGGAAGCGGCGCAATGCAGCCGCCAAGAACCAGCCGAGCCAGACGCTGGTGCCGCGACCGCCCACACCGACACGGTTCATGCCGTCGTTCCAGTCGCCGCCGAGGATCAGTGGCAGGCCGTTGGAGCCGGTCCGCTTGATCGCGAGATCGAGTGCGCGGGCCGCATGTTCGTAGAGCGATGCCTGTTCGTCGGAAATCTCCGGCTTGTAGAAGGCATCGTGTTGGCCGGCGGTCAGCATCGGCCCCTGCAGGAAGGGCGTCGTCTCATTCAGGATCGCGCTGTCGCCGGTCGCCTCGATGTACTGGTGCGTCGCGTAGGCGAGCCAAACCACATCGTCCGAGATCGAAGTGCGGACACCCGCTCCCGTCCCCGGCAGCCACCAATGCTGCACGTCGCCTTCCTTGAACTGGCGGCTGGCGGCATTGACGATCTGGCGGCGGGCAAGATCCGGCTGATGGATCAGGAAGGCCAACGTATCCTGCAACTGGTCGCGGAAGCCATAGGCGCCCGACGACTGGTAGAAGGCCGTGCGCGACAGGATGCGGCAGCCGAGCGCCTGGTAGGGCAGCCAGCGGTTTACCATCAGGTCCATCGCCTTGTCCGGCGTCGAGATCTGCAGGCGTCCGGTGAATTCCTGCCAGAAATCGTTCGTCGTCTTCAGCACCCCGTGGAAGGACGATACCTTCACCTCGGCGGCCAGGGCCGCCGCTTCCTCGCGGGTCGCGCAGTCGCCCATGAAGAAGGTAACAACCTTCTCCTCGCCGGCCGACAGTTCGATGTCATAGGCAAGGGCAGCACAGGGCGCGCCATCGGGCTCGAGCGAGCCGTTGAGCGCGGAGCGGTTCGTCACCGCCGTCGGAGCGGCAATGGTGCCGAAACGACCGAGGAAGTCGCGCCGGCTGGTGGTGAAGCCCGAAGCCTCGCCATCGATACCGAAGAAGGCGGTGCGGTGATAATCGATGCTGAACGGGTTCGTCGCGAACAGCGTGCCCGTCGCCTCGTCCCGGCTGCTGAGGATGAACGGCTGCGTGCGCTGCGGATTGTTGCCGAGAATCCATTCGGCATAGCCGTAGACACGGTAACGGCGCGGCGCGCCGCTGGTGTTCTGGATGGTCAGCTTCGAGAACTTGACCGGACGGACGCTGTCCACCGTCTGTGTGAGCGTGAGGAGGAGACCGTCCTCATCCGCCGTGAAGGTGGAATAGCCAAGCCCATGGCGCGCCTCGAACTGGACGGACGGCCGGCGCGACAGGGCCGCAAACGGGGTCGCAACCGAACCCGTCTCCAGATCCGTCACATAGAAGGCCTCGCCCGGACGGTTGACGACCGGATCGTTGGCCCAGGGCGTCAGCTGATAATCGCGCGAGTTCTGGCTCCAGGTGAAGCCGGCGCCTTCCGCCGAGATATGGAAACCGAACATCTCGTTGGAGATGACGTTGATCCACGGATGCGGCGTCGCACCGCCACCGGCCAGACGGACAACATATTCGTCGCCCTCCTTCGAGAAGCCGCCGTAACCGTTCCAGAACTGCAGGTCGGAACCGTTGATTTCGGCGGGACGACCGAAATCGGTGGCCGAGAGAAGCGCGCGCCGGTCGAGTTCGCTTTCCACGCCGCGCGGGGCGGAGAAGAGCGAGACGGCGCGCGCCACCTGGTCTTCGATCTTGCCATTGCGGGCATGCAGGACGACCCGCGAGGCGGCAATCAGCGCTGCCCAGGTGGCATCGTCCATCAGGTCGCGGCGCAGCGCAAACACCTGCTGACGGCCTTCCGACTGGCCGAGCCGGCGGATGCTTTCGCTGATCTGGTCGATCGCGTGCTGCATGTCCTGCGCGTAGGAGGCCGGCTTTTCGTTGACGACGGCAAGATCCGCCATGACGCCGCGCGAGCGCAGATATTCCTGCGCCGACAGGGCTTCCTTGACGACATCCATATCCATTTCGTCATTGATGCGCAGCGTGAAGATCGGCAGGTCGCCGGAGATCGACAGGCCCCAAAGCTGGCGCTGCGAGGCAAGGCCGGCTTCGACCGTCGCCGCATCCGCCCGCAGATGCATGTCCGGATAGACAAGATAGCGGCCGAGATGCTGGAAGGCGGCAGCCTGCTGCGAGCTGATGCCGATATGGCGCATCTGCACCTGAACGCGCGTCCAGGCCTGCGTCAGTTCCGTCGCAAAGGAATCCGGATGGCGATAGCGCTCGATCGCAACGTCCAGTTCCTCACGGCTCGGGGCCGCGATGGTCCAGAAGATCACGCTCACCTTCTTGCCTGCGGGCACGCGCACGACGCGGCGCAGAGACAGGATCGGGTCGAGCGTAAAGCCATCGGTGCCGGAGAGCGTCGCATCCGGATCGAAGGCGGCGGCTTCCGCAAGTGTGCGGCCGCGGCCGAGGAAGCGGCGACGATCCGTCTCGAACTCGGTCGGGCGCGAAGATCCGGCATTGTCGGCGGCAAGATGCGCGATCTGCATCGCCGGCTCGTTCGGATTGCGCTTGTTGCGCCAGGCGCGGATCACATCGCCGCGGCGGCCGATTTCGGTGCGGATGAACATCCGCGAGAAGACCGGATGCGCGTTGTCGTCATCCTCATGGGCAATCACCGGCTCCAGATAGGAGGTCACTTCGATGAAGCGGTCTTCCGTTCCGGTGTTGAGCAGCGTCAAGCGGCGGCCTTCCGCATCATGTTCGGTGGCAACGATGCACTCGACGCTGGAAACCAGCGTGCCGACCGTCTTGTGGAACTCGGCCTTTTCGTCGCTGAAGACGGCCTTGGCCTTCTCGCCATCGATGCGGCGCGGTTCGGATGTGGTGGACCACCATTCGCCGCTTGCCGTATCGCGCAGGAAGATGAAATTGCCCCAGCGATCTTCGACCGGATCGGGCTTCCAGCGGGTGACGGAAAGGCCGTTCCAGCGGGAATAGCCGGTGCCGGTCGCCGTCATCATGGTCGAGTAGTGACCATTCGACAGGAACACCATCTCGCGGTCGCGGCCGGCCGGATCCTGGATCGTGCGGACTTCCGGGCGCAGCAGGTCGGCCTGGCCCTTGCCGGGCGTTTCCGGCTCGTACTTCGAACCCATCACCGGCACTTCGCGCGGTGCCTTTTCCTGCAAGAGCAGTTCGGCCGCTTCCACCACCGGATCGGAATGGAAAAGCTCACGCAGCTTGCCGTTGTTGACGACGTTGGCGATGGCCGCGATCGACATGCCATGGTGGTGGGCATAGTAGTTGAACACCACCGCGCAGCGCTTGCCTTCCGGAACGCGGGTCGGCGTGAAGTCGACCGCATCGTGGAAGCCGTATTTGCCAAGCGCACCCACGGCGCGCAGCTTCTGCAGGTTCTCGAGCGCCTCCAGCGGCTTGTACTGGCTGGCAAGGATGGAGGCATAGGGCGCAATGACGGCGTTCTGGCCGAGACCGCGCTTCAGGCCGAGCGTCGGCACGCCGAAGTTCGTGTACTGGTAGTTCAGGTTATGGTCGCGGGCATTGAACGCAGCCTCCGAAATCCCCCAGGGGATATTCAGGCGACGGCCATGGTTCATCTGCTCCTCGACGATCAGATTGTTCGTCTGGTTCAGAATGCCGCCCTGGCGCTCCTGCATGACGAGCGGCGGCATCAGATATTCGAACATCGAGCCTGACCAGGAGATCAGAGCACCGCGTGCACCGATCGGCACGACCTGACGGCCAAGGCGGTACCAGTGTTCGGTCGGCAGATCGCCCTTGGCAATCGCAAACAGGCTGGTCAGGCGGCATTCCGACGCCAGAAGGTCGTAGCAGGCCTCGTCGAGATCGTTACTTTCGACGCGGTAGCCGATCGACAGCAGGCGGCGGTCCTTCCGGTAGAGGAAGGTGAAGTCCATCGAGAAGGCGAGCGTTCGGGCCCGGTCGCGCAGCTGGATCAGGCGCTGGCGCAGCGGCTCGATATTGGTCATGTCGAAGGTGCTGTCGGCGATATGCGCCTCGCAGGCGGCGACCAGCGATTCCGACCAGCGCGTCACTTCCGTGCTCTGGCTGCTGCTCACCTCATGATCGAGGTTGGCGGCGAGCTTCTGGATGTCGCGCGCCAGGACCGCCAGATTGATGATGCGGATCGAGGCGAATTCGTGCTCGCGCTTGACGGCGGCCAGCGCATTGCCGAAGCCGATGATGCGCTCTTCCAGGCGGCGGCGCAGCGGACGCACCGTCTTGCGGTCGTCAGGCAGTTCGGCCAGCGCCTCAGAGAGAATGCCGGCGACATCGCCGATGCCGTCGAGATTGGCCTGCAGATGCGCCGACGGGGCTTCCGCCCATTCGCGGCAGGCAGAGGACACCGCAATCAAGTGGCCGGCGAGGTTGCCGCTGTCGACGGTCGAGACGTAACGCGGCCCGAGCGTCAGCAGCGAATCCGTGTGGTACCAGTTGAACAGATGGCCGCGATATTTGTCCATCTTCTCGACGGTCGAGATCGTCTGATCCAGCCGGTCGAGCGTGTCTTGGAAGCTGATCCAGCCGAAATGCCGCGCCGAGACGGTGGAGAGGATATAGACGCCGATATTGGTCGGCGAGGTACGCTTGGCGACGATCGGCTCCGGCTTTTCCTGGAAATTGTCGGGCGGCAGGAAGTGCTGGTCCTCGGTCACGAAGGCTTCGTAATAGCGCCAGGTGCGGCGCGAGATCTTGCGAAGCTCCACGGACACGGCCTCCGGCACGAACAGCCGGTCTTCGGTTTCGGCCGACTGGCTGACATACCAGGCAACGACCGGCGAGAAGACCCACAACAGCACGAAGGGCAGGCCGACGAGGAAGGCATTGTCATCCGGCAGCGCGGCCAGCATCAGGCCGAGCACGGCGGCGACCGGCGCATGCCACATGGAGCGATAATATTCCTGCGGGCTCCCCTGCGCCGAGGACTGGATGCTGGCGGCGGTGCGCCATTCGAGCATCAGCTTGCGGCTGACGAACAGGCGATAGACAGAGCGGACGATCGCATCGAGCATCATGAAGGCCGAATCGGCGATGAAGACGATGCGGAGCGCCACTTGCGCATTGGCCGAGCGCACATCCGACCACAGCGAATAGAAGTGTGCGCGCGGCACGATATCGGTGGAGCGTGGCAGGATGCCGGTGATCAGCGAGAGTGTCGGCGCCACGAACAGCGAGAAGATCAGCAGGATCTGCCAGACGAGAGCGCCGAGCGGATCCATGAAGTACCAGCCGAGCACGGAGGAGAAGAACCAGGCGATCGGCGTCAGCGAACGGCGCAGGTTGTCGATCATCTTCCAGCGGCCGAGCGCGGTCACGCCGCGCATCGGATCGAGAATATAGGGCAGAAGCTGCCAGTCGCCGCGGGCCCAGCGATGCTGGCGCGACACTTCCACTTCGTAGCGCGTCGGGAAGTCTTCCACCAGTTCCACGTCGGTGACGAGCGCGCAGCGGGCGAACGACCCTTCGAGAAGGTCGTGACTCAGAACGGCATTTTCCTCGATCCGTCCGCGCAGAGCCGTCTCGAAGGCATCGACGTGGTAGAGGCCCTTGCCGGTGAACGATCCTTCGCCCGTCAGGTCCTGATAGACGTCGGAGACGGTAAAGACGTAAGGATCGATCCCGCGGCTGATCGAATAGACGCGCTGGAAAACGGAAGCATCCTTGCCGGTCGTCAGCGACGGCGTGACGCGCGGCTGCAAGAGGCCGTAGCCGTTGATCACCCGGCCGCTGTTGACGTCATGCACCGGGCGGTTGATCGGATGGTGCAGCTTGCCGACGAGCTTCGTCACCGCGTCGCGCATCAGGCGCGTGTCGGCGTCCAGCGTCATGACATACTGCACGTTGTCCGGCACCGTGTTGGCGCCCGGCATGTAGGTCGTATCCTTGTCGCCGCGCAAAAGCAGGTTCAGCTCGTGCAGCTTGCCGCGCTTGCGCTCCCAGCCCATCCACACGCCTTCGGACGGGTTGAACAGGCGGCGGCGGTGCAGGAGATAGAAGCGGGTCTTGCCGTCATAGGCGTAACGGGCGCTGAGCGCTGCCACTTCGCGCCGCGCATATTCGAGAACTTCCAGATCCGCATCCGTCTGCTCAAGCGTACTGTCCTTCCAGTCGCTGAGCAGCGCGAAGTAGATTTCGCCGCGCGGATTGGCGAGGTAGTGCACCTCGATGTTGCGGACGAGCTCATCGACCGTATCGCGATTGGTGATCAGGCAGGGAACGACGACCAGCGTGCGGGCATCGTCCGGGATGCCGTTCTTGAACTCGTAGCCGACCAGCCGCGCGGGCTTCACGATATAGGTGACGAGCGTATTGAAGAGGCCCGTCGCACCTTCCGAAGCAGGCAGCGAAAACATCAGCAGGAACAGCAGGATGACCGGCCAGCTCATGCCGGCATGCGCAAGGAAGCCGCCGACGATAGCGAGCGCCAGGAAGGTGAGAAGCAGGACGGGCACGGCCACCGCCAGCCAGTTCATCTTCTGCACGATGCGGATGGTGCGCTGGGCGATCTTCGGCGTATAGCCGACACGGCTTTCCAGTTCAGAGAGATACATGCCGGTCAGGAAGGCGCCGACATTGGCCCGGTGCGGATCGGGCTCGGGTGCGCTTTTCGCCTCCTGTGCCAGGGCAATGGCGGCCCGGGCCACATCGATTTCGCTCTTGCCGCAGTAGCGGGCGATCTTTTCGATGCGGTTACGGTAGGAGTTGCGCGAGCCGAAATCGAGCTCGTTGTAATCGCTCTGCTCGCGCAGCACCTGATCGACGAGGCAGACCTCCTCGAACCACACACTCCACTCGGTGTCGTCGATCTCACGCAGGCTCTTGATGATGTTGCCCATGGTGAGGTTGCCGGAGGACAGGCGGTTCTGTTCCGCCATCATCACTTCTTCGGTGTCGGTGCCGGCAGCTTCCAGGCGCGCTTCCAGCCAGGCGATCGCAAAGCTCGGCGATTGCGAGGCGTTGCGCAGGCGGTAGAGGAACTGGGTGGAGAAGGTATTGTCGTCTGTCAGCGGCTCGATCGTCTTGAGGATCTCAGTCGAGGCGGCTTCGTCGTTGAGCTTGATGATCTCGTCGGCGGCGTCATTCGCCTGCTGGCGCATGCGGCGCGATTTTTCCACGCGAATGGAAATACGGCGGAGGTTTTCGATCAGCACGAACCGCAGGAAGGATGGCAGTGCCCAGAGTTCGCCGATTTCCAGCGACTGGTGCACCTGGAAGCCCTCGGTCATGGCCGTCAGGTTGTCGCGGTTCAGCGTGCTGTGCGTATGCGCCACAAAGAGCCAGGCGAGCGCCAGGACGCGCGGCATTTCCTGCCCGCCGATCGTCACGGTCGGCAGTTGCCGGTAGAATTTCTTCGGGAAGTCGCGCCGGACCTCCTGGATCGCCTCTTCGACGATATAGTGGTTATCGAGCAGCCATTCCGCCGCCGGGGTGATCGTCTGACCGGCCTCGACATCCTTCGCGGTCGTCCGGTAGACGCGCAGGATTTCCTTTTCGTTTTCCTTGTGCCGCTCGTGGAAACCGAAGGCCATCAGGCCGGGAAGCGTCTGCGCCCCGTCCCTTGCCAGCGCTTCGCCGCAGGTCCGCAGGTCTTCCGCGTTGAAATAGGTCGCTCTAATCGCCTCGTTGTGGTCGATTTGCTTGCCTTCGGTTTCGCGGGAGGTCGCAGCAGGCGTATTATGAAAGGACATTGGGGCGGCTTCTACGAATGAGTGGCACTGATGTGAGGGGTCGAGCGGGCGACGAGATCAAAGGCGACAGGCGCAAACGGCATGCCAGGGCGCGCCGCAAGGCGACGGCTGACGAGCCTGTCTGCGGGGGACAAAAGCGCGAACGGGAGGGCCAGATCTGTCCACATACTTCTCCAAAACCATGACCGTTCGCCTCTATTCCTCCAGGCATGAATGAAACCTGAACATTTTCAGCCGGTTGGTAGATAGAATACGATGTATTGATGCGTGGAACGGTACGGGCTGAGGAACCGCATCGTTCGTAAAGTCCTCACTGTTCCGAAGGTTCCATGACATCAAGATCATCCGCGTTCAAGCGGGATTCTGTGGCAGGATTAACGGCTCGCCGACAGCATACCGGGTGCCGGCACTGGTGCGACAGGCGGGTTTACCCGACGCCCGGCCAACTGCTATGGCTGGAACAACGTTCAGGTCTGCCACCGACCAAGAAAACCGAGACGATGACGATCCAGTTCTCAAACTATATTCCGGAATTCGTTGCCACCCGTCGCTTCCTGCATCAAAATCCCGAGCTCGGACTGTCCGAGTTCAGAACCTCCGATTTTCTGGCACAGCAATTGACCGCACTCGGCTACGAGGTCACCCGCGGATTTGCCAAGACTGGCCTCGTCGCCTCGCTGAAGAACGGCACGAGCGGACGATCGATCGGCATCCGCGCCGATATCGACGCGCTGCCGATCCTGGAGGAAACCGGTCTCGACTATACCAGCCAGACGCCGGGCCTCATGCATGCCTGCGGCCATGACGGACATACGGCAATCCTGCTCGGCGCCGCCCGCATCCTCGCCGAACGCCGCAATTTCGATGGCACGCTGAACCTGATCTTCCAGCCGGCAGAAGAAAATTTCGCCGGCGCCAAGCTGATGATCGATGACGGCCTCCTTGAGAGATTTCCCTGCGATGCCGTCTTCGGCCTGCACAACGATCCCGGCATTCCCTTCGGCAAGATCGCTGTCCGGGAAGGCGCCATGATGGCCGCCGCCGACGAATGCGTGATCACCGTCAACGGGCGCGGCGGCCACGGCGCCGAACCGCAGGACGCGAGCGATCCGATCGTCTGTGGCGCCAGCATCATCATGGCGCTGCAGACCGTCGTCTCCCGCAACCTGCATGCCATGGACCAGGCAGTCATCACCGTCGGCGCCTTCAACGCCGGCAAGGCCAGCAACGTGATCCCGGAACGGGCGGAAATGGCGATTACCGTTCGCTCTTTCGACCAGGCGGTGCGCGACAGGCTGGAGACACGCATCCGCGAAGTCGCCGAGGGCCAGGCGGCAGGCTACGGCATGAGCGTATCGATCAAGTATGAGCGCGGTTACGAGCCGACCATCAACCACAAGACCGAAACGGATTTCGTCCGTGACGTGGCAAGGCAGGTGGTGGGACCCGACAATGTCTTCGACCTCGCCCGTCCGTCGATGGGCAGCGAGGATTTCGCCTTCATGCTGAAGGAATGCCCGGGCAGCTATTTTCTTCTCGGCACCGGCAGGACCGACAACGACCCGCCGCTGCACCATCCCCGCTTCGATTTCAACGACGATGCCCTGCCGATCGGCGTCGGCATGTGGGTCGAGATTGCCGAAACCTATCTGAAAGCTCCCTGACCTACAGGACGCCTTTCGGGAGCTGTCGCCGACAGTATCCGGGGAACTGTCGGCTTCGTCTACGATTTGAGCTTGCAACGCAGCGGAAATCGGAAAGATTCGCACGGCTCGATGACGAGCTGATTCCAGGGAGGAAGGAATGGCCGATGTTGATGCGATCGTTATCGGCGCCGGCGTGGTGGGGCTCGCCTGTGCGCGGGAACTGGCTCTGGCCGGGCAGTCGGTCCTTGTCCTGGAAGCCGACAGCGCCATCGGCACCGGCACCTCGTCCCGCAACAGCGAGGTGATCCATGCCGGCCTCTATTATCCCGTCGGCAGCCTGAAGGCGAAGCTGTGCGTGGAAGGCCGCAACAGGCTCTACGATTATTGTGCGACGCACGGCGTGCAGCACCGGCGCTGCGGCAAACTGATTGTCGCAACAGAGGCCGATGAAATCCCGCGGCTCGAAGACCTGATGCGGAAAGGTGAGGCCAACGGCTGCACGGATCTCCGCCTCCTGTCCGGCGACGAGGCAATGGCGCTTGAGCCTGCGCTCTCCTGCGTGGCGGCGCTTCTATCCCCCTCCACCGGCATTATCGACAGTCACGGCTACATGCTGGCGCTGCGAGGTGATCTGGAGGAGGCCGGCGGCGCGATCGCCTTTCGCGCGCCGATGATCGCCGCTCGCCCGGGAGAGGACGGCTTTATCGTCTCGACCGGGGGCGCCGATCCGCTTGATATTACCTGCTCGCTGCTCGTCAATGCCGGCGGACTGCATGCCTCCGCGGTAGCGGTCAGCATCGGCGCACTGCCCCTTGAGGCAATCCCGCAGACCCGTTACGCCAAAGGCAATTACTTCATGCTGTCCGGGCGCGCACCCTTTTCGCATCTCATCTATCCCGCACCCCATGCGCATGGCCTGGGGGTTCATCTCACGATGGATCTTGGTGGGCAGGCCCGCTTCGGCCCAGATGTCGAATGGGTCGAGAATATCGCCTATGCCGTCGATCCCGGTCGTGTTGCAGGCTTTGGCGATGCAATCCGCCGCTACTGGCCGGGCATGCCGGAGGACTCCCTCATTCCCGGTTATTCCGGCATCCGCCCGAAAATCTGCGGCCCGGATGATCCGGCCGCCGACTTCCGCATCGATGGACCGGGCATGCACGGGCTTGCCGGCCTGGTAAACCTCTTCGGCATCGAAAGTCCGGGGCTCACGGCCTCCCTGGCGATTGCACGCGAGGTGGTCGATCAGCTGTTGCCCGATCGGCGCGCGACGCTTTCCGCTTAACGGGATTTCCGGGCTGCTTACCCTTCTTCGGGGGTGCTCACCGCCTTGAGAAGGGCCTTGATCGGCAGGTGGTCGGAGGCGACGCGGGCCAGTGCCGTGTCATGCACCCGCACCTCGTCCACCAGCCCCGGCCGGTTGCCCATGATCCGGTCGAGCGCCAGGACCGGCAGGCGCGACGGAAAGCTCGGCACCGCCGGCGGCATGCCGCGAAAGATCGCACCGAGGGAATTCAGCGACGAGCGATCCCCCAGCCGCCACTCGTTGAGATCCCCCATCAGAAGCGTCGGCTGCTCGGCACGGGCGCCAAGGATCTCGAGGATCATGCGCGCCTGCTGCTGGCGGGACCGGTTGAGAAGGCCGAGATGGGCGGCGATCACCCGAAGCGGCGAACCATCGCGCAGCTCCAGCTCCGTCATCAGCGCCCCCCGCGGCTCCAGTCCCGGCAGCTTAAGCTGATGCACATCGCGCACCACCCCTTCCCGGATGAACAGCACATTGCCGTGCCAGCCATGCGCCTTGGCGACACCGGAGACCGGCACCGGCACCAGCCCCGTCTCGCGCTCCATCCACGCAAGATCGAGGAGACCCCGCCGTTCGCCGAACCGCGTATCGGCCTCCTGCAGCGCAAGCAGGTCCGGTCCGATTTCACGGATCACCTCGGCGATCCGGTCCGGATCGAAGCGGCCATCGACACCGACGCATTTATGGACATTGTAGGAGGCGGCCAGCAGGACGCCCTCCGCACGTGCGCCCGCATCCTCGGTACCGAGGCCCCGCTTTTTGCGATTGCGGATGGACGCCAGGATGTTTGCGGGAAGATTGGGCTTTTTGCCCGGAATGATGCGGCGGGTCGGATCGGAAACCATAAGACGAGTATAGCGCATCGGACACGGCCTTCCAGAGCAGACACTCAAAGATAAGGCGATCCGAGCCACAGGACCCGTTCGAACAGCCGCACCGGGAAGGCACGCGCCCGAAGGGCGGTCAGGCTGACCTCGTCGGCCAGGGACAGAACCTGCGAGATCCGCTTGTCGATGGTGGCGGCAAAGGCGATATCGAACACCTCGACATCCACCTCGAAGTTCAGACGCAGCGACCGGGGATCCATGTTCGAGGACCCGATATAGGTCCAGCGCCCATCAATCACCATCAGCTTGGAGTGGTTGAAGGCACCTTCCGCACGCCAGATGCGACAGCCGCTTTTCAGGATCTGGTCGAACTGCGCCGTCATGGCCCGGTCGACCAGCGTCAGGTTGTTCGAGCCGGGTACGATAATGTCCACGTCCACGCCGCGCCGCGCTGCCGTCGCCAGCGCGCTGATCAATTCCCGGTCCGGCAGGAAATAGGGTGAGACGATGCGGATCGAGGAGCGGGCGACCGAAAACGCCCCCATCAGCATCTTGTGGTTGGTTTCCACGCTTTTATCCGGCCCCGATGCCACGACGCGCGCTAGCATGGGGTCATCGGGTAAACGCTCGGGCGACCCGACCTGCCAGGCATCGCCGACCAGAAGCTCGCCGCTGGCGAAATTCCAGTCTTCCGCCGCCACCGCGAAAAGGTCTGCCACCAGCGGCCCTTTCAGCCGGAAGTGCGTATCGATCGCGCAGGCCTCTCCTTCGAACTCGCGGGAGAAGGCTTCGCGGATGTTCATGCCGCCGGTAAACGCCACGCTCCCATCAACGATCATGATCTTCCGGTGCGTCCGCAGATTGGCGTAGGGCAATCGCAGACCCATGATGACATTGCCGTTGAAGACATCGACGGTCACGCCGCCCTCGCGCAGCATGCCAAGAACGCTCGGGACAGAATACCGGGCGCCGACGGCATCGACGAGTACCCGCACTTCGACACCCCGGTCGACCGCCGCCGACAGAGCCTCGACGAAACGGCGACCGATGCGATCGCGGTCGAAGATATAGGTTTCCAGCAGGATGCTGCGCTGCGCATTGCCGATCGCCTCCAGCATCGCCCGGAACGTGGCATCCCCGCCATCGAGCAGGTCGATCTGGTTGCCGGACGTGATGCTCCAGCGCGACACCCGATCCCCCAGCGTCTTCATGGCGAGGAAACGGCGGCCGAACTCGCTCGCCACCCGATCGTCCCCGACGTCGAAGGAGGCGGCATGCGGACCAAACGCCTTGTTCTTCAACCGGCGCTGATTGAACACGACCTTGCGGCGAATGCGGTTGATGCCGGCAAACAGGTAGAGAAGGGCGCCGACGATGGGAGAGAGGAGAATGACGCCGACCCAGCCGATCGCCGAACGGACCTCCTCCTTCGTCATGGCAACGTGAATGGCAGCCGTTGCCCCCATCAGGACCGACAGAACGAAAACGATGTGCGGCCAGTAGGCAGAAAGGAGATCCAGCATGCGCACAGATATAGGCAATGCATCGAAAGCTGCAATCACCTCAAACCCTTCCGGCTGTCGGGCAAGCAACAATCTCGGCGACGGGAAGGCTCTTCACCGGCATGGAGCAGGGGGGGCAGGACCTGTCGCAATGCCCACGACCATCCGCAGCCCGTTGGAGCTGCGGGCGGTCGATGATCTGAAACGAAGACGTGAACCGGGTCAGCCGGCCCGGCGGCGCCCGCCCATCGCCTCCACCGGCGGCTCGGTGCCGGCCGGGATCGGGCTGCGATAGGCCTGGCCCTTGAGGCGGCGCTTGAGATCGGCCCAGGCCGATTCCCGCAACTGTTCGCTCTGCAGAACAGCAAGACCGGTCGCCGCCATGGCCTTGGCGGTCGCAATCATGCCCTTGTGGGCGATACCGCTTTTCCCCTGCGCCACCACCTGCCAGGTGTGAAGCTGCGTGCCGATCGCCAGCGTCGGGCCATAGGCCTGCACGGTCGGCACAACCCAGCTGACATCGGCGACATCCGTCGAGCCACCCATCTGGCGCACCTCGTTATGGGCGGGCAAAATGAAATCGGCGAGCGGCACGTCACGCTCTTCCAGCCTTTCCTGCGCCCAGCTGGCGGCGATGTCTTCCTTGCTCAGCGTCGCGCGGATCGCTTCGGCAAAGGCGATATCCTCACGGTCATAGTCCGGCGCGCCCATGCTTTGCCAGACATCCTGCATCACATCCATCAGCGGCGTGTTGACGATGAGGTTGGAAACGCCGGAGAGGATTGTGTGCTCCACCTTCGTCTCGGTCATCAGCGCGGCCCCCTCGGCCACTTTCTTGACCCGTTCTATCAGGGAGAAGAGCCCGGCAAGCTCCGGCGCGCGCACCACATAGCGCACCTTGGCATGCGCCTGCACGACATTCGGCGAAATGCCGCCGGCATCGAGCAGCGCGTAATGGATGCGGCATTCCTGGTGCATGTGTTCGCGCAGATAGTTGACGCCGACATTCATCAACTCCACCGCATCGAGCGCGCTGCGGCCAAGCTCGGGGCTGGCGGCGGCATGTGAGGACCGACCGGTAAAGGTGAAATCGATCCGGCAATTGGCAAGCGAGGTTTCGCGCTGCACGCCGGCGAAATTGCTCGGATGCCAGCAGATGGCGATATCGACATCCTCGAAGGCGCCGGAGCGGACCATGAAGGCTTTTGCCGCACCGCCCTCTTCCGCCGGGCAACCGTAATAGCGCACACGCCCCGGCGTGCCGGTCGCCTCCAGCCAGTCCTTCACGGCGGTCGCCGCGAGAAGCGAGGCGGAGCCGAGAAGATTGTGACCGCAGCCATGGCCGTTGGCGCCGGCGGTCAGCGGTTCGTGCTCAGCGACACCGGCTTTCTGGCTGAGGCCTGCCAGCGCATCATATTCACCGAGGAAGGCAATCACCGGGCCGCCCTCGCCCGCCTCGCCGATCAGCGCCGTCGGGATATCTGCGACGTTTTCGGTGATGCGAAACCCTTGCGTCTCCAGCATTTCCCGGTGAGCGGCGGCCGATTCCTCTTCCATGTAGCAGGTCTCGGGCGTTGCCCAGACGCGGTCAGCCAGCTCCGTGAACACCTCCCTTTTTCTAGCGACGGCATCGAAGATCTGCGGAAGATTGCTGTTTACGGACATGGGGTTCACCTGCATGCGACAATTCAAGACTGGCCCGACCCTATCCCAGCATCGGCAGAATGCAAATCTTTCCTGCAGGCTTTAAACGTGCCAAATTTCTGAGCAAAGGGCCTTTTCCAGCCGTTTCCACTCCGGCGGTCGTGGCAAGCCGATGCGCAGACAATCCGGCCGTTCGGCAAACCGCCGCACCAGAATGCCGGCCTCGCCCAGATGCCGGAACAGGCGCTGCGCCTGTGGATGCCGCACGTATCGGAAGAGCGATGTACCGCCGACGACAGTCAGCCCAGCCGCGGAAAGCAGCCGATCAAGCTCAGCAGCCTTGCGGTTCAGCCTGAGGCGCATTTCCGCCTGCCAGTTGCGGTCGCCAAGCGCCGCAAGCCCGATGGCGAGCGTCGGGCCGGGAATGACCCAGGGGCCGAGCCGGGCCGAAAGCCGTGCGGCCACCGCTGCGCTCGTCACGGCAAAACCAAGCCGTACGCCGGCCAACCCGTAAAACTTGCCGAAGGAGCGGAGCACCGCGAGCCCCTCGTGAACACTATCCGTAACCGAGGCTCCCGGCGCCAGCACATCCATGAAGGCTTCATCGACCACCAGCAGACCGCCCTTGGCCGCAAGATGCCGGCCAAGGGAGAGCAGCTCATCCCGCGCAATCAGCCGACCATCAGGATTGTTGGGATTGACAACGATCGCCAGGTCCGCGGCAGAGAGATCCGCCAGATCCTGCGTCTCCCGAACAGCAAAGCCGGCCAGCCGCGCCATCTGCGCATGCTCGGCATAGGTGGGCGACAGGATGGCCGCCGTCTTTCCATCCGGAGTAAAGCTGCCGAACCGCGCCTCGATCAGGAGCGGCACCAGGATCTGCGTGCCAGCCGCAGCGGCGATCTGATCGGCTGAAGCGGCGCCATAAATCTTGGCCGCAATGTCCTTCAGCCTTGCCAGATCATCCGGCTCCGGCAGGCGGGAAAAGGCTTCGGGCGCCAGCGGCGGCACCGGATAGGCATGCGGATTGATGCCGGTGGAGAGATCGATCCATGGCCGTGGCGCCGTCGGAAACAGGCTTTCCGCCCGCCTCAGGTTGCCGCCATGCTCGATTCTGTGCATGACAGGCGCCATCTGCCGCTCTTCTCTCTCGCCGGTTCCGCTCATGGCCTTCTCTCTTGCCTTCCTCGCGCTCGTTATTGAACGGCTTGTCGGTTATCCGCAATGGCTCGTGGATCGCATCGGCCATCCGGTGATGTGGATCGGGACGCTGATCGACCGGCTGGAGCGGCGCCTGAACCGGCTGGACCTCGACTTTCCCACCCGCAAGCGAAACGGGGTTATTGCCTTTGTCCTGCTGCTTCTGGCGACACTTATCGTGTCCTTTGTCATCGAACGCTCCGTGCTCTGGCTTCCCTTCGGCCTGATCGTGCTCGCCGTCCTCTCCTCCAGCCTGATCGCCCAGAAAAGCCTGGAGGATCATGTCCGCGCCGTGGCCGAGGGGCAGGAAACCGGCGGACTGGACGGGGGCCGAAAGGCGGTCTCGATGATCGTCGGGCGCGATCCGGACCAGTTGGACGAGGCGGGCGTGAGCCGGGCCGCGATCGAAAGCCTCGCTGAAAACTTTTCCGACGGCATCACCGCGCCGGCCCTCTGGCTGGGGCTGCTCGGCCTGCCGGGTGCCGCGCTCTACAAGGCAACGAACACCGCCGACAGCATGATCGGCCACAGAAACGCCCGCTACGGCGCCTTTGGCTGGGCCGCCGCCCGCTTCGACGACCTCGTCAACCTGCCGGCCTCGCGGCTGACCGCACTCCTCTTCATCGCCGCGGCCTGCCTGGTGCCCGGCGCCTCGCCGCGCAATGCCTGGGCCGCCGTGCGCCGCGATGCGGGCAAACACAAGTCGCCGAATGCCGGCTGGCCGGAGGCTGCCATGGCCGGCGCGCTCGGTCTCGGCCTTGCCGGCCCGCGCATCTATGGCGGAGTGCTGGTTGAGGATCACGTGATGGGCGAAGGCGGACGTCGGGAGGCAACCGCCGCCGACATCCGCCGGGCGCTCAGCCTCTCGCGCGTCGCGGACCTGCTGCTGATCGTGCTCTTCGGCCTGCTGGCGGATGGCTTTACCGCGCTATGGTGAGCAGCCGGTCGAGATCAAGATGGCGCTCCAGATGCGCCGCCAGTCGGTCCAACACCTCTTCCACGCCCTGTTCGTAATTAAGTCGCGAGACCTCGCCGCCGAGGCGCGTCAGCCAGGCGGAGCGCTGGCGGTCATCGGCAAACAGCCCGTGCACATAGGTGCCCGACACCAGACCTGACGCGGACACAGCCCCTTCCGCACGCCCGGCGATGACGGCAAAGGAGCGCGCGCAATCCGGCCCGGACGTCTCGCCCACATGCATTTCATAGCCGGCAAACGAATTCCCGTCCGAGGTCTTGCCCGTCACCGCCACCAGGTGTTTGTCACCGGTCAGCCGCGTCTCGACATCCAGGAAACCGAGCCCGGCTTCGACGGCACCGGCTGGACCCTCGATCCCGTCCGGGTCTGCCACGCTCCGTCCCAGCATTTGAAAGCCGCCGCAAAGGCCGAGCACCGGTTTTCCCCGTCGAAGATGCGCGGCGATATCGATATCGAAGCCGGCACCCTTCAGCGCCCTCAGATCGGCAATCGTTGCCTTGGAGCCGAGCAGCAGGATGAGATCGGCATCCGCCGGCAGCACGCCGCCCGGCCGCACCCGGACAAGCTCCACCGCCGGTTCGGCATCCAGCGGATCGAGATCATCGAAGTTCGAGACATGCGGCAGGATCGGCACGGCGATGCGGATCCTTGCGCCGGGCTTCGCGGGTGCTGCGGAATTCAGCGCCAGCGCATCTTCTGCCGGCAGCCGCACGGCCTCGGCAAAATGCGGCAAGAGACCAATCGGGCTCCAGCCGGTGAACCCTTCCACCATCCGCATGCCCTCGTCGAACAGGCTCGGATCGCCACGGAAACGGTTGACGATGAAGCCGCGGATCATCGCCGCGTCTTCCGGGTCCAGCACCGTCTTCGTGCCGGCAAGGCTGGCAATCACGCCGCCGCGGTCGATATCGCCGATCAGCACCACCGGAACATCGGCGGCGCGGGCAAACCCCATATTGGCGATATCGTTGCGGCGAAGGTTCACCTCCGAGGCACTGCCCGCGCCTTCCACCAGCACCAGATCGGCCTCAGCCTTCAGACGCTCGAAACTTTCGAGCACCCGCGGCATCAGGCGCGCCTTGATCTCCTGGTATTCGGCAGCCTTGGCATTGCCTTCCACTTTGCCCTGCACGACGAGCTGCGCGCCGACCTCGCTCTGCGGCTTCAGGAGAACTGGGTTCATGTGCACGGAGAGGGCCGCCCGCGCGGCTCGCGCCTGCAGCGCCTGCGCCCGGCCGATCTCGCCGCCATCGGCGGTGACGGCGGCATTGTTCGACATGTTCTGCGGCTTGAACGGCAGCACCGTCAGCCCGCGCAGGGTGAAGGCCCGCGCCAGGCCCGCCACGATCAGCGACTTCCCGACATCTGAGCCGGTGCCCTGGAACATCAGGGCCTTGGCGGGCTGCTGCGACATTAGAACTCGATCCCCGCCTGCGCCTTCACGCCCGCCTTGAAATGGTGTTTCACCAACGTCATCTCGGTCACCATGTCGGCAGCCTCGATCAACGCCGGCTTGGCGTTGCGCCCGGTGACGATGACATGCAGATCCTCGCGGCGCGCCCTAAGATCGGCAAGCACGGTGTCGAGATCGAGATAATCATAGCGCAGCGCGATGTTGAGCTCATCGAGGATCAGAAGCCCGACCTCCGGCCGTGCCATCATCTCCTTCGCCTTCTCCCAGGCCCGTTCGGCGGCGGCCACATCCCGCTTCAGGTCCTGCGTGTCCCAGGTGAACCCCTCGCCCATCGTGTGCCACAGCACGCGATCGCCAAACGCCTCCAGCGCCACGCGCTCGCCCGTATCCCAGGCGCCCTTGATGAACTGCACGACGGCAACCGTTCGCCCATGCCCCAGCATGCGCAGCGCAAGGCCGAAGGCGGCCGTCGACTTGCCCTTGCCCGGACCGGTATTGACGATCAGCAAGCCCTTTTCGATGGTTTTGGACGCGACTTCCGCATCCTGCACCGCCTTGCGGTTTTCCATCTTGCGGCGGTGGCGGTCTGCCACGCTCTCGTCGATCTCCTTCAAGGGGCCTCTCCTCGGGTCGTTTTATCGAGCGGCGGACTATAGTCGAAAGCGCACCCGCGGCAATGCGGCATTGACACGGGCTCCGCCAAACGCATAGTGAACCCTGCAACGGTCTTTTCCCGGCAACGGGGAAAGCTAAGAGGGAACGTGGTGCGGTTATCGACCTAAACCACGGCTGCCCCCGCAACTGTAAGCGGCCACCGCCTTGGATTTACGAGGCGGAACGTCCGGCGCACAATGCCACTGAAGCGCGAACTTCGGGAAGGCGGCGTCCGGGCCACGAACCGCGAGCCAGGAGACCTGCCGTTGAGGAAGGAAAGTCCAGCCGGGCGGGGTGCTCCGGAAGGGACGTTTTTGAACCATGCGGGTCGTCTGATCCGTCGTGGCAAGCACCCCATGACGATCAACACTCGGGGTGGATTTTGGATCTTACGGCACGACACGACCAGCGACAGACCGATGCGGAGACGACCGCGCGCGTGATCATCCATGTCTGCGAAACCTGCCGCAGCGGCGCGGAAGCGATCGACGCGCCGCGCGATGGCGCGATCCTGGCCGAGCGGGCAAAAGCAATGTCCGCGCAAGGTGTCGAGATCCGCGCCGTGGCGTGCCTCGCCAACTGCAAACGTGCCCTCAGCGCCAGCATCCAGAGCGCCGACGGCTGGTCCTATGTCTTTGGCGACCTGACGACGGATGCCGCCGAGGATCTGCTCGAAGGCGCCCGCCTGCTGAGCCTGTCCACCGATGGTTTGATGCCCTGGAAGGGCCGGCCCGACACGCTGAAACGCGGCATGATTGCCCGCATGCCGCCGCTCAATCCCATCCCGCATTCCACGACGAACAAGACCTGAAGGACCGCATCATGACCCAATCGCTCACCCGCGTGCCCTGCACTGTCGTCACCGGCTTTCTCGGCGCCGGCAAGACGACCCTGCTGCGCAATGCGCTGCAGACCATTCAGGGCAAGCGGCTTGCCGTGATCGTCAACGAGTTCGGCGATGTCGGGATCGATGGCGAGATCCTGAAAAGCTGCGGCATAGAAAACTGCCCGGAAGACAATATCATCGAGCTGGCCAATGGCTGCATCTGCTGCACTGTCGCCGATGACTTCGTGCCGGCGATCGACAAGATCCTGGCGATGGAACAGAAGGTCGATCACATCCTGATCGAAACCTCCGGCCTTGCCCTGCCGAAGCCGCTGGTTCAAGCCTTCCAGTGGCCGAGCGTGAAAAGCCGCGTCACGGTCGATGGCGTGGTGGCAGTGGTGGACGGCCTGGCGCTCGCCGAAGGCCGCGTCGCCGATGATCTGGAGGCGCTTGACGCCCAGCGGGCGCAAGACCAGTCGCTCGATCACGATGACCCGGTGGAAGAGGTTTTCGAAGACCAGATCGCCTGCGCCGATCTCGTCATCCTCACCAAGGCGGACCTCTTGGATGCCGCCGGCCTCGACAGAGCCCGCGCCCATGTGGAAGACCACCTGCCGCGTGCGGTTCGCATCGTGAATGCGGAAAACGGCGCGATCGACCCGGCTATCTTCATCGGACTTGGCCTGGCGGTCGAAGACGATATCGAAAACCGCAAGACCCACCACGATGATGAGCTGGATCACGAGCACGATGATTTCGACAGCTTCGTGCTGGACATCCCGGCCATCACAAGCCCGGAAGCGCTCAGCCAGCGCATCCAGACTGTGACGGATGCGGAAAAGGTGCTGCGCATCAAGGGCTATGTGGAAGTGGCCGGCAAGCCGATGCGGCTTCTGGTGCAGGCCGTCGGCCCGCGCGTGAACCATTACTTCGACCGCCCCTGGGGAACGGACGAAACCCGCCGCTCGCGCCTCGTCGTGATCGGCGAAAAGGGCATCGACGCCGAAAAGATCGGCAGACTGCTGGCCGCCTGATGCACATCCTCGCCACCACATCCTCGTCGCTCGACGATCTGATCGAGCCGGTCGATCTGAACCAGACGCCGGGCGATGTGGTGGTGCTGTCCTTTACCGACAGCGACCTGAACGGCATTGCGGGCGCCTGGGGAAGGCTGGGAAGCCAGCTTCGGGCCAACCCGCTGTCGCTCAGGCTTGCCCAGCTGTCCGATCTCCGCCATCCGATGTCGGTCGATCTGTGGATCGACAAGGTGGCGCGCCACGCCAGACTGATCCTCGTGAGGGTGCTCGGCGGTTATGACCGCTGGCGTTACGGCGTGGACGAACTGGCACGGCTGGCGCGGCAGCAGAACATTCCCCTATACCTCCTGCCCGGCGAATGCAGCGAGCGCGACGACCGGTTGGAAGCCGCCTCGACCGTTGAACTCCAGGAAATCCAGGCCGCTCTCGCGCTGTTTCGTGCCGGTGGGCCGGATAATCTCGACCGGCTCGTTCGACGACTGACGACCAAAATCTGCGGCGAGGCCTTGGCACCGCTTGCCCCCGCGATGGACGTCCCGAAGCTGGGCTTCTACCGGCCGGAAACGGGTGTGGTTTCCCTGGACGAAGCGATGAAGGCGCGCGGGGAAAAACCGCTGCTGCCGCTTCTCTTCTACCGCTCCATGCTGCTGGCCAGCGACATCGCGCCCATTGATGCGCTGACACGGGCGCTCGAGGCGCGCGGCCTGGCCGTTCTGCCGGTCTTCGTGCCGGGCCTCAAGGAGGCAGCGATCCTGTCAGAGCTGCGCGACACGCTTGCCCCTCTGAAACCGGCAGCCCTCATCACCACGACCGCCTTTGCCAGCAATGCAGAGCTCGACGGACAAACCCTGTTCGATGTGCTGGGCGTTCCGGTGTTCCAGGCGGTGATTGCCACTACCAAACGGCAGGCCTGGGCGGAAGGGAGACGCGGGCTTGGGCCCTCCGATCTCGCCATGCATGTGGTGCTGCCTGAACTGGACGGCCGCATTCTGGCCGGCACGCTCTCCTTCAAGGCCGAACGCGAGGCAACGGCGGACTTCGGCTTCACCGGTTTCGCCAACCGCCCGGAGCCCGATCGGGTCGAGGCGACCGCTGAACGCATTTGCAAACATCTCGATCTTTACGCGACGCCGCGGCAGGAACGCCGGCTCACCATCCTGATGCCGGATTATCCGGGTGCCGATGGCCGCACCGGTTATGCGGTCGGCCTCGACGTGCCGGAAAGCGTGCTGCAGATGCTGCGCGATCTGAAGGCCGAAGGCTATGAGGTCTCCGACATTCCCGATACGGCGGCGGACCTGATGGACCGGCTGCTGCGCCGAACCGAAAGTTTTCGCGCCACCGATTATACCGCTTATCTCGACAGCCTTCCCGAAGTGTCGCGCCAGGCCCTGCAAGACACATGGGACGACCCATTAGCCGACGAACAATGCCGGGACGGATTTTTCCGGTTCCGCGCCGTGCGTTTCGGGAACGTCACCGTGGCACTGGCACCGGATCGTGGCCGCGAAGCCGATCGGCGCACGGATTATCACGATCCCGCCCGTCCGCCGTGCCATGCGCTCGTCGCCTTCGGCGCCTTTCTCCGGAACGAGCTTCAGGCGCAGGCCATCATCCATGTCGGCGCGCACGGCACGTTGGAATGGCTGCCAGGCAAGACGGTGGCGCTGTCGAAAGACTGTTTTCCGGAGATCGTCACCGGAAGTCTGCCGGTGCTTTATCCCTTCATCGTCTCCAATCCCGGCGAGGCGGCGGTCGCCAAACGGCGGATTGCGGCGCTGACCATCGGCCACCTGCCACCGGTTCTGGCAAGCGCCGGCCTGTCGCCGGCCCAGCAGCGGCTGGAACTCTTGGTGGATGAATATGCCCAGGCCGATGGGCTGGATCGTCGCCGCCGCGACCGCCTGGCGAAACTCATCGTGGACACGGCGGAAGAAACCGGGCTCGCCTCGGAAGCCGGCATTTCCCGCGACGCCGACCCGGACACCGCGCTTGCCCGTATCGACGCCTTCCTCTGCGACCTCAAGGATTTCGCCATCAAGGATGGCCAGCACGTGTTTGGCCGGTCCGAGGAGGGCGAAACCAATCCGCTGCGACTGGAGAGTGCCGACGCCGAGCGCGCCGCTCTGCTGGCAGCCCTGGACGGGCGTCATATCCGCCCCGGCCCGTCCGGCGCGCCAGCGCGCGGGCGTCTCGACGTGCTGCCGACCGGCCGCAATCTCTATGCCTCCGACCCGCGCACCATGCCGACGCCGACCGCCTTCGAGCTGGGCCGACTGGCCGCCGACGAGGTGATCCGCCGTTACATGCAGGATCACGGCGACTGGCCGAAGAGCCTGGTGATCGATCTCTGGGGGAGTGCGACGCTGCGCAGCGGCGGCGAGGAAGTGGCGCAGGGACTGGCACTGATGGGAGCAAAGCCTGTGCAGGATGCCGCGACCGGCCGGGTCACCGGCATCGAGGTTCTGGCTCCCGCGCAGCTTGGTCGCCCCCGCGTCGATGTCACCTTCCGCATCTCCGGCCTGTTCCGCGACATGTTCCCCTCGCTGATCACGCTGCTCGATGCCGCCACCCGGTCGATTGCGGCGCGCGAGGAGGCCGACGGCGACAATCCACTGGCGGAAACGGCCCGCAGCGAAGGCAGCGTCCCGGCCCGCATCTTCGGTTCGGCCCCCGGCACCTATGGCGCCGGCATCGAGGAAAAACTCACCGCCGGCAACTGGCAGGCACGCGAAGAGCTGGGCCAAGCCTATCTCGCCATGACCAGCCATGCCTTTGGCGGCGCCGACGGCGAAGGTCATGCGGCAGGCGATGCCTTTGCCGAACGCATCCGCACCGCCGATCTTCTCGTGCATACCGGCGACGATCCGGGCCGAGACCTGCTGGATGGTTCGGGCGATGTCGCCTTTATCGGCGGGTTTGCCGCAGCCGTCGCAGCGCTCGGTGGCAAGGCGGATCTGATTGCGCTGGATACCACCGATCCACAGAAGCCTCGCGCCCGCTCGGTGACGGAAGCCGTGACGCGCGTGGTGCGCGCCCGCGCCGTCAATCCGCGCTTCATCACCGGCCAGATGCGCCACGGCCCGCGCGGTGCTGCGGAATTTGCCGAAACGGTGGACCGGCTCGTCGGTTTTGCCGAAACCACCAATGCTGTGCCGCACAGCCTGATCGAGGCGGTTTTCGATGCCTATGTCGCCGATGAACGGGTGCGCGATTTCGTGCTGGAGCAGAACCCTGAAGCGGCCCGCGCCATTGCCGAACGGCTGATGTCGGCCCGCCGCCGGGGCCTCTGGCAGCCGCGCCGCAATTCGGTCGATCGCGACCTGGAAATGCTCCATGGTTTTGCCCAGGCGAAGGCCCGGACGGGAGGTCGCCGATGACCGTCTCCTCCCCGCTCCCCGTCAACTCGCTCGCCCGCGGCGCCTGCCCGGCGCTTGATGCACCGATGCTGACCGGCGATGGTTATTTGTCGCGTGTCGCCCTGATCGAGCCGATTTCGCCCGTCCAGCTTGCGACGCTCTGCAGCCTCTCGGAGCGCCATGGCAATGGCATGATCGATATCTCCGCCCGCGGCAACCTGCAGATCCGCGGCCTGACCCCGGCTTCAGCTGCCGCGCTGGAGGCGGATGTGCGCAGCCTCGCCCTGCCGCTGCGCGAAGGCCTTGCAGTGGAATGGACGCCGCTCGCCGGGCTTGATCCCACGACAGATGTCGATCCACGACCGCTCGGTCTGGAGATCATGGCCCGCGCACAAGACCTGCGCGGGAGCCTGGCCCCCAAGCTCTCCGTGGTCATCGAAACGCGCGGCCTGATCCGGCTGGACGGTCTGCTGGCCGATATCCGGCTGGTGGCGGCCGAAAACGATGGCCGCACGGGATGGCACATCCTTCTCGGCGGCACCGCAGATCAGGGCCGTGCCATCGGTTTCGTGCAGGAGAATGAGGCGGCGGATTGCGTGGCGGCGCTGCTGGCTCACCTTGCCGCCCTCGGCCCCCGCACCCGTGGCCGGGACATCGACCCGGGCCGCCTGCCGGAAACGGTTTCCCGCGTGCTGGAAGCCTCACCGCCCTCGCTCTCGCCATCCCATCACGATGCCTTCGGCCTCTTCGAGTTGGAGGACGGGCAGTGTGCGCTCCGTGTCGCTCTGCCCTTCGGTCAGATCCAGTCCCGGCAGCTTTCAGCCTTTGCGGATCATGCCAGACGGTGCGGCATCGAAAGCATCAAGCCGGCGGCAGAGCATACGCTGCTGGCTTTCGGTTCAGGTGAGACCTGCGCGGCTTTGCAGACAGCGGCCAAGACCCATGGCTTCATCACCGACGAACACGATCCGCTGCGCCAGATCGATGCCTGCCCCGGCGCGCCGTCCTGCCAGTCGGCGCGATTGGACACCCATGCGCTCGGCCGTTTTGCCGCCGAAGAGTCAGGCGAGCTTTTCGACGGTTCGCTGCGTCTGCATCTCTCCGGCTGCCTGAAGGCCTGTGCGCATCCCACCGCCGCCACCCTGGTTTTTGCCGGCACCGACGACGCAACGCATCTTGTCATCGACGGCAAAACCACCGATACCCCCGCCAAACGGCTTTTCCCCCAAACGGAAGCTGCGGCTCTCTCCGCCCTTTCCGCGCTGCTGCGTCTGGAACGCCAGCCGGGGGAAACGAGCCGTGACTGTCTGCGACGCCTGGGTCCTGAGCGGATCGCGGCGGCGCTTGCCTGAAGGATCATGATGACGACCTACGACTATATCCGCGAGGGCGATGCGATCTACGCCAAATCCTTCGCCATCATCCGCGCGGAGGCGGATCTCTCCCGCTTCAGCGAGGAGGAGGCGGATGTCGCGATCCGCATGATCCATGCCTGCGGCCTGGTGGAGGCAGCGCACCAGTTCGAATTCTCTCCCGGTTTCGTCAGCGCCGCCCGCGCAGCCCTTCTCGCCGGAAAGCCGATCTTTTGCGATGCGCAGATGGTGGCACATGGCGTCACCCGCGCCCGCCTTCCGGCGAAGAACGAGGTGATCTGCACACTGCGCGACCCGCAGGTGCCGGACCTGGCAAAGACGGTCGGCAATACCCGCTCGGCCGCCGCCTTGGAACTCTGGGCGGAAAAACTGGAAGGCGCGGTGGTTGCCATCGGCAATGCGCCGACCGCGCTTTTTTACCTGCTCGAAATGCTGAATCGTGGCTGCCCGAAGCCGGCGGCGATCATCGGCATGCCGGTCGGTTTCGTCGGCGCTGCGGAAAGCAAGGAAGCGTTGGCGGAAAGCCGGCACGGCATCCCCTACGCCATCGTCAAAGGCCGCATGGGCGGCTCGGCCATGACGGCAGCCGCCGTCAATGCGCTGGCGAGGGCCGGCCTGTGAGCGAGATCTCCCCTGGAAAGCTGTATGGCGTCGGCACCGGCCCCGGTGATCCGGAGCTTCTGACGCTGAAGGCCGTCAAGGCGCTGAATGCGGCTGATGTGCTGGCCTTCTTTGCCAAGCGCGGCGCCCGCGGCAATGGTCGCACCATCGTGGACGCCCATCTGCGCGCCGATATCCTCGAACTGCCGCTCGTCTATCCGGTGACGGTGGAGGAGGACAAGGAGACCGACAGCTACAAACGCGCGATCGACGGCTTCTTCGACCAGTCGGCGGCGGAGATCGCGGTGCATCTGCAGGCCGGGCGCAATGTCGCGGTCCTGAGCGAAGGCGACCCCCTGTTTTACGGCTCCTACATGCACCTGCATCTGCGGCTTGCGCCGCATTTTCCGGCCGAAGTCATTCCGGGCGTCACCGCCATGTCCGGCTGCTGGTCGCTGGCCGGCCTGCCGCTGGTGCAGGGCGACGATATCCTGAGCGTGCTGCCGGGCACGCTGCCGGAAGAGGCGCTGACGGCGCGGCTTGCCGGCACCGATGGCGCGGTGATCATGAAGGTTGGCCGCAACCTACCAAAGATCCGCCGGGCGCTTGCCGCCACGGGAAAACTCGACGGCGCGATCTATGTGGAACGCGGCACCATGCCGACCGGCCACGCCATGCCGCTGTGCGACCGCGACGAAACCATGCCCGCCCCTTACTTTTCGCTGGTGCTGGTACCCGGCTGGAAGGGCCGCCCGCAGGGAGTGCCGGCATGACGGGCAAGCTCACCGTCGTCGGCCTCGGCCCCGGCAGCCCGCAGCAGGTGACGCCGGAAGCGCTCGCCGCTGTTGCCGAGGCCAGCGATTTCTTCGGCTACGGCCCCTATGTGGACCGGCTGGAGCTCCGGCCTGACCAGCGCCGCCACGCCTCCGACAATCGCGAGGAACTGTCCCGCGCCGGGGCAGCTCTGACGCTTGCGGCGCTTGGGGGAAAGGTCTGCGTCGTCTCCGGCGGTGATCCCGGCGTCTTTGCCATGGCCGCTGCCGTCTGCGAAGCGATCGACAATGGCCCTTCCGAGTGGCGCGCGATCGAATTCTCCGTCGTGCCGGGCGTCACCGCCATGCTCTCGGTCGCGGCAAAGGCCGGCGCACCGCTGGGGCATGATTTCTGCGCCATCTCACTCTCCGACAATCTCAAACCCTGGTCGGTGATCGAAAAGCGGCTGATCGCAGCGGCAGAGGCCGGCTTCGTCATGGCCTTCTACAATCCGGTCAGCAAGGCCCGGCCCCACCAGCTGACAGAGGCCTTCGACATTCTGCGCGCCCATCTGCCAGGCACGGTTCCGGTGATCTTTGGCCGCGCCGCCGGTCGTCCCGACGAGAAGATCGCCGTGGTGCCGCTGTCGGAGGCCCGATCCGAGATGGCCGATATGGCGACCTGCATCATCGTCGGCTCGACGGAGACGCGGCTGATCGAGCGCGAGGGCAACCGCCCGCTCGTCTATTCGCCGCGCTCCTGGGGTAAGTCCGCCGCAGGAAAGGCCTGATCCACATGGCACACGAGGTCATCCAGCGTCTGAAAGGCGAGAACGTCCGGCAGAAGCGGGCGGCGGATCATGATGACTTCGATGCCCAGCGCCCGCGCTGCTGCGATCTTGCCATAGCTCGCCGAACCGCCGGAATTCTTGCAGACGATGGCCTCGATGCCGTGACCGGTCAGAAGCGCCCGCTCATCCACCTCCTCGAAGGGGCCGCGGGCCGTGAGATAGGTAACCGCAGGCAGAACGAGCGGCGGCTCCACTGGATCGACGCTGCGCACCAGATAGGCATGCTGCGGCGCCGCCTCGAAGGGCAGCAATTCCTGGCGTCCCAGCGCCAGAAAGGCCCGGCGCGGCGCCTCTCCGAGCGCGGCCACCGCCGCCTCGACGCTCTCCACCTCCCGCCAGCAGTCACCTGCCTGCCGCTCCCATCCGGGACGGCGCAAGGCGATCAGCGGAATACCGGTGAGAATGGCCGCCCGTGCGGCATTGGCGGAGATCTGCGCCGCATAGGGATGCGTGACATCCACCAGCAGGTCGAACCCCTGCCCCATGAGATAACGGCCAAGGCCCTCCGCACCCCCGAAGCCGCCGATGCGCACCGGCACCGGCTGGCGGGCCGGCGCTTTCGTGCGACCAGCGAGCGAAAGCTGCAGCCGAAAGCGCCCGGTCTCGCCAAGGCGCTCCGCCAACTGCCGGGCTTCCGTCGTGCCGCCCAGAATGAGAATGGAGGCGTTCATCATGGCTCCTGAATCATCATCCCCTCTTCTATCCGGTGAACCCTGGTTGTCCATCGTCGGCATCGGCGAAGATGGCCTGGCCGGACTGGGCGAGTTGGCGCGACGGGCAATTTCCGAGGCAGACTTCGTCTTCGGCGGCAAACGCCATCTGGAATTGGCGGGCGATGCGATCCGCGGCGAGGCAGAGCCCTGGCCGCAACCCTTCGACAGCGCCATGCAGGCGGTTCTGGCCCTGAAGGGCCGCAAGGTCTGCGTGCTTGCCTCCGGCGATCCGTTCTTCTTCGGCGTCGGCGTGACGCTGGCGCGCCTGACGGCCAAAGAGGATTACCGCGTCTATCCCGCGCCATCCGCCTTTTCGCTCGCTGCCTCTAGGCTCGGCTGGGCCTTGCAGGAGATCGAGACGGTCTCCCTGCATGGCCGCGCGCTCGATCTCATCCGCCCGCTGCTGCATCCTGGCCGCAAGCTCTTGGCGCTCACCGCCGATGCCGACGGGCCAGCCCAATTGGCACGGCTTTTGACAGACAATGGTTTTGGCATGAGCCGGCTCACCGTGCTGGAAGCGCTCGGCGGTGAACGAGAGCTGATCCGCTCCACCACTGCTCGCGATTTCTCCCTGACCGACATCGACCCGCTGAATGTGGTGGCCCTTGAGGTTCGGGCAGACGCCATCGCGCGCGTTCTACCTTTGGGATTCGGCTTGGCCGACGACCTTTTCGAGCATGACGGCCAGATCACCAAACGCGAGATCCGCGCGGTGACGCTCTCGGCGCTCTCCCCCCGCCGCGGCGAGTTGCTGTGGGATATCGGCGCGGGCTCCGGCTCGATCGGCATCGAATGGATGCTGGCGCACCCCTCAATGCGGGGGATGGCCATCGAACATCACCCGGAACGCGCCGCTCGCATCCGCCGCAATGCGCAAAATTTCGGCGTGCCCGCGCTGCAGCTCATCGAAGGCAGAGCGCCGGAGGCACTCGCCGGACTGCCCGAGCCAGACGCCATCTTCATCGGCGGCGGCGGCAGTGGTGACGGCGTGCTGGAGGCGGCGCTTGCGGCGCTGAAACCCGGCGGCCGGCTCGTTGCCAATGCCGTCACGCTGGAGATGGAGCAGGTTCTGCTGAGTGCCCACGCCACGAGGGGCGGCAGCCTGACACGGCTCTCTATCGATCGGGCCGAACCGGTGGGCCGGATGACCGGTTGGCGGCCGGCCATGCCCGTCACGCAATGGATTTTTTCAAAGCCAGAGGATTGAACCCATGATGATTGCCGGAATCGGATGCCGCCGCGGCACCAGTGCAGAGGTCGTGATGGCCGTGCTCAACGAGGCCCTCGCCGCCGCCGGCAAGGCGGGAGAGTACCCCGCAAAACTCGCCACCGGCGCGCTCAAGGCCGATGAGACCGGGCTTCTGGACGCAGCGAAACGGCTGGGGCTCGATCTCGCCATCCTGACAGACGCGGAAATGGACGCCGTCTCCGACCGCACGTTGACAGTCTCGCCGCACAGTGTCGGCCATGCCGGTGTCTCCAGCTTCTGCGAGGCCGCGGCGCTGGCCGCCGGCGGCGCGTCTGCCAAACTTCTCGGTCCCCGCCACGTCTCGCAAGGCGTCACCTGCGCGCTGGCCATCGTTGAAGATCATGTCGAGGACGCCGCATGACGGTTCATTTCATCGGCGCCGGCCCCGGTGCCGCCGATCTCATCACGGTGCGCGGGCGCGATCTGATCGCCCGCTGCCCGGTCTGCCTCTTCGCCGGTTCCATCGTGCCGCGCGAACTCTTGGACTATTGCCCCGCGGATGCACGGATTATCGACACGGCTTCGCTGTCCCTCGACGAGATCGAAGCAGAATATCGGCGCGCCGCCGACGCCGGAGAAGATGTCGCCCGCCTGCATTCCGGCGATCTCTCCGTCTGGAGCGCGGTCGCCGAACAGATGCGTCGACTCGACCGGCTCGGCATCGATTACACGCTCACCCCCGGCGTTCCCTCCTTTGCGGCAGCGGCGGCGGCGCTGAAGCGCGAGTTGACCATCCCCGAAGTGGCGCAAAGCCTGATCCTGACCCGCGTCTCCGGTCGCGCCTCGAAAATGCCGGCGCGGGAGACGCTTCAGAATTTCGCGGCAACCGGGTCAACACTCGCCATCCATCTCGCCATTCACGCACTGGAGAAGATCGTTGCGGACCTGACGCCACATTACGGCGCCGATTGCCCGGTTGCGATCGTCGTCAAAGCCAGCTGGCCGGATGAAAAGATCCTGCGCGGCACGCTCGCCACCATCGCCGCCCAGGTGGCCGCCGAACCGATCGAGCGCACGGCGCTGATCTTCGTCGGTCCCGGCTTGCAAGCGGAGGATTTTCGCGAGAGCGCGCTCTATAGCACCGATTACGTGCGCCGCTTCCGCTCGCCCAAGGGCAAGGACGAGGCATGATGCGACGGGGTGAAGGGCGCTTCGCCGACGAGTTTGCCGGCGCGATCGAAGATCAGGATCTCGAGCGCGATCGCCTCGCTGTGCAAGGCACCCGCCGCCACCTGCCAGGCGCGCGCGGCAATGCGGTTGCCAAGCTCCAGCCCCTCGCCCTCGGCCAGTTGAAAAGCCTGCGCCACCGTGTTGGCCTGACCGATCGCGCCGATCAGGCCATCGCTTGCACCGGCCTCGCGCGCAACGGCGGCCAGCGCCTCCAGATCCGCCAGACCACGTTTGGAATGCACGTCCAGCATGCCCTGCGACAGCTTGGTGATCTTGGCGACACCGCCGGCAACCGTCACCTTCGGCACCGGATGTTTGCGCAGATATTTCAGCATGCCGCCGACAAAATCGCCCATGTCGAGCAGTGCGGTGTCCGGCAGGGCGTGATGCGCCTGCACGGCCTTTTCCGTCGTCATGCCGGTGGAGCCGGCGACATGGGTCAATCCTTCCGCCCGCGCCACATCGATGCCGCGCCAGATGGAATGGATCCAGGCCGAGCAGGAAAACGGAATGACGATTCCCGTCGTGCCGAGCACCGAGAGACCGCCGACGATACCCAGGCGCGGATTGAGCGTCTTCTGCGCCAGGTCCTCGCCCCCCGGAATGGAGATTTCGACGTCGAAATCCGCCGCCTCGCCCGCCACTTCGGCAATTGCCGCGGCAATCATCTGGCGCGGAACCGGGTTGATGGCCGGCTCGCCCGGTGGAATGGGAAGCCCCGGCCTCGTCACCATGCCCACACCATTGCCGGCGAAAAACCGAATACCGGCCCCGGCCACCCCATGCCGCAGAGTAACGATGATCAGCGCACCATGGGTGACATCGGGATCATCGCCGGCATCTTTGATGATCCCGGCGCGGGCGAAACCCCCGCCCTGTTCCTCCAGCGCCAGGACAAAACCGGGCCGCTGGCCGCCGGGAAGCGTCACCTCCACGAGATCCGGAAAGCCGTGACCGGTGAGCGCCAGGCAGGCGGCCTTGGCCGACGCCGCCGCGCAGGTGCCGGTGGTCCAGCCGCGCCGCAGGTCTTTTGCCGTCTCGTTTGCGATTTCCGCTTCCATACGCGTTTCTATACCGGTGACAGGACCTTGCGTCATCGGCAAAAGGCATCCGCATGACAAACCGCGCCTTCGAACTTCTGGCTGAACGCCTGCCCGCCTTTCTTCCGGGCCATGTGTGGCTGGCCGGCGCCGGCCCAGGCGATCCGCGTTACCTGACGCTGGAAGTGCTCGATGCGCTCGGCAAGGCCGATATGGTGGTGCATGACGCGCTGGTTTCCGACGAGGTGATGGGCTTCGCGCCTCAGGCCGAGGTGATCTATGCCGGAAAGCGCGGTGGCAAGCCGTCAACCGCGCAGGAAGACATCACGCTCTCCCTGATCCGCCTGGCGCGGCAGGGAAAACGCGTGCTGCGCCTGAAGGGCGGCGACCCCTTCATCTTCGGCCGGGGCGGCGAGGAGGCGGAGGCGCTCGCCCAGGCCGGCATCCCGTTTCGCATCCTGCCCGGCATGACCTCCGCGCTGGCGGCGCTCGCCTCTACCCGCATTCCCGCCACCATGCGCGGCATGAGCAAGGCGATCACGCTGGCAACCGGCCATGCCGCCGGCGAGGCGGACGATCTCGACTGGGCAGCCCTTGCCCGGACCGGAGAGCCGATCGTCGTCTACATGGGCCTGAAGAACCTCGCGACGATCACCCGTCTGCTGATCGAGGGCGGCCGCGCAGCAAAAACACCGGCGGCCATCATCATGGCGGCAACCACGAAAGAGGAACGGCTGCTGACGGCCACGCTTGGAACGCTGTCTTCGGAGGCCGAAAGGCAGGGCTTCGCCGCCCCGGCGCTCATCGTCATCGGCGAGATTGTGCGCATGCGCGGGCTGCTGGTCCCGAAGGAGGCAGCCGGATGACCAAAGCCCTCATCATCGGCGCGCCGCGCTCCGGTTCCGGCAAGACCAGCGTCACCATCGGCCTGTTGCGCGCCTTCGCCCGGCGGGGAATCAAGGTGCGCGGCATCAAGTCCGGCCCGGATTATATCGATCCCGGCTTTCATCACGCCGCCACCGGCATCGAGGGCCTGAACCTCGACAGCTGGGCCATGCAGCCGGAATTGGTGCAGCATCTTCTCTCCGAGGCAGCACAGGGAGCCGATCTGTTGCTGATCGAAAGCGCCATGGGCCTGTTCGATGGGATTTCAGGCGGCGAGGGCCGCACCGGCTCTGCCGCCGATCTTGCGCGGCTGCTCGGCATCCCGGTTCTGCTGGTGCTCGATGTCTCCGGCCAAAGCCAGACGGCGGCCGCGGTCGCCGTCGGTTTCCGGCATTACGATCCGGCCGTCCGGATGGCGGGGGTCGTGCTGAACCGCGCCGGCAGCGAACGGCATGTGCGGCTGTCGAAGGCGGCGATCGAGGCGGTGGGCCTTTCGGTGGTCGGGGCCGTGATGCGCAATGGCGAATTGTCGCTGCCCGAACGGCACCTCGGCCTGGTACAGGCCAGCGAACATCCGGCCATCCAGAGCCATATCAATCGTCTGGCCGATGTGATGGAAACCTCGTTGGACCTCGATCAGATCCTCTCGCTGGCAACCGAGATCGTACCGGACCCCGGTTCGACGGCGGCGCATCTGCCCCCACCCGGCCAGCGCATCGCCATTGCCTCCGATGCCGCCTTCACCTTTCTTTATCCGCATCTCGGACGCCACTGGCGTTCCGCCGGCGCGGAACTCGTGCCGTTCTCGCCGCTTGCCAACGAAGCCCCGCCGGACCACTGCGATGCCTGCTGGCTTCCAGGCGGTTACCCGGAACTGTTTGCCGCGACGCTTTCCGCCGCCCGAGAGTTCCGCGAGGGCCTCGCCCGGTTTGCCGAAACGCGGCCGGTGCATGGCGAGTGCGGCGGCTACATGGTGCTGGGCGAGGGCCTGGAGGATGCCGAGGGCCACCGCCATGCGATGACCGGCCTGCTGTCGCATTCCACCAGCTTTGCCACGCGCAAGATGAATCTCGGCTATCGCCAGGCGAAGCTTCTCGCCGACGGACCGATGGGGAAAGCGGGCGAGACGATCCGCGGCCACGAATTCCATTATGCGCGGGTGATCGATGTCGGCCATGACGAGGCCTTTGCCGCGATCGCCGATGGCACCGGCACGCCGATCGGCCTGTCCGGCGGCCGGCGGGGTCTCGTCACCGGCACATTCTTCCATGCCATTGCCCGCGTCACGGGCTGAGCGTCACTCGACAAAGACCCGCACGGTCGCCGCCCGCCCCACGGCATCGATCACCGTCAGCGTCGAATAGCCGGCGCCATCCGGTACCCATTCGGAAATCCGTTTGCGCGACAGATCCGGCAGCGGCTTGCCATTGGCCAGCCACCGGAACGGCGCGCGCCCCCCCTGCAACTTCAGCACGAGCGGCGAAATCTCCGGCCCAGTGCGCGCGCCGAGATCCACCCGCGCCCCTTCCGGTGGATAGACGATTTGCGGCGCCGGTTCGCGTGTCGAGGAACGCACGAGACCGCTTGACGTAACGGCATAGCGCCGCTGGCCGATCGGCAGCTCGGAGAGCGGCAGCCGGTGCGCACCGGGCGGAGCGGACGGATGCGGGCTCACCGCCACGCCGGAGCGGGCAAAGGCTTCGAACAGAATGGGGGCGGCGGTGCCATACCCGGTAATGCCCGGCACCGCACCATTGTCCGGCCGTCCGACCCAGACACCCAGCACGTAGCGCCCGTCATAGCCCACCGACCAGGCATCGCGGTAACCGTAGCTCGTGCCGGTCTTGTAGGCGATGCCGAGCTTGCGCGCGCCCTGCGGCGGCAGGACGTCGGAGAGCACATCCGTGACATTCCAGACGGCAACGGGATCGAGCAGCGGCTGGGCCGGTTCGCGGCTCGGCACCTCGTGCACCCCGTCCCCCAGCAGCACCGGCCAGCCCTGGTTGGCCAGCCCCGCATAAAGCTGCACGAGATCCTTCAGCGTCAGCCCCACCCCGCCAAGCCCGATCGCCAGCCCCGGCGCCTCGCCCGCCGGCAGGAGGGGTTTCACCTCCGCGCGGCGGAAACGCACCAGGAGCTTGGCCGGACCGACGCCCTCCAGCAGACGAACCGCCGGCACGTTGAGCGACAATTGCAGCGCTTGGCGGACGCTCACATCGCCCTGATAGCTCATGTCGAAATTGCGCGGACGGTAGCCGGAAAAATCCGAGGGCCGGTCCTCAATGATTGTTTCCTGCGCGACCAGCCCATCCTCGAAGGCAAGGCCGTAGATGAAGGGCTTCAGCGTCGAACCCGGCGAACGCGGCACGCGCGTCATGTCGATCCAGCCGGAGCGGGCAGCATCGAAATAATCGGCGGACCCGACTGAACCGACGATCTCGCCGGTGGTGGAATCCGCCATGATCATTGCCAGCGATGTTTTCGGCGGCAGGGTGGAAACGACCGATGCTGCGACCGATTCCAAACCCTCCTGGATCGGTTTCCGGAGCGTCGTCGCGTGCCGGATCTCGTTCGGCGCCTTGCGCAGCGCCGCTTCTGCCAGATGCGCGGCCAATGCCGGCAATTGCCGCCGTTCGCGCGGAACAGGAACCAGCGCCGCCCGCTCCGTCTCGCCGTCGCCGACCGCCGCAGACACCGGCTCGCGGCTCAGCACACGCTGCCGGGCCGCACGCGCCACCTCTGGAAAACGATCCGGCCGCCGGGCTTCCGGCGATTGCGGCAGGGCGACCAGCAGAGCCGCCTCCGCCATCGACAGCCTTTTTGGCTCCTTGCCGAAATAGGCAAGGCTTGCCGCCCTCACCCCTTCCAGATTGCCGCCATAGGGCGCCAGCGTCAGGTAAAGATCGAGGATTTCGGCCTTCGTCAGCCGCTTTTCGATCTGCAGGGCCCGCGCCATCTGTTTCAGCTTGGCGAGAACCGAGCGGCTGTCACGCGGTTCGATCAGCCGCGCCACCTGCATGGAGAGCGTCGAAGCGCCGGAGACGATCCGGCCATGGGTGGCGAACTGATAGGCGGCCCGCAGCACCGCCTGCGGATCGACCCCGTGATGCGCATAAAAACGCTGGTCCTCATAGGCGACCAGCATCCGCACGAACTGCGGGTCGACATCGGCGGCGCTGGTTTTCAGCCGCCAGAGCCCGTCCTTCGTGGCAAAGGCACGCAGCAGCCGGCCCTCCGCATCGAAGACCTCGGCGGAAACCTGCCTCGCCTCCGGCAGAGGCGGCGGAAAGGCCCGGTCGGCGGCATCGAGGCCAACGAGGCCGGCTGTGGCGAGGATCGCAATCCCGCCAAGCCCGATCAGCCCCTTTGCCCAGACCCGCATCGCCCCTTACTGCGCCTCGCGCACCTGCATGCGCCCGGTTGCCGTGCGGGCCGAAAGCTGCGGGCGATACATGTCCTCCACATAGGCCGCCGGATGGTCATAGGTACCGGGCGTCACCGCCCGCACGACATAGGCAAACGAGAATTCGCGATTATCGCCGGCATTGCGGTCGAAGGCCGCCACGAAGCGGTCATTGCGGAATTCCGTATGCGCCGCCTGCACCTCGCCGATCCATTCGAAGTTGGACAGTTCGGCACTGTTGACGAGGTTCGGATTGTCGATCTCGAAACCGGCCGGCAAGAGATCCTGCACGAGAATGCGGGACGCCCAGTCATTGCTTTCGTTGATCGTCAGGACCACCACGTAACGTTCGTTCTGCGACACCTTGCTGACGCTGACTTCGTCGCCATCCATCGTGTAATAGGCGCGCGTGATGGCAAAACCGTCGCCGCCAGCGGCAAGCGGTGTCGTGGGCGCCGCAACTGTGGTCACCACCGCGGAGACGGGATCATTCGAGCGGTTCGTCAGCGTCACCGGTTTCTGCAACAGGGCATCGCCCGTCATGCGGCTGGCATACCGGCCGGTCTGCGCGGCACCGTTCACCTCCACCTTCAGGTTGTCATCTGCCTGCTGCAGCCCGCGGGCCGCCAGAAGCATCCAGGCCTGTTCCTGCGTGCTCGTATATTTCTTGTTGCGCCAGGCCTTCGCCACCACCGGCGAAAGCTGCGGCACGATCGCCGGCACCGGCCGGCTTTCGGCGGCAAGCGCCAGAACCGCCGCGCCATCGCGCAGCAATGAGCCATAATCGGAGCGCGACAGGCTGACCGGCTGCACCACCGATTGCTCGGTCATCTGCAGCGCCGCGTTGAACACGGTCTTGGAGCGCTGGGCATCGCCATAGAGGGCCAGTGCCGCACCCAGATGCGCCTTGGACAGCGGCGTCGGGAAATCGGAGAGCATCGTGTCGGCGTAATAGCGCAGATCGCTGATCGAGGCCTTACGGTTGCGCGCTAGCACATAGAGCGCATAGGCGATCTGGCTGCCCTGGTCCTTGACGTTGACATCATAGGCCAGCGAATTCTGCAGGTTGTTCAGCGACTGCACCAGCGCCTGTTCCGGCACGTCGTATCCCTGTTCGCGGGCGCGAGTCAGGAAGTCGGAGACATAGGCATCCAGCCACTTGTCGCCATAACCGGGACTCCAGAGGCCGAAACTGCCGGAGGAGGACTGGTAGGACAGCACGCGGTAGATCGCATCCTGCACACGCTTCTTCACCTCGGCATCATCGGCCAACCCGTTTTGACTGGAAAGCTCCGAGAGATAGAGCAGCGGCAGAGCGCGGCTCGTCGTCTGTTCGGCGCAGCCATAGGGGTAACGGTCGAGCGCCATCAGGAGCGCCGGGACATCGAAATCGGCGGCGCGGGTCACGCTGAGCGCCACCGAGGCACCGGGAAGCTGGGCATCGGCAAGGAGATTGCCATCCACTGTCAGGCTCTGCCCCGGTGCCAGCGCGATCACGCGCCGTTCGGTGACCGGCAGAACGGCGGGACGAACCGGAACGTAGAGCACCTGTTCCATCGCCGAAAGCCCGTTGCCGGCCAGCGTCAGGGTCATCTCACCATCGCCGGCCCGCAGGCCCTTCAGCGGCAGGCGCAGGCTCTGCTTGCCGCCCGCCTCCAGCCGGATCGTGCGGGCAGCGCGCGCTGCATCGGTGCCGATCATCGCATTGGTCGCGACCGTCAGCTGGTAATCGCCGGCCGGCGCATCGGTATTGGCGATGTCGAGACGAAGGCTCGCCTCATCGCCCGGTGCGAGGAACCGCGGCAGGCTGGCGGTCAGCACCACGGGATCGCGGATCACCACATCCTTCGTGCCATGGCCGACGCCGGTCTTGCTCCACGCGACCGCCATCACGCGCGCCGTACCGTTGAACTGCGGAATGTCGAAGGATACTCGCGCCGTGCCGCTCGCATCGAGCTTGACGATGCCGGAGAAGAAGGCAACGAGCTTCTCCTTCGGCGGGCTGCCCTGCAGGGCGACGCTGCCGCCATCGCCGCCAGTGCGAAGCCGCCCGGTGGCACCGAGCGACCCGTCGATCAGCCGGCCATAGATGTCGCGGATTTCCAGGCCTAAGCGCCGCTGGCCAAAATACCAGTTGTCCGGCGCCGGCGGCTCGTAGCGGGTGAGGTTGAGGATGCCGACATCCACGGCGGCAACCGTGACATAGGCCTCTTCGCCGATGCCGGCGCCAGCCACCTGCACGTCGATATCGAGAGGCTGCCGCGGCAGGGTCTTGTCCGGCGCCGTCAGCGACACTGTCAGATCCCGGGTTTCAGGATCGACCTTCAACCACGTGATGCCGATCGCCCGCATTGGCATGCGGCTTTCCTGCGCATTGCCGGGACGATAGAGGGTCGCCGTGACATAGGCCCCGGCGCCGAAGGCTTCCGTCACCGGGATCGACACTTCGCCACCCTTTTCACCAAGCGCCACATTCTGAACGGCGATCAGCGTCTCCGCGCCGCTCGTCACCATCAGCTGGCCAGCATACCGAGAGGAGATCTTCAGTTTTGCCGTCTCGCCCACCTTGTAGCTCGGTTTGTCAAGCGCCACTTCGAGCGCGTCCGGCGTCTCGGTCGAGCTGGCGGTAACGAACCAGCCGGCGTCGAATTCAACGCTGCTGGCCGGGCCGTCCGCGGCAGCCGTCTCCACCTCCAGCCGATAGCGGCCCCATTGGACAGGCACGGAGACGCGCCCGCCATTGGCGGCATCGGCGGACACTTTGCCATCGGCCACCTGGCGGGTGCGGTTCACGGCCTCGTAGCGCCAGGAACTGCCCTCGCGATACCACTGGTAATCCCGTTCGATCTTCACGAGCTTCCAGCGCAGATCGCCGGCCGCCTTGCGGGCACCATCGTCGCCGATCATGATCACGTTGAAATTGGCGACGGCGTTTTCGGCGAGATCACCGGAGAATTCCGGCTTGATGCCGATGCGATCGCCATCGGCGCGTAAGGGCAGCGTCAGCTTGCGCTCGACCGCACGACCGCCGCCTTCCTTGAGGCGCACGACAATATCCGCATCCGTCAGCTGCGTCGTGTAGGCGAGCTCAGTCAGGCCGGCATCGAAACTGGTCTTTCCCTCTTCGTCCAGCACGCCGAGATCCTCGAGCGGCAGGCGCTCCGCTTCGCTTGCTTCCTCATCCGCCAGACCGAAGAAATAGCCCTTGTAGGCCTCGCGCTCGCGGGTATGGCGAAGCACGATCTCGCCTTCGAGCGCCAGTCCAGCAGCCGGGGCGCCGTAGAGATACCGTCCGTCCACCGTCACCCAGGTCTCATCCCCAACGATGATTTCTTTCGCCTCGCTGGCGAGATCGAACTCAATACGATCCGGCACGAAATCATCGATCAGGAACCGCTTTTCGGCAATTGCCGTGCCCTTGGGATCGGTGAAGACCTGCAGCGTCCAGGTGCCGCGCATGGCACTCGCCAGCGTCGGCAGATCGACGGCATAGCCGCCAAGCGTGCCGCTGCCGGTCATGCGCCGGTCCTCCACGCCGTCCGGGCGCAGGAAAACGAAGGTCAGCGGCAGCGTGTCGATTGCCTGCGCCTCGGTATCCCGCGCCAGAAGTGCGGCATGCACGGTCTCGCCCGGGCGATAGATCCCGCGCTCCGTCCAGGCATAGACGTCGATCGCGCCGGGCGCCGGTCGGCCCGTCACGCCACGGTCGGAGAGATCGAAGCCGGCCCGCGTCATGTCGAGGAAGACATAGTCCTCGCCTGTCTTGGAGGCCGTCAGAACCGCCGGCACCATGCCGGCCGTGCCACGGATGAGGCCGGCGCTGAAGAAGGCGCGGCCATCGGCATCGGTCTTCGCGGTGCCCAGCACCTCGTTGTTCTTGGCAAGAAGCTGCAGGTCGATGCCGCCCACCGGTTCCGCCGTTGAAAGCGAGCGGACGAAGACGTTGAGGCCATCGGTTCCGGCATAGGTGGAGAGGCCGAGATCGGAGACGACGAACCATTGCGTCGCCTGGTTGTCCCATTCGTTGACCGTGCCGGTTCCGGCGGTGGCCGTCAGCACGTAGACGCCGGGCTTGCGCTTCGGCAGCACCTCGTCCACCGGGAAGCTGGTGACAACGTCCTTGTTGACGTCCTGGGCAATGTCGATCGAACCCTGCCAGACCAGTTCGCCGTTGTTTTCCTGGATCTGGCCGGCAGTATAACCGTCCATCTGGGTGAGGAACTGCGACTGGGCGAGCAGCGGCGCAATGTTGCGGTCGCCGATGCGGTAGAGCTTCAGATTGGCGCTGCTGGTGTTGACGGAAACCAGCGGAATGCCGCGCCGCGCCGTGGATGGGAGAACGAAGCTATCGCCGGTAAACCGTACGGTCGGCGAGCGATCCTTGACGTAGATATCGAGATCGACGGTGGCCTTGAGGTCTTCACCGACGGTGGACGGAAGGCCGCGGCGCAGCGAAAGCTTGTAGCGCTCGCCATGGGTCAGCCCTTCGACGCAGATCTGCTGGTCCTTGGCTTCCACCGCCTTCGGCGCGGCACCATTCAGCGTCACGAAGCTGGAATAATCGGTACCGAACTTCAGGAGCTTTTCGGAAAACTGCACGCAGGCGCGCGGGCTTGCCGCATCCGCATCGACGGAATGATCGACGACGCGAAAGCCCCAGCGGTCCTGCAAATCGTTGAAGCGCGACTGCACGGTTCGCGAGGCCACGAGATCGAGGCTTTCCTTCAGGGCGTTGATCGCGCCGCGGTGATTTTCCTGCGCCTCCAGCGCCTCGCCCATCTGGGCCAGTGCTTCGGCGCGCTGAGGCGCCGTGCGCGAGGCATCGTAACCGTTGATGGCAGCCAGCAGCGCCTTGGTTGTGAACTCCGCATCGCCACGGATCGTGCCGGCGGCGCGCGCCATCTCGTTCCACAGAGTGGCATCATCCGGCTCGATCGACAGGGCGCCGGTCAAAGCTGTCAGTGCGGCCGGTATATTGCCGTTGACGATTTCCAGCTGCGCAAGGGCCTTCAGGCTTTCCAGCCCCTGGCCGGTCATCTCGACCGGCATGCCGAGGTTGTTGTAGAGGTCATTCGCCTGGCCGATCAGTTCCTGCGACAGAAACGAAAGCGTCGGCGGCGCGCCGAGATCCGGCTCGGCACCGGCCACCACCACCTTGCCAGCCACCGCGCCGGCAAAATCGTTCATCAGGCCGTAATCGGATTTGAGGAAACACCACTTCGCCTTCACGTTGTAGGTAAAGGCGCGGCAGGAGGAATCTTTGAGGCAGGCCGTTTCGCACTGCGCCTGCGACACGTTCTTGTCGGTTCTGAGATCAAACCCCGGATAATCGGAATCCTGCGAGACCTCGATCTGCCGCTTCGACTGCTGTGCCAGTGCCGGCTGCCCTAAGGCGCCGATCGCCAAAAGCAAAGAAATCCCGAACCACGCGCGCTTAGACATCATGTCCCCCCGGAAGCTGGCGGTATTGTGCCCAAGTTTTCTGCTGCAAACGTGCGGTTGTCAATTGAAACGATTACGACATTCGAAAGCGCGAAGATGACCGGCCCTGGCCCCGCGCAATGTGGATTTGCGGCTCTGTCGCTGGTACATGCGAACGCAGGAACAAGGGGGGCAGGCACCCATGCAGCAGACCGAGAGACAACCCATCCGGCTCGTTCTTCGGCTTGATCTGCCGCCGGGCAATCGGCTCGGCCGCGGCAAGATCGAGCTTCTCGAACATATTCGCGAGACGGGCTCGATTTCGGCCGCCGGCCGCGCCATGGACATGTCCTACCGCCGCGCCTGGCTTCTGGTCGATGCCTTGAACCAGATGTTCGAGGAACCTGCAGTTGAGCCGCAGCGCGGCGGCAAGCAGGGCGGGGGTGCGCAACTGACGCCGTTCGGCGACCTGCTCATCACCCGCTTCCGCCAGATGGAGGAAAAGGCGGCCGCGGCCATGCAGGCAGACATCGACTGGCTGGAGACCCGCCGCAGGCAAGCGGCAGGCAAGCCGCCGGAGTGACCGGCATCTCGCCTGCCTGATCGCTCACTGGAGTGGCTCTTCAACTCTGGCACCCTCGCCGGCCACCTGCAGCCGGATCAGCATGGCGATGTCGCCCGAAAGCTGGTCGACCTTGGCATGCAGGTTGGCGATCTCGGCTTCCGAGCGCAGGTTGGTTTCATAATCCAGCCGTGCGGCCAGCCGATCCTTGGCGGCCTGGCGGTTCTGGCTCATCATGATGACGGGAGCCTGGAGAGCTGCCAGCATCGACAGCATCAGGTTCAGGAAGATGAACGGAAACGGGTCGAAGGCATTGGCGGCCAGCACGACCGTGTTGAGGATCGACCAGGCGATCAGGAAGACCATGAAGCCGATGATGAAGCTCCAGGAGCCACCGATCACGGCAATACGGTCGGCCAGACGATCCCCGAAGGTCAGGCGTTCTGCGAAGATTTCATTCGGATCCTTGCGCACGGCAGAACGGCGCAGGTGATCGGCAAAGAAGCGGATGGTTGCGTTCATGGCTCACCTCCTTCGAGCGATCGGCCGTCTGCGGGCCGTCGCGAGGGAGCCGATGAAAGGATCAGCTCAGCACGGCGGCCGCAAACGGCACGGTCAATCGACTATGATCGTTACTAGGCATGATCCCCTCGGGGGTCGTTTCAGGAAAATGCACACTGAACCGTGCACGCCCTTGAGGTAGTCCCGAAGCCTTCGAACGTCAAATGGAAAAATACGCCCTTGTTGCGCTGCAGCAGCGCGCCCTTATCACGTTTTGGCGATCACGATCGCTCCAGCGCCACAGTCTTGATGATCGCATGCACGGGCCGGCCCACCGCAAGCTGCAGCCGACCGACGGAGACCTCCGTTATGCGCGCATGCAGCGTCTCATCCCCGCAGACGATGGCAAGATCGACCGTCCCGCCCGCCATCCGCGTCAGCGTTGAAATCTGCCCCGGCACAATATTGAGCGCGCTGATGCCGGCGGGTTTCTCCGTCGCCACCAGCACATCGCGGGCCGGCACATGCACCCGCACCCGCTGCCCCACAGACAGATGCGCCGGCGGTACAACAAGCGACATGCTTCTGAAGGCGATCGTGGCGAGCCCTGTTTCCGCATCCAGCGCCGAGACGGTCCCGGTGAGCACACTGCCGGCTTCTCGGCCCCCGGCGTCCGAAAGGTTGCCCAGCATGTCGCTGGCGCTGCCCACCGCCTGCACCCGGCCATCGGCCAGCACCACCACCCGGTCCGCCAGCCGCGCCACTTCCGGGACCGAATGGCTGACATAAAGAATGGGAAGATCGAGTTCGTCGCGCAGCCGTTCCAGATAGGGCAGGATTTCCGCCTTGCGCGCTTCGTCCAGCGCCGATAGCGGCTCATCCATCAAAAGCAGGCGCGGCGAAGACAGAAGCGCACGGCCGATCGAGACACGCTGCTTCTCGCCGCCCGAGAGCGTGGCGGGGCGCCGCTCCAGCAAGTGGGATATGCCCAGCATCTCGAGAATGCGGTCGAGGTCGGCAGAGGGTCCGGCGCGGCGTGCGAACCATCGGCCATAGGTCAGGTTCTGCCTGACGCTCAGATGCGGAAACAACCGCGGCTCCTGGAAAACATAACCGAAACGCCGGCGATGCGCGGGAATGAACAGCCGGCGCTCAGTATCGAGCAGCATATCGCCGTCCAATTCGATCTTTCCGTCATGCGGCCGGGTCAGCCCGCCGAGAATGCGCAGGATGGAGGTCTTGCCCGATCCGGACGCGCCGAACAGCGCGGTCACGCCGCCCTCCGCGGCGAAGGTGACATCGAGCGAAAAATCGCCCTGGCGATGGCGGATCTTGACCGAGAGCGTCATGGCTGCACCCGTTTCGCGACGAGGCGTGCCAGCCACTCGGAGGCGAGAAGGGCTGCCATGGAGAGGGCGATCGCGATCAAAGTCAGGCGAAGCGCACCGGCATCCCCGCCCGGCACTTGGGTGAAGGTATAGATGGCGGCGGACAGGGTCTGCGTTTCACCCGGAATATTGGAGACGAAGGTGATCGTCGCGCCGAACTCGCCCATGGCCTTGGCAAAGGCGAGGATCATGCCGGCGATCACGCCGGGCAGGATCAGCGGCAGGGTTACCGTCAGGAACACCAAGGCCGGCGAGGCGCCAAGCGTGCCGGCCGCCTCTTCCAGCTTCGCATCCACCGCCTCGATGGAGAGCCGGATGGAGCGCACCATCAGCGGAAATCCCATGACGGCGCAGGCGAGGGCCGCCCCCGTCCAGCGGAAGGAGAGAACGATCCCAAGTGTCTGGTCGAGGAAGGCACCGATCGGGCCACGCCGTCCGAAGAGGATCAGCAGGATGTAACCAGTCACCACCGGCGGCAGGATGAGTGGCAGGTGGACCAGCCCGTTCAGCAGCGACTTGCCCCAGAACCGCCCGCGCGCCAAAAGATAGGCGGTCAACAGACCGAACGGCAGGCTGGCGAGCGTCGCGACCAGCGCGACCCGCAGGCTGAGCTCGATTGCCGTCCACTCCTCGCTACTCAGGGTCCACGCATTCAAGACTCAGTCACTGCTCCCTCACCCGCTGCACAGGACCCTACTTCAGAACCGTAAAGCCTTGCGACCGGAAAAATTCCGCCGCCTGCTCCGAGTTCAGAAAAGCGAGATAGTCGGCTGCCGCCTTCGACGGAGAGTGGCCAAGAAGTGCCGCCGGATAGATGATCGGCGGATGCGTGTCGTCCGGGAAGGTGCCGACCACCGCAACGCCCTCGTCTGCCGCAGCATCCGTCGCGTAGACGATGCCGTACGGTGCTTCGCCGCGGGAAACCAGCGCCAACGCGGCGCGGACATTCTCCGCTCCCGCAACCTTGGTTGACACAGACGCCCAGACGCCGAGCTTCTCCAGCGCCGCCTTGCCGTATTTGCCGGCCGGCACGCTCTCGACCGCGCCCATGGCAAGGCGCCCGTCCGCTCCCAGCAGACCGGCGAGATCGAAACCGGGCTTGATCTCGACCGGCTTGGCCTTGTCCTTCGCCGACACCAGCACGATGGCATTGCCGAGGAGGTTGTTGCGGCTCCCGGCGTTGATGAGCTTGCGTTCGGAAAGATAGTTCATCCAGTCCTGATCCGCCGAGATGAAGACATCGGCGGGCGCACCGGCCTCGATCTGTTTGGCGAGTGTGGAACTTGCCGCATAGGAGACCGTCACCTGCACGCCCGTCTGCGTCGCATAGGCGGCATTGGCGGCATCCAGCGCCGTCTTCATGCTGGCGGCGGCAAAGACGGTGACCTTGTCTTCGGCAGCGGCGGGAAAGGCATTTGCCAATCCGCCAAGAGCCACCAGACAGAAGGACAAGGCACGAAACAGGCTGCGGCGCGTGTGCATGTGATCTCCCCAATCATCGACATATACCAGCGAACATAACGTAATCGCAGCGGAATGCCAGCGTTATATCCCGAGATACATATCCAAAGAACACCGGCGCCGAGGGCCCGCTTGCTTGACGATTGCCAACGAACCCCCACCTAATCGGGCAGACGCCGAACATCCTGTGCGAGACCCTCAAGGAGGCGAGCATGACCGATACGCCAAGCGATCCGACCGACAGCAAACTGACGACCACCAAGCGCAAATGGGCTGCCGAAGGCCGCTTCCTGACCGGGAAAATCAGCCGGCCAGAGACGGATCGTCTGCCGCCGGGCCAGCATCTGGTGAAGAACTGGCCGGTGCTGGACCTTGGCCAGCAGCCGCAGATTTCGGAGATGCAATGGCGGCTGGATGTCCGCGGCGACGTGGAAAGCGCGGTCACACTGGACTGGAAGGCGTTTCTCGCCCTTCCGCAGACGAAGGTGGTCTCCGACATTCACTGCGTCACCACCTGGTCGCGTTACGACAATGCCTGGGCGGGCGTGATGGTGCGCGACCTGCTCGACCTCGTGCATCCGAAGCCGGAAGCCGATGCGGTGATGCTGACCAGCTTCGACGGCTATACGACCAACCTGCTGCTGGAGGATTTCGCCGCCGAAGACGCCATTCTCGCCACCCATTGGGAAGGCCAGCCGATCACACGCGAACACGGCGGCCCGATGCGCCTCGTGCTGCCGCATCTCTATTTCTGGAAAAGCGCCAAGTGGCTGACGCGCATCGAGTTCACCCGGCAGGACAAACCGGGCTTCTGGGAAAAGAACGGGTACCACATGCGCGGGGATCCGTGGCGTGAACAACGCTATTCAGACGACTGAGCCGCCCGGAAAAGACGCCCCGGTGCTTGGGCAGCAGCCGGGGCGCACGACGGACGGATGGGACTGCATGAGAGCCCATGGGGACCGCCGGATCAGTCTTCCGCAAAGATCGGATCGTTGACGAAATTGCCGCCTTGGTAGACGTGCAGCGCTGCCTTCGGGTCAGGCTTGCCGAGTGCCGCATCAAGTTCCGCGCGGTAGCTTTCGGCATTATCCTGCGGCTTCCAGCCCAGATAGGCGGCGTGCGAATTGTCCCACCATTTGCTGTCATTGTCGGAAATGCCCCAGATAATCGGGCAGCCCAGCATCGGCGCCCGGAAGGCACACTCGATCAGCATCTTGAAATCGTTGTAGGACATCCAGCTGGACAGCATGCGGTGGTTGGACGGCTTCTCCATGCAGCTGCCGATGCGCACCAGCGCCGTTTCCTGGCCGAACTTTTCGAAATACATGCGGGCGAGCGCCTCGCCAAAGCACTTCGACACGCCGTAGAGCCCGTCCGGCCGCATCGGTGCAGTCGTGTCGATATGCTGGTCCTGGCGATAGAAACCGACGGTGTGGTTGGAGCTCGCAAAGATGATGCGTGGCTGGCCATGTTTGCGGGCGGCCTCATAGAGGTTGTAGAGGCCCAGAAGGTTGGCGTTCATGATCTTGGAGAACTTGTCCTCCACCGAAACGCCGCCGAGATGCAGGATGCCGTCGCAGCCTTCGACCAGTTTATCAACCGCGGCCGCATCGCCCAGATCGCACTGGACCAGTTCCTCGTTCGGGCCGGCATCGCCCAGGTTGGCGATATCCGACAGGCGCAGCGTTTCGGCCAGAGGCGCCAGCCTTACGCGCATGGCACGGCCCAGCGCACCGGCGGCACCGGTAATCAACAGTCTTTTCACACGATCCTCCTTGGGGGGCGAAGACGGGACGCAGCTTGTCTCGTCGCCAGCTGAATTTATCATACATGTTGGCAGATCAGCGTCAACACGGTACAGCTATGGGAACAATCGATCCGAATGCCGTCGTCAGGCGGATCTCGAAGAACAGGCAAAGGGGTCTCACGTCATGAACATGGCCACGCAAGGCAGAACGCAGCACGGGTCTGGAACGCTGGCATCACGGCTCAGCGACACACTGCGCCAGGCGATCGCGGCAGGCCAGTTCCTGCCCGGCAGCAAGCTGCCGAGCGAGGCCCAGCTCGGAGAAACCCATGGCGTCAGCCGCACGGTGGTGCGCGAGGCAATCGCGGCGCTGCGAGCCGACCGGCTGGTGGAGGCGCGCCAGGGTGCCGGCGTCTTCGTGCTCGATCCGCCAGGCCCCGCCGCACCGGCGCCAATGTCGATCGACAACATTGATCACGCCCGCGTTTCGTCCGTCATCGAGTTCCTGGAACTGCGCACCGCCGTGGAAGTGGAAGCCGCCGGTCTTGCGGCACTCCGCCGCTCGCCGGCCCAGGAAGAGGTGATCTTCGACTGTCATTACGCCGTGCAAGCCTGCCTGGAGGCCGGCAAACCGACCAGCGAGGCGGATTTCGCCTTGCACCTTGCCATTGCCGAGGCGACCAACAACACCCGCTTCCGCGACTTTCTCGGCATGATCGGCAAGAGCATCATTCCCCGCGCGGCCTTGCGCAACGAAGAGAGCGAAGAAGACCAGGCGGCCTATATCAAGCTCATTATGGAAGAGCACAATGCCATCGTGACGGCCATTTCCGCCGGCGACGAGGAGGCGGCACGCGAGGCGATGCGCCGCCATCTGCGCGGCAGCCAGACGCGCTATCGCGCCCTGCTGCGCGAGCAGCGTCAATTTGTAAGATAACTAATTGACACTTGTATGTAGAGTGGATACGACATTGGACGGAGGAGACGTCTAACAAGGAATTCACTCATGACGCCACAAGAGATCAAGGCGGCGCTTGGCGCTGGCCTTCTGTCCTTTCCCGTGACCCATTTCGATGGTGAAGGTCAGTTCCAGCCGGAAAGCTACAAGCGCCACATCGAATGGTTGTCCGGCTTCGATGCGCCTGTTCTCTTTGCCGCCGGCGGCACCGGCGAGTTCTTCTCGCTGTCTCCCAATGAAATCCCCGGCATCGTCAAGGCTGCCAAGGAAGCAGCCGGCAAGACGGCAATCGTATCCGGTTGCGGATTCGGGAGCCATGTCGGCGTCGAGCTGGCGAAGTCGGTCGAAAAGGCCGGCGCGGACGGCATCCTGCTTCTGCCGCATTACCTGATCGATGCGCCGCAGGAAGGTCTCTACCAGCACGTCAAGAAGATCTGCCAGTCGGTCGGCATCGGCGTCATGGTCTACAACCGTGACAATTCCGTTCTCTCCGTCGACACGCTGAAGCGCCTGTGTGACGAGTGCCCGAACCTCGTCGGCTTCAAAGACGGCACCGGCGATATCGGCGCCGTTCGCCAGGTTACCGCCACCATGGGCGATAGGCTCACCTATCTCGGCGGCATGCCGACCGCGGAACTCTTTGCCGAAGCCTATCTCGGCGCCGGCTTCACCACCTATTCGTCTGCCGTCTTCAACTTCGTGCCGGGTCTCGCGGTCGAGTTCTACAAGGCGCTGCGCGCCGGCGAGCGCGCCCACTGTGAAAAGATCCTCAAGGATTTCTTCTATCCCTTCATGGCGATCCGCAACCGCCGCAAGGGTTATGCCGTCGCCGCCATCAAGGCCGGTGTGCGCCTGCAGGGTTTCGACGCCGGCAAGGTGCGCGCGCCGCTCGACGATCTGACCCGCGAGGAGGAAGGCATGCTGCTCGACCTCATCGGTCCCTGGAAGCGCGGCTGAGGATAACACAACGATGAAGATCACCGCAGTTCGCACCCATCTTCTGGAACACAAGCTGGACGTGGCCTTCGAAAGTGCCTCCATGCGCTTCGATCGTCGAGCCCATATCCTGGTGGAGATCGAGTGTGACGACGGCACGGTGGGCTGGGGCGAATGCCTCGGTCCCGCCCGTCCCAATGCGGCGATCGTCGCGGCCTATGCCAACTGGCTGATCGGCGAAAACCCGCTGGAAACCGAAAAGATCTGGGCGAAGCTCTACAATGCGTTGCGCGACCAGGGCCAGCGGGGCCTCACCGTAACCGCCCTGTCCGGCATCGATATCGCGCTGTGGGACATCAAAGGCAAGCGCTTCGGCGTCCCGGTCTCCATCCTGCTCGGCGGGCGTTTCCGCGAGAGCGTCAAGGCCTATGCCACCGGCAGCTTCAAGCGCGACGGGGTCGACCGGGTGGAGGACAATGCCACCGATGTCGCCCGGTACTGGAAGGAAGGGTTCCACGCCACCAAGATCAAGATCGGCTTCGGCGTCGAGGAAGACCTGCGCGTGGTGCGCGCCGCCCGCGAGGCCGTCGGCCCGGATATGCGCATCATGGTCGATGCCAACCACGGCTATGACGCCGTGGAAGCCATCCGCTTTGGCCAGGCGGCGGCCGAACTGAACCTCGACTGGTTCGAGGAACCGGTCGTGCCGGAACAGCTTGCGGCCTACCGTGAGGTACGTGCCCGACAGCCGATCCCCGTCGCCGGCGGCGAAACCTGGCATTCCCGCTGGGGCATGCGGGAACCGGTCGAAACGCGCTGCGTGGATATCCTGCAGCCGGATCTCGCCGGGGTCGGCGGCTTCACCGAAGCCAAGCGCGTGGCGGATCTCGCCGCGCTGCATGGCGTGCGTGTCGTGCCGCATGTCTGGGGAACGGCGGTCCACATTGCCGCCGCGTTGCAGTTCATGGCCGCCATGGTGCCGAGCCCGGTGCGCGTCAACCCGATCGAACCCATCCTGGAATTCGACCGGACCGACAACCCCTTCCGCCAGGCGGTGATCAAGACCCCGATCGAGCACGTCAACGGCGTGGTGGCGATCCCGAACGGCCCCGGCCTCGGTATCGAGATCAACCGCGAGGCGCTCACCGAATTCAAGATGAAGGACGCCTGATGCTGGTTCGCCCGCTTTCCGGCCGCAAACCGAAGATCACGCTGCCGAAAGGCAGCGTGGACACCCAGATGCACATGTATCTGCCGGGCTTTCCCTCGCTTCCGGGTGGTCCGGGCCTGCCGGCTGGCGACCTGCCGACGCCTCAGCAGTATCGCGAACTCATGGCGTGGCTCGGCATCGACCGGGTCATCATCACCCAGGGCAATGCCCAGCAGACCGACAATGGCAACATCCTCGCCTGTCTGAAGGAGATAGGACCCGTCGCCCGCGGCGTGGCCGCCGTTGCCCCGGATATCTCCGAGTCCGAACTCGACGTTCTGGCAGAAGCCGGTGTCGTCGGTTTGCGGATCATGGATCTGCCGGGTGGCGCGGTCGGCCTGTCGGCGCTGGAAGACCTCGATGCGATTGCGGCGGACCGCGGCTTCATGCTCGCCATCCAGTTCGACGGCAGCAATATTCAGGATCATGAACCGCGGCTGGCGAAGCTGAAATCCCGCTGGGTGTTCGATCACCACGGCAAATTCTTCTGCGGTGTGACGCCCGACAGCCCGCAGGTTGCCGCGACCCGCCGTTTGATCGATGGCGGGAACTGCTGGTTCAAATTTGCCGGCGTCTATGAAAGTTCAAAAAGCGGCGGCCCGGATTACCAGGATGTCGCAGCCGTTGCCCGGATGATGGCCGCGCACGCGCCGGAGCGGATCGTCTGGGGCACCAACTGGCCACACAACCTCGCCCGCGAGCAGGCCGATTATCCGGATGACGCGGCCCTTACCGAGACCGTTCTCGGCTGGTTTGCCGATGACAATGCCCGTCACATGGCTCTGGTCACCAATCCGGAAGCCCTGTTCGGCCTGCCTGCCTGGCAGGAGGAAAAAGCATAACAAGCCACATCCTGGCAGGGGGCCGGGATGTAAACACTGGAGGAGAGAAACATGAAACTGACGAAAATTCTGGGGCTCGCCCTTGGCCTTGCCATGAGCACGGCCATGACCGTTCAGGCACAGGAAGTCACGCTGCGGTCGGCGGACATCCATCCGGACGGCTATCCGACGGTCGAGGCCGTCAAATACATGGGCCAGCTGATCTCCGAGCGCACCAATGGCCGGATCAAGGTCCAGGTCATGAACAACTCGGTGCTCGGCAGCGAGAAGGACACGATCGAACAGACGCGCTTCGGTGTCATCGACATGAACCGCGTCAACACCGCCCCCTTCAACAACCTGGTCAAGGAAACGGTCGTTCTCGGCCTGCCCTTCCTGTTCCGTTCGACCGAGCACATGCACAAGGTCGTGGACGGCCCGATCGGCGACGACATCCTGAAGGCCTTCGAGCCGCACGGCCTCGTCGGTCTCGCCTTCTATGATTCCGGCGCCCGCTCCTTCTACACGACAAAGAAGCCGATCGAGAAACTCGCCGACCTGAAGGGCATGAAGATCCGCGTCCAGCAGTCGGACCTCTGGATCGCCATGATGCAGGCGTTCGGCGCCAACCCGACGCCGATGCCGTTCGGCGAAGTCTACTCCTCGCTCGAAACCGGCGTGGTAGACGGTGCCGAAAACAACTGGCCGTCCTACGAATCCTCGCGTCACTTCGAAGTCGCCAAGAACTACGCACTGACCGAGCATTCGCTGACGCCGGAAGCCCTCGTCATGTCGAAAATGTCCTGGGACAAGCTGAAGCCGGAAGATCAGGAAATCGTCCGCAAGGCTGCCAAGGAATCGGTCATCAAGATGCGCGAGCTGTGGCAGGCCCGTGAAAAGGCATCGGAAGACAAGGTGCGTGCCGCTGGCGTCAAGGTGATCTCCGTCAACAAGGAAGAGTTCTCCGCCGCCATGAAGCCGGTCTATGACAAGTTCGTCACCGATCCGAAGATGAAGGACCTGGTCACGCGCATCCAGGACGTCAAGTAATCTCTCCCAGCGAGGGGCCAGTTGCAGATTGCACTGGCCCCTTTTTCTTCATGACGCGCTTTCACTTGCGCAAAGGACAAGGGAATGAAGAATTTCATTCGCAGCGTCAGGCCTGTGCTGGGTTTCCTCAGCCGCCTCGCGCTTTATCTCGCCGCTGCCGGCATCGTTGCCATGACCCTCATCGTGGGCTGGCAGGTCTTTGGCCGCTACGTGCTCAATGACACGCCAAGCTGGTCGGAACCGCTCTCTCTATTCCTGATGTCCTGGTTCATCCTGCTGGGCGCTGCCGTCGGCGTGCGCGAAAGCGGGCATCTGGGCCTTGATATCGTGCGCTACGCCATGCCCAAACCGGTGCAGCGGGGCATGGATATCATCAGCCTGATCCTTGTCGCGGGCTTTGGCGGCTTCATGAGCTATTACGGCGTGCTCCTGGCCAAAGGCACCTGGACGGCCACGATTCCCGTCCTCGGCTGGCCGGGTGGTGTCGATTTCATCCCTCTCATCATCGGCGGCGCCATGATCGCACTGTTTGCGCTCGAACGTCTCTGCGATGTTTTGATTGCCGAACCGGAAACCGCTGCCTCCGCAGTGGACGATGTGGAGACCGTCTGATGGCCTATGCAGTTCTTTTCGGCTCCTTTATGGTTCTGATGTCGATCGGCATGCCGATCGCCTTTTGCCTCGGCATCGCCTCGCTCGCCACGGTTCTCTACCTCGGCCTGCCGCCGATCGTCATCTTCCAGCAGCTGAACTCCGGTATGAACGTGTTTGCCATGATGGCGATCCCGTTCTTCATCTTCGCCGGCGACCTGATGGTGCGCGGCGGCATCGCGGCACGCCTCATCCGCTTCGCGGCCGGCCTCGTCGGCCATCTGCGCGGCGGTCTCGGCCAGGTGAATATCGTTGCCTCCACATTGTTCGGCGGCATTTCCGGCTCGGCCGTCGCCGATGCCTCGGCGGTTGGCGGCCTGATGGTGCCGCAGATGGCGGCGCGTGGCTATGACCGCGGCTATGCGGTCAACGTCACCACCAGCTCGGCCATCATCGCGCTGATGATCCCGCCGTCGCACAACATGATCCTCTATTCGATCGCCGCCGGCGGCAATGTTTCGGTCGCCGATCTCTTCACCGCCGGCATTCTGCCCGGCTTCCTGCTGGCCGTGGCGCTGATGGTGACGGCCTATGTGGTGGCCCGTCGCCGCGGCTATCCGTCCGAACCCTTCCCCGGTTTCACCAACCTGCTGGTCTACCTACTGGCCGCCCTTCCCGGCATCCTGCTGATCGGCATCATCTTCGGCGGCGTCCGTTCCGGCATCTTCACGGCGACCGAAAGCTCCTGCATCGCCGTTCTTTATGCCTTCCTGGTCGCCATGCTGGTCTACCGCGAACTCAATTGGCACGGTTTCGTGGAAGCGGTGACCGGTGCCGTCCGCACGACCGCCATGGTTCTCCTCGTCATCGGCACCGCCGCATCCTTTGCCTGGCTGATGGCCTTCCTGCAGGTGCAGCAACTGATGATCGGAGCGATCGGAGCGATCTCGGACAATCCGATCATCATCCTCCTGGTGATCAACATCATCCTGCTGCTGCTCGGCACCTTCATGGACATGGCACCGCTCGTCATCATCTCGACGCCGGTTCTTCTGCCGGTGGTGAAAGCCTTCGGCGTCGATCCGGTGCATTTCGGCGTGATCATGATCCTCAACGCCGGCATTGGGCTCAACACGCCGCCGGTCGGCACCGTCCTCTTCGTCGGCTGCGCGGTGGGCGGCATCACCATCCGGGAGGCGATGAAAACGATCTGGCCCTTCTTCGGCGCCAGCGTCGCGGTGCTGATGGCGGTCACCTACATCCCGGCACTCTCGCTCTGGCTGCCGAGCCTGTTCCGCTGACGTTGCGGCAACAGTGACATGACCCTGATCCTCCCAGGATCACAAAAAGAGGCCGGTGGATCGCTCCACCGGCCTTCGTCATGAAAATATCCGGCGCAGGTCCGCCAGTGCGCCGGTACGCTCTACACAATCACGGACATCCGCCCATCACGGATAGATGACGCCCTTTTTCAGAATCACATTGGCATAGAGCCGCGGTTCGCCGGTCTGCACCACGGTATGCGCCGCCTTGACCCGCGGGTAGAAATCCGGTCCCAGCAGCGGCACGATGGCCCGATCGGGTTCGTGCTTGGCGCAGCAGGCAATGATCTCTTCATGCACCGGATCGAGCGTGTCGCGCTCCGGCCCCTTGGTGGACCGGAAGATCGCATCCGCAACGAAATCGTCGATCGGCATCACGGAGAGGATCGCATCCAGCACCGGGATCAGGGCATGACCATCCAGCCGCACGAGCCGGCGCGCATGCTCCAGCGCCGGATAGTTTCCATCCACGATGGCGATTTCATCGCCATGCCCCATGGCACGCAACGTCGCCAAAAGATCCGGGCTGAGAATGGGGTTGATGCCCTTCAGCATTACGCAAGCTCCTTGAACAAGACACTCTGGTCGGTGAGATAACGGGCAAAGATCGGCAGGCTCGCGCCCCCGATGGCGCGCGCCTGCGCGCCGACCGCCCCTTCGATGATATCGGGAATGATAACACCCTGCAGGTCGAGCCGGGACACCGCCTCGACGGTCGCCTCGACGATGCGCCGGCGCACCCAGGCGGGAAAGCCGCCGTCGATGACGGCGGCACCAAAGTCGATGACGGAAGCGGCGGCAACGATCGCCTGGGCCAGCGCTTCCGCCGTATCGCGGATCCAGATCTCCATCGGCTCGCCGAAATCCACCCAGTCATTGGCGGAATACCATAAGGGCTGCGGGTCGATGCCGCGCTCCAGAAGCAGTTTTTCCAGCACGAAGATGGAGGCGATATCGAGCAACTGCCGGTTTTCGCCGTTCTTGCCGCGCACCGGCAGAGGTCCCAGCGCCCCCGCCGTGCCCGTGCGCCCGGAAAACACCGCGTTATTCAGCACGATGCCGCCGCCAATGAAGGAGCCGATGAAGAAATACACGAAATCCGGATAGGAGGGTCCGACGCCGAACACAAGCTCTGCCCCGCAGGCGCTGGTCGCGTCGTTCTGCAGGTAGACGGCATGGCGGACGCGCGCGGCAATCTCGGCCTGCAGGTCAAAACCGCGCCATTCGTCCATGGCGCCCGGCGGCGCGCCCACCTCCTCGGCCCAGTTCCACAGTTCGAAGGGGGCGGCGATGCCGACGCCGGCAATCCGGGTCCGCTGCTCCTCCGACATCTGCGCCTCCAGCCGCTCGATGCCGGACATGATGATGGTGATGATCTGTTCCGGCCTCGGATAGGCATAGGTCTGGCGGACCTGCAGGCGGATCTTGCCGACGAAATCCATCAGCACCACATCGGCGCTACGCCGACCGATCTTCACGCCGAAGGAAAACACCGCATCGGGATTGAGGCGCAACGGCACCGAAGGCTGGCCCACCTTGCCGCGTTGCGGTTCGCCGCGCAGAAGAAGCCCGTCCTTCTCAAGTGCCCGCATGATGACGGAGACGGTCTGGGCGGACAGTCCGCTCGCCCGCGTGATGTCGGCCTTCGACAAGGAACCGTGCATACGCACCAAAGACAGCACGAGCCGTTCGTTATAGGCGCGCACGCGGACCTGGTTCGAGCCGCCGGCAAGACCCGAGGCGAACGGTTGTGCTGTACCTGACGGCGGATTCCCTTGGACGGTCATGGCCACCCCTCCCTAGGCACCCATTGTCGCTGCAGGGGCAAAACTACCGCTCCCTTATTAATAAATCAATCGGAATTAATTATTGACAGGGGTGGAACTTTGCGCATTATTGGACCTGCAAAGGCGGGCGGCTTGGAGGAGGCGTTCTGTCACTCGGAACCGTCATTGCCTGAAAATGATCCGCGCCGTGCGGAGATCCACTACTCTGGGAGGAGCCCCATGAAGAAAACTGTTTTGACTGCAGCCTTTGCCACGCTCGCGCTTGGCGTTGTCTTCGCCGCACCGGCTTCGGCAGCGGGCGTTTCCGCCTGCCTGATCACCAAGACCGACACCAACCCCTTCTTCGTCAAGATGAAGGAAGGCGCGACGGCCAAGGCGAAGGAACTCGGCGTGACGCTGAAGTCCTACGCGGGCAAGATCGACGGCGACTCTGAAAGCCAGGTCGCGGCTATCGAGACCTGCATTGCCGACGGCGCCAAGGGCATTCTGCTGACCGCGTCCGACACCAAGGGCATCGTCCCGGCCGTTCAGGAAGCCCGCAAGGCTGGCCTGCTCGTCATCGCACTCGATACGCCGCTTGACCCGATCGATGCTGCCGATGCCACCTTTGCCACCGACAACCTGCTCGCCGGCGAACTGATCGGCAAGTGGGCCGCTGCAACGCTCGGCGACAAGGCCAAGGATGCGAAGATCGCCCTCCTGAACCTGACCCCGGCCCAGCCGTCCGTCGACGTTCTGCGCAACCAGGGCTTCATGAAGGGCTTTGGCATCGACGTAGGTGACATCACCCGCATCGGCGACGAAAAGGATCCGCGTATCGTCGGCAACGACGTGACGAACGGCAACGAAGAAGGCGGCCGCACGGCCATGGAAAACCTTCTCCAGAAGGACCCGGGCATCAACGTCGTCCACACCATCAACGAGCCGGCCGCTGCCGGTGCCTACGAAGCCCTGAAGGCTGTTGGCAAGGAAAAGGACGTGCTGATCGTTTCGGTTGACGGCGGTTGCCCGGGCGTCAAGAACGTCAAGGAAGGCATCATCGGCGCCACCTCGCAGCAGTATCCGCTGCTGATGGCATCGCTCGGCATCGAAGCGATCAAGAAGTTCGCCGATACCGGTGAGAAGCCGAAGCCGACCGCCGGCAAGAACTTCTTCGACACCGGCGTGGCGCTCGTTACCGACAAGCCGGCCAAGGGCGTTCCGTCCATCGACACCAAGGAAGGCACTGCCAAGTGCTGGGGCTGAGCCTCACGCTCTGAGTGTACGATTTGAATGGCTCGGAGGGCGGCTCAGGCCGCCCTTCTGGCAAACATGATCTAGAGGCCATGCCCCAGATCCAGAACATGCGATGCATGCAGTTCTCGTAGCCGACAATGAAGAGGGTCCGTTTATCCTCCTGTGTCGGCCCTCATATCCTCGATCGAGGCCAAGGGAGGAAATCATGAGCGAGCCACAAGCCGCCACAAAACCGCACATGGAATATGAAAAAGTCCTGTCGGGCAGTTCAACGCAGGTCGCCCAGTTCGACACGAACGACAAGACAGCGCTGCAGAAATTCCAGCATTTCCTGCATGGAAGCCCCGCGGCCGTGCCGCTGATCGTCCTGCTTCTCTCGCTGACCGTGTTCGGCGCGATTCTCGGCACGAAATTCTTCTCGGCCTTTTCGCTGACGCTCATCCTGCAGCAGGTGGCCATCACCGGCATCATCGGTGCCGCCCAGACGCTGATCATCCTGACGGCCGGTATCGACCTGTCGGTCGGTGCCATCATGGTGCTCTCCTCCGTGGTCATGGGGCAGTTGGCGATCCACTACGGCATACCGACGCCGCTGGCGATCGTAGGCGGATTTGCCGTGGGCGCCATCTGCGGCCTCATCAACGGCTTCCTGGTCGCCCGCATCAAGCTGCCGCCCTTCATCGTCACGCTCGGCATGTGGCAGATCGTGCTCGCCACGAACTTCCTCTATTCCGCCAACGAGACCATCCGCTCGCAGGATCTGGCCGCCCAAGCGCCGCTCCTGCAGTTCTTCGGCGAAAACATCCGCATTGGCGGGGCCGTCTTCACCTACGGCGTCATCGCCATGGTGCTGCTCGTGCTGGTGCTCTGGTATGTGCTGAACTCCACCGCCTGGGGCCGGCATCTTTATGCCGTGGGTGACGATCCGGATGCCGCCGAACTGGCAGGCGTCAACGTCAAGAAGATGCTGATCTCCGTCTACACCATCTCCGGCATTATCTGTGCGCTGGGTGGCTGGGCCCTCATCGGCCGTATCGGCTCGGTCTCCCCGACCGCCGGTCAGTTCGCCAACATCGAATCGATCACGGCGGTGGTGATCGGCGGCCTGTCGCTCTTCGGCGGCCGCGGCTCGATCCTCGGCATGCTCTTCGGCGCCTTGATCGTCGGCGTCTTCTCGCTTGGTCTTCGCCTGATCGGCACGGACCCGCAATGGACCTATCTGTTGATCGGCGTGCTCATCATTGCAGCCGTCGCAATCGACCAGTGGATCAGAAAGGTAGCAGGCTAATGGCACAGGAACCCATCCTCACCGCCCGCGGTCTCATCAAGCGCTACGGCCGGGTCACCGCACTCGACCGCGCCGATTTCGATCTCTACCCGGGGGAAATCCTGGCCGTGATCGGCGATAACGGCGCCGGCAAGTCCTCGCTGATCAAGGCGATCTCCGGTGCCGTCAGCCCGGACGAAGGCGAGATCCGTCTCGAGGGCAAGCCAGTCAGCTTCCGCTCGCCCATCGAGGCGCGCGAAGCCGGCATCGAAACCGTCTACCAGAACCTGGCCCTGTCGCCGGCACTCTCGATTGCCGACAACATGTTCCTCGGTCGCGAGATCCGCAAACCGGGCGTCATGGGCAGCGTCTTCCGCAAGCTGGACCGTCCGGCCATGGAAAAGTTCGCCCGCGAAAAGCTGTCCGAGCTCGGCCTGATGACCATCCAGAACATCAATCAGGCGGTGGAAACCCTTTCGGGCGGCCAGCGCCAGGGTGTGGCGGTGGCGCGTGCCGCCGCCTTCGGCTCCAAGGTCATCATCCTGGACGAGCCGACGGCAGCGCTCGGTGTCAAGGAAAGCCGGCGCGTGCTGGAACTGATCCTTGACGTACGCTCGCGCGGCATTCCGATCGTTCTCATCTCGCACAACATGCCGCATGTGTTCGAAGTGGCCGACCGCATTCATATCCACCGGCTCGGCAAGCGCCTGACGGTCATCAACCCGAAGGACTATTCGATGTCGGATGCGGTTGCCTTCATGACCGGGGCAAAGTCTCCGGAACCACTGGCCGCCTGAGCCCAGGCGACCAGCTCCTCGGGCCGCGCTTCTTAACGGACCCAGCGCGGCCCCTTTCCCTAAAGGCCAGTATGGTGCCTTCACACCGGCACTTGTCGGACAAATGATCACCCACCTCGCAGATCAGTTGAGATTTGTGAAAAGATAACTCTTCCGATTCCGAGAGAATCGGTCTCCTATGTCATTCCCTTCGGCAACCTTCCGCCTAAGTCTCGCGGTAGACACGCGCATCCTGCCTGCGCGCCCCATACTGGAATGACGATCGTGACAGCCTCATCCAATGGCGGAGCAGCCCAGCTTTCCGCATCTCTTGCCCACGTCAAAGCCGCAGGCTGGGGCAAGGGCCTCTCCATCCTGACCCGCATCACCGTGATGGCGTTTCGCCACCCCTGGCAATCGGGAGCGGCGATCGGCGCCACCTTCATCGCCTCCAGCTTCCAGTTGATGATCCCGGAACTCCTCGGACGGGCGGTCGATCAGGCACAGGGCATCATGGCGAGCGGAAGCCTGGGCGTGGAAGCACAGGATGCGCTTTTATGGACCGCCCTTCTTCTGCTGGGCGCCAGTGTGGCGCGCGGCCTCTTCACAATGGTGCAGAACTATTACAGCGAAGCCGTCGGCCACCATATCGGCTACGAGCTCCGGCTCGCCTGTTACGAAAAAATCCAGCGGCTGTCCTTCAGCTTCCATGACAGCATGCATTCCGGCGACCTGATCACCGTCGGCCTTCTCGATCTGGAAGGCGTGCGCATGTATTTCTCCACCGCGCTCGTCCGAATGATCTTCCTGTCGGTTCTGATCGGTATCGGCGCCTATCTGCTGCTCTCGACCGATGTGGTGCTCGGCCTTCTGGCGTTGAGCTTTGTGCCCTTCGTCGGCTGGCGCTCATCCGTCACCCAGCTTCGTCTGCGCGCCACCTGGCTCGACCTGCAGGAGCGCCTTGCCGTGCTGACCCGGGTGATGGAGGAAAATCTCGGCGGCATCCGCGTCGTGCGCGCTTTTTCCGCCCAGAAACACGAGCTGGAGAAGTTTGACGACGCCTCGCGCAATGCGCTGACGCTGGCCCATCAGCGCGTCGGCATCCGGGTGGCCAACACCAGCGCCATGACCTTCTCCTTCTTCGCCGCCATGGGCCTCGTGCTCTGGGTCGGTGGCGGCAAGGTGACGACCGGCGAGATCACCGTCGGCACGCTCGCCTCCTTCCTCACCTTCATGACCATCCTGCAGATGCCGGTGCGCCAGCTTGGCCTGATGGTGAACGCCTTTGCCCGCGCCTCCACCTGCGGGTCGCGCCTGTTCGGCCTGCTCGACATGGAGATCGCCGTGAAGGATGATCCGAAAGCGCCGGCCCTGAAGATCACCGAAGGAACGCTGCGGTTCGACAATGTCGGCTTTGCCTATCCGGCAGCTCCCGACAATCCGGTTCTCCAGGCGATCAGCTTCGAGGCGAAGCGCGGCGAGACCATCGGCATCGTCGGCCCGCCCGGCAGCGGAAAATCGACGATCGCTCATCTGATCCCGCGCTTCTACGACACGACCGAAGGCCGCATCACCATCGATGGCCAGGACATCCGGGATATCAGGCTGCAATCGCTGCGCCGCGCCGTCGTGGTCGTCCAGCAGGACAGTTTCCTCTTCACCACCACGATCGAAAACAACATTGCTTACGGCGACCCCTGGGCGCGCGAAAACCAGATCGCGCGGGCCAGCGAAAGCGCGCAGCTGCACAATTACGTGCTGGGGCTCCCCTCAAGTTACGGCACCGTGGTGGGCGAACGGGGTGTCTCGCTCTCCGGCGGCCAGCGGCAGCGCCTGTCGATTGCCCGTGCGCTGATGCTGAAGCCGGCAGTGATGATTTTCGACGATTCGACCGCCGCCATCGACGCCGCCACCGAACAGCGTATCCGCAGCGCCATGCGTCGCTACGCCTCAGACCGGGTGACGCTCATCGTCGCGCACCGGCTGAGTTCGCTGATGCATGCCGACCGCATCCTCTTCGTGGAAGACGGCCGGATCGTCGAGCAGGGCTCGCACCAGGATCTTCTGGCCCTTGGGGGACGCTACCGCGCCCTCTACGACCTGCAGATCCGGCCCGACGATGAAACGCTGGCCGGCTGAGGGAGGCAAGATCATGGCAGAAGAAATGGAAACCGAACGCGCCGACGTGCGCGATGACGGACGCCGCCCGCCCCGCGCCGTGGTCGGCTCGCACCGCATCGAAGAGGAAATCTTCGGCAAGGTGTTCGATCGCAACATCGTCGCCCGCATCTGGGATTTCGTCCGTCCCTACCGCCGGCAAGTGACGCTGGCCGTCGTCGCCGTGCTGGTCTTCACCGCCATGCAGCTGATGATCCCGCTGATCATCCGCTACGCCATCGACCACGGCATGCAGCCGGGCGGTGACCGCTCCGCCCTCCTCTATGCGATCATCGCTTTCGGTATTGCCATCCTCATCAATTTTGCCGCAAGCTATGCGCAGGAAACGCTGGTCGGCAATGTGGCAGAAGACGTGCTCTTCGATATCCGCCGCGCCATGTTCTCGCATCTCCAGCGGGTTTCGCTCTCCTTCATGGACAAGACGGAGGTCGGTCGCCTGATGTCGCGCCTGCAGGGCGACGTGAACTCCATGCAGGAATTCCTCGAAACTTCGGTGCTCTCGGTCGGCGACATCACGCTTCTGATCGGCATCGTCGGCGTGATGCTCTATCTCGATTTCTATCTCGGCCTGCTGACGCTCTCCGCCCTGCCGGTCCTGTTCATCGTGCGCATTTTCTGGTTGCCGGTGGCGCGCAAGTCCTTCATGGCGGCGCATGAATCGAATTCCGTGGCAAGCGGCGCGCTGGCCGAAGCCATCCACGGCGTGCGCGCCGTGCAGGGTATGGAGCGCCAGGCCGTCAACTTCACGCTGTTCGATGACAAGGCCCGCACCAACCTCGTCAACCACCTGAAGGCGGCCCGCCTCGCGCAGGTCATGGTGCCGATCGTCGATACGTTGACCGGCATTGCCATGGCGCTCGTCATCGTCGTCGGGGGCGCCCGTGTTCTGGGTCAGGCGCTGGATGTCGGGGTCATGGTCGCTTTCCTCTTCTATATCCAGCGCTTCTTCGACCCGATCCGCTCGCTCACCCTGCAATATTCGGTGATGCAGCGGGCCATGGCCTCCGGCCAGCGGCTGACCGATGTGCTGGACGTGCGGGTGGACATTAAGGACAAGCCGGATGCCAAGGCCCTCTCGCCGGACATGGACGGCTCGGTAGAGTTCCGCAGCGTCGTGTTCGGCTACAATGCGAAACACCCGGTGCTGAAGAATGTCAGCTTCCGCGTCAATCCGGGCGAGACGGTGGCACTGGTCGGCCCGACGGGGTCCGGCAAGTCGAGCTGCATGTCGCTGATCCACCGCTTCTACGAGGTGCAACAGGGCGCCGTTCTCGTCGGCGGCCACGATGTGCGGGATCTCACCCAGGATTCGCTTGGCCAGCAGATCGCCATGGTGCTGCAGGAACCCTTCCTGTTCACCGGCACCGTCTTCGACAACATCCGTTACCACAAGACGGAGGCGACCCGTGACCAGGTGATCGAGGCGGCAAAAGCGGTCGGCGCGCATGATTTCATCATGCGCATGCCGGACGGCTACGACAGCCAGCTCGGCCAGCGCGGCGGCAATCTGTCGCTCGGCCAGCGGCAGCTGATCAGCTTTGCCCGGGCGCTCGTTGCCGATGCCAAGATCCTGGTTCTGGACGAGGCGACTGCCAATATCGACAGCTATACCGAAATGCTGATCCAGAAGGCGCTGGTGAAACTGCTGGAAGGCCGCACCGGTCTGGTGATCGCCCACCGTCTGGCGACGATCCGCGAAGCCGACCGCATCATCGTGCTGCAGAACGGCGAGCTGATCGAAAGCGGCAACCACGCGGAGCTGATGGCGAACGGCAAACTCTATTCCAGGCTCTACAACCTGAATTACGCCTCCTTCGATGACATTCCGGATGAGGTGGTCGAGGATGCCGCCCACCCGTCGGCCACGTAAGCGCCGTCTGGAACCATGGTCCACTCCTGCCGTTGTCTCGTCGGTGAAAACGAGGAGACAGACATGGACAAGGACAGAAACGCACAGCGTGCCGTCGGTGAAGAACAGGCACCGGATCATCCGCGCCAGGGCGTGATCCCGGCGGGACCCGATGCCCGCGCCCGCGTCAATGGTGAAAAGACCCCCGGCACCGGCGCATTGCCGGATCCGAACGCTCGCGAGATCGACCCCGGCTCCGAGTAAAGCGGAGGGCGAAGGCGCACCCGTGGCCTCCGCCTCTCTTCTCCCTGCGTCGCCATGACGCTTGCCGTGCCCTCCCCGGACGTCTAACACCGTCTCGGACGATAGGACGGATTGGAAACATGAGCGGCGAAACCATCACGCTGTATGAAGCGATCGGCGGAGACCAGACCGTGCGGGTCCTGGTCCGCCGTTTCTACGAACTGATGGACAGTCTGCCGGAAGCGGCGCGATGCCGGGCCATTCACCCGGCCGATCTCTCCCGCAGCGAGGATAAGCTCTACGACTACCTCACCGGTTATCTCGGCGGTCCACCGGTCTATGTGGAGAAGTATGGCCATCCGCGCCTGCGCGCCCGCCATTTTTCGGCCCCCATCGGTGTGGCAGAGCGGGATGAATGGCTCCTGTGCTTTCAACGCGCCATGGATGAGACGATCGAAAACCCGAAACTGCGCGAGATCATCTGGGCGCCCGTCGAGCGTCTTGCCCATCACATGCAGAACCGCGAGGAAGAGGCATGAGGCTTTCCGGATTTCGCCCCGCCATCCTGATGCTGGCCGGTTTCATGGGCGCGTCCGGCGTCATGCTGGCCGCAGCCGCAAGCCATGGCGGCGATGGCCGCCTCCTTGGCTCTGCCTCCGCCATGTGTCTTGCCCACGCGCCGGTTCTGCTGGCGCTCTACCTGGCAGACGGTCGGATTAGAACGGCCAATCTCGCCGCTCTGGTTCTGGCACTCGGCACTGTGCTGTTCTGCGCGGATCTTCTGTCGCGCCATTTTGCCCAGTCTGGTCTCTTTCCGATGGCGGCACCCTCGGGCGGCATGCTGATGATCCTCGGCTGGCTGCTCATCGCGTCAGGCGGCCTGATGCGGGAAAACAGGACGTAACAGCGCGACGGCGATCGCGACTGTCGATGGCGCTTCTACAGGCAGCATGTTAGAATAGTCTTGTGATTGTCGGAGCCCGGCATGCCGCGTGACGTTCCCGGTTGGGGAAGCCCCTGGTGGATCTATATGACGCCGCGCAGGCGCGTTTCCGCATTGGCAGGCCAGTTGATTGCGCTCGGTCTTGCGGTGATGTCCGGTGGCATCTGGTTTCTCTTGAACCGTTTCCTGCCGGGCGCGCCCTTCAACACCTTCTTCCCCTTCATCATCGTCGCGGCAGCCCTCGGAGGACGCCATGCCGGCATTGCTTTGATCGGGTGGGCCGTGTTGTTTGCCATCACCATCTGGCTGTCGATCCGGCCGGTCCACATCTGGGGCGCGGGCATCGCCACTCTCGTGTTCGTCAGTCTCGGCAGCCTGACCATCGCGATCGTGCACGCGTTGCAGTCTCTCGTCGCGGCCCTGGAACAGGCGGAGGGCCAGGCCGACGTACTGGCCCGGGAGATGCGTCACCGGGTCGGCAACCTCATGCAGCTGGTCCAGGCCATCGCCCAGATGACGGCGCGCTCCAGCACCGACCTTGCGCAGTTCATGCCCCGCTTCGAGGGCCGGCTTCGCGCACTCTCCGAAGCCCACAAGGTATCTGCGGGTGATCGCCAGCTATCGGGCGACCTTGAAACCTTGCTGCGCGTGCTGCTCTCGGCCTACGATCCCGAACGCCTGCAGCTTGTCGGGCAGAAGATCACGCTGGATGCCGATGTTGCACCGAGGCTTGCGCTTGTCATCCACGAACTGGCGACCAACGCGGCAAAATACGGCGCATTGTCGGTGCCCAGCGGGATCGTCAAGATCGTCTGGAGCCGCACGGGTGAGGATCTGGACATCCAGTGGCGCGAAGAGGGTGGTCCGCCGGTGTCGCCGCCTGCAAAAACAGGGTTCGGATCACGCCTGATTGCCGCAACGGTGGCAGCCGGCAATGGTACAGCCAAAATCGATTATGCCGAAACGGGGCTGGCGTGCCACCTGACGTTTCCGCTCAAACGCAGGGCGTAGACGCGGCGGCATCCGGCTTCACGCCTGCTCCAGATGCCTGATCAGCCGCTCGATGTGGTGTCCGAAAATACTCGCCATATCGACGGTATCCGGCGCGCGAAGCCAGAGGATCTGCAGCCCGTCCATCAACGCGATGAGTTCTGCCGCGATGGCCTCCGCAGAGACATCGGCGCGGATCTCGCCGCTCTTGATCCCCTCGGCGATCGCCATCGCAAAACGTTGGCGAAGCGCATTCGTCCGCTCGATGAACCAGTTCTCCGCCGGGTGGTTGCGCGTCAGGCTTTCGACATTCAGCACCGCAAAGGCCCGCACGACTTCGGCGATTTCCATATTACGCCGCACGACATCCACAAGGCCGCGCAGAAACTGCCGCCAGGCCGTGACGTGGATGTCCTGCACATTGTCCGTCTCGACGTCACGTCGGGCCAGAAGCGCAATCAGCAGATCGACCTTCGTCGGAAAGTGGTGGATGAGGCCCGGCAGTGTCAGTCCGGCATCCTGGGCAATCGCGGCAAAGGACGCATTCTGGAAACCGTCCTCGGCAAAACGCGCCATGGCTGCGCGCAGGATCGCTTCGCGGCGTTCCTCGCCCTTCGGCGAACGACGACGGCGCACCGTCACCCCGGTTGCCGCCGCCGGATCACCCGCCTTCAACCTGCTGTCCATCATCGCTCTCATTGCTGTGACGCCGTTGTAGAGCGAAATTGTGGTTAATCAACGCTAAGTATGCTGACGGAAAAGATATTCTTCGGAAAGACCACCGTTTTTCTATCCTTGGTTGAGAGGACAACGGCCAGCTTGCGAAAACCGTTGAACCGCTTCGTATGAACCCGCCGGGTCATTCGCTGTGGCACGCCTGAACGGCCCGGACGCCAAGCCTCCAACAAAAAGGCGAGGCGCGTCATGCGCCTCGCCACAACAGGCAGGTGTTACGGCACCACCACCTGTCGAAAGGAATTCAATCCTGCCGCCGGATCACGGCATTGAGAAACCGGACCTGTTACGCAGCACCTGACGGACAGTGTCCGGATTCCCTGTCTGGTACGCCCGTTCCAGAAACTCGATCTGTTCACGCAGGCGAAGCTTGGTCTTCTTCAGCGACATGATCCTGAGGGTATCGGGTTGGAGTGCTCTCTGTTCCCGATCGATCTTGTTTTGCAGGATCGCATGCCGGGATCTGAGGGCCTTCAGCAGAGGGTTCATGATGTGATCTCCTTCACGTGCAAGCCCAGTTTGCCAGATCGGCCGCGATAGATCCAATTCATTGACAATATCAGATCGATAGGTATTCACTATCGGATGCCCTTTCGCCCCACCCATCGCCAACTGGAATATCTCGTCGCCCTGGACGAAACCAGCCATTTTGGCCGGGCAGCCCAGGCCTGCCACGTGTCGCAGCCGACTCTGTCGGTTCAGATCTCGCTTCTCGAAAAGCAGCTGGGGGTCGTGCTGGTGGAGCGAACGCCTGGTGCGATCAGCCTGTCCTCCGTCGGACAGGAGATCGCAGCCGCAGCCCGATCGGTGCTCGCCACTCTCGATGACATCGTGACGGTCGCATCCGCTGGCCGCGACAATCTCGGTTCGCTGATCCGGCTTGGCGTCGTTCCCACCTTCGGGCCTTATTTTCTGCCGGTCTTCCTCCCGGATCTGCACCGCCTGTATCCGGCTTTGCGCATTCATGTGCGGGAGGAACGCCCGACACTGCTGGAAGAGCAGGTGCGCGGCGGCGAGATAGACTGTGCGCTTGGCCAGCAGCCGAGACAAGCAGAAGCCTTCGTTTTCGACCTGGTCTGTCACGAGCAGATCTTCCTCGGCGTTCCTGCCAACCACCGGCTCGCCTCCGCGGCCAAGGTGCGCCTCGCCGACCTCAGGGGAGAGACGCTGCTGACGCTCGGTCGCGGCCATCGGCTCGTCGAAAACGTCCGCGAACTGGCCACGCTGTCCGGGTCCACCATGGCCGATGACTATGAGGGCACCAGCCTGGACGCCCTGCGCCAGATGGTGGCAATCGAAATGGGGCTCTCCCTCTTCCCCGAATTCTACGTCCGCACCGAATTCGCCAAGGAAGCCAATGTGAAGCTCCTGACCATCGACGACTGGCCCGCCAGCCGCGAGATGGGGTTCTTCTGGCGCAGTTCGAGCGCACGCAGCGCTCATTTCCGCCAGCTGGCCGTGCTCGCCAGGACAATGTTGGGAAAACGCGGTCCAGGACAACCGGTCAGTTCGTCTGACAACGCATAAAAAGCGAAGTTTTTGGCAAACCGCAACTTAAACGGACAATTGCGACATTCGCCCTATTGCCCTCCCACCGGAATGGCGGGATTATATTCCTGAAAAGCAGTCGGGAGTAGCAGATGGATACAGACAGCAAGGTGCTTCATCCCCCGGTCGGCGGCGCACCTGTCCGTTTCCGTGCTGCCGATGGTTATGAACTGGGCGGCTTTCTCTGGCACAATGCCCAGGAGGACCCCGAACGGCCGGTGCTGATCGTCAGCGCCGCGACCTCTGTCCGCTGTCGTTATTATGCGCGTTTCGCGCTCTACATGTTCCAGCACGGTTTCGACGTTCTGACCTATGATTACCGCGGCATCGGCGAATCGCGGCCCGGACAGCTGAAGGGGTTTGAGGCGGATTGGGTCGATTGGGGCGAACAAGATCTGGAGGGAGCGCTGCAATATGTCGCTCACATCCTGCCCGGCCGTCCCCTCAGGGTCATCGGCCACTCGATCGGCGGCTTTGCCATCGGCCTTGCCCCTTCCAACCGCCGGATCGGCCGTATCCTCAGCGTCGGATCGCAATATGCCTACTGGCGGGATTACGCTGCCCGGCACAAGCTGCGCATGCTGTGGAAATGGCATGTCGTCATGCCGTTGCTGACGCGCCTCTTCGGTTATTTCCCGGCAAAACGGCTGGGCTGGATGGAAGATACGCCGGCGGGCGTCGTCCACGACTGGAGCGGCATGACGGCCCGGTTCGAAGATCGGCTGCGCGCCGGTCGCACCATTGCCGGGCGGCCGGAAGGCGAGGTGCTGTGCGACCGCTTCGCGCAGGTCGAGGCGCCGATCCTCGCCATCAGCTTCTCCGACGATCCGCACGGGACGGTGCCGGCCGTCAATCGTCTGCTCGCTTATTTCAAAAGCAGCGAGTGCCGGCATATGCACCTGAAACCCTCCGACGTCGGCCATGACAGCATCGGCCATTTTGCCTTTTTCCATGACCGGTTTCGCGACACGTTTTGGCCGCTGGCGCTCCACTGGCTCCGCCATGGCCGCATCCCTCCGGGTCTCAGTTCCGCCCTCATCAGCCTCCCTCTCGTCTGACAAGATCTCGTCTTGACAGACAGGTTGCGTCTTGGCCTTCAAGATTGTATGGAAGTGTCGACACCGGCAAAGAGGAGAGCCCGTTGACCAGCCGCACCCTCTCGGAAAGCATGGCGCACAAGGTGGAGCGGCAGTTGCGCGGCGACATCCTGACGCTTGCCCTGCCGCCGGGAACGCGCATCTCGGAACAGGAAATCGGCGAACGCTACGGCTCCTCCCGCCAGCCCGGCCGCGAGGCGCTGATTGCGCTGGCCAAGAGCCGGCTCGTCGAAATCCTGCCCCAGCGTGGTGCGGTCATCGCCCGCATTTCGGTTGCCAAGCTGATGCAGGCGGCCTTCATTCGCGAGACCATCGAGACGGCCGTGGTCAAGACCGCCTGCAATGCCTTCCACTTCCATGCGCGCACCCGGCTTGCCGATTGCCTGAAGGCACAGGAAGAGGCCGCCGAAGCGGGCGACCGGGCGGCCTTCCGCCGCGGGGACGATCTCTTTCACAAAACGCTCGCCGAAGGGGCGGGCCTGCCCATGGCCTGGTCCGTGGTGGAGGACTTGAAGGCGCATATCGACCGGGCCTGCTGCCTGTCGCTGCACGCGCCGCACACGCTCTCCAAGCTGGTTTCGGAACATCACGCCATCCTCGCCGCCATCGACCGGCGCGACGAAGCGGCGGCCATGACCGCCATGAACACCCACCTGTCCGAACTGCTGCATGACCTGCCGAGGCTTGAAGCGCAGCACCCGGATCTCTTCGAATAACGTCCAAAGGGAGTTGAGAACACCATGACCACCACGATCGAGACGCGCCACGCGGTGCACTACACCCAGTCGGAAAAGATGACCGGCGCCGAATTGCGCCAGAATTTCATGATCGAAACCCTGTTTGCCGCCGGCGAACTCAATGCCGCCTATACCCATTACGACCGCATGCTGGTGGCCGGCGCGATGCCGACCACATCAGCGCTTTCCGTCGGCGCAGACCTCGCCAAGACGGTGGGCACCGAGTACCTGCTGGAACGCCGCGAACTTGGCCTCATCAATGTCGGCGGCAAGGGCAAGGTGGTGGCTGACGGCACGACCTATGAGCTGGACTTCCAGGACGGTCTTTACCTCGGCATGGGCGTGCGCGAGATCTCGTTCGAAAGCGATGATGCAAGCCAGCCGGCGAAATTCTACATCAACAGCGCCCCGGCCCACACCACCTTCCCGTCGCGCATCATCCGCAAGGCCGACGCCATCGAGAACCATCTCGGCGACCAGCTGACCTGCAACAAGCGCAAGCTCTACCAGTACATCCACCCCAAGGTGCTGCCGACCTGCCAGTTGCTGATGGGCCTGACGCGGCTGGAGCCCGGCAGCGTCTGGAACACCATGCCTGCCCACCTGCATGACCGCCGCATGGAAGCCTATCTCTATTTCGAGATCCCGCAGGATGCCTTCGTCGTGCACCTGATGGGCCGCCCGGAAGCGACCGGTCACCTCATCATGCGCAACGAACAGGCCGTGCTCTCCCCGCCGTGGTCGATCCATTGCGGTTCCGGCACCAATGCCTATGCCTTCATCTGGAGCATGGCCGGCGACAACCAGTCCTTCACCGACATGGACTTCGTGCCCATGCAGGACTTGAAGTAAGGATCGATGCCCATGAACCTGTTTGACCTTTCCGGAAAACGCGCGCTGGTGACCGGCGCGCGCACCGGCCTCGGCCAGGGACTGGCTCTGGCGCTGGCGCGTGCCGGCGCCGATATCATCGCGCTCGGCTCGCGGCCGATGCCGGACACGAAAAACCAGGTGGAGGCGCTCGGCCGCCGATTCGAGGAGGTGGTCTATGACCTCACCGATCCGTCCGGGCTCGACAGCCTCGTCACCGACCTGACCTCCACCGGCCATATCGACATCCTCGTCAACAATGCCGGCCAGATCCGCCGCGCCGATTTCACCGAGTTTTCCGAGACGGACTGGGACGACATCATGAACATCAACCTGAAGAGCACCTTCGTGCTCTCGCAAGGGGTGGTGCGTCACATGCTGGAGAAGAAGATTGCCGGGCGGATCGTCAATATCGCCTCGCTCCTCTCCTTCCAGGGCGGCATCCGCGTCGCTTCCTATACGGCGAGCAAACATGCGGTGGCGGGTCTGACCAAGCTGATGGCGAACGAGCTGGCCGCCAAGGGCATCACGGTGAACGCCATTGCTCCGGGGTACATGGACACCGACAACACCGAGGCGCTCCGCAACGATCCGAACCGCTCGCGTTCGATCTTGGAGCGCATTCCGGTCGGGCGCTGGGGCGAACCGTCCGACCTCGATACGGCCGTCCTGTTCTTTGCCTCACCCGCCAGCGGTTATGTGACGGGACAGGTGCTCGCCGTCGATGGCGGCTGGCTCGCCCGGTAAGGCAGCCGGCAGATCATTATTTCGACAGTTCGGTCGCGCGCGCCAGTGCGGCCGAAAACCCCTCGAGCGACACGCGCATCGGCACCTCGTCTGCCGTCGAAAGCTGAACGGTGGTCACCGTCAACGTCTTGGCAGCGTCCAGCGCCGTCACCGTCTGGGTGTCTAGACGAATGGGAACGAGACATCCGCCCGGCAGGCAGGTGGAATAGGGAAACCGAAGGGGCTGCGCCCATCCCGCAGCCGACAGCATCACGCCCTTGGCAAGCGCCATGCCGAACGGCAGAAGCAGCGCGCCATCAAGGCCGCCCTGCGGCAAGGGCCGAAACTCCGCCGACAACATGGGGCGTCCGGTCTCCGGATCCGCCTGAACCTGGCTCAGCACGCAGCCCACCAGACCGTTCTGCCCCCGGCAAACGACCGTCCAATTCCCATGCGGCTCGACAAAGGAACCGGTCCCGCCGGGAAGTTGCGCGGCGAGCAACCCGGTTGCCGGCATCAGGGCAATCAGCAGGACGGGAAGAGCGACAGACGGACGGAGGAATGAGAACATCAGATGTCTCGAGATGGACCAGAACCAAAGATAATCATCATTCGCGGTCACTGTCATAAGCACCGATGAGCCTCAAGTGAAAAATCGATCACCTGCCCCATCTCGTCGACACGCAGGAAGCTGATCGCGCGACTTGATCAAACAGAAATAATTGAGAGTAAACAAAACATTACCGGAGCAACGGAACTTCGTTGCTGATCAAATCCAACAAAACGCCACCGGAAACGGGTAAAAAACAGCAGGTAATGCGGAAGTGTCAGGATTGCGGCTTAAACCCGGCCTCTGTCGCACTGTCACCAAAATATCACCAAGTCTCACATTCCAGATTGACCCCCAAAATCTGACATTGAAGCAGTGTGCCATGTCATGTCAGCTCGGCCCGACAAGAATCAGGTTCAACTCTGAGACGCACATTCGGCGTTCACCTGTTTCACGGTTTTCAATGACGAGCCTTTGATCCGATGATTGTTGACGCAGACGCAGCCAGGCCACCCCTCATTTCCCGACGTCGCCCCTTGAGGATTGTTGCAACCCTTCTCGCGTCCACCGCGTTGGCTGTTCCGCCGATTCAGGCCAGCGATCTGCCAACGGGCGGACAGGTCGTCTCTGGTTCCGTTTCCATCGATACCACCGGCTCGGCGGTGACCATCACACAGGGCTCCGACAGGGGCATCGTCAACTGGAACGGCTTCTCCATCGGTGCCGGCAAGAACGTCAATTTCATACAGCCCGGCGCCGGAGCGGCAATCCTCAATCGTGTCACTGGCGATACGCCGTCAACCATTGCCGGATCGCTGACTGCCAACGGGCAGGTGTTCCTGATCAATCCAAATGGCATCGCCATTACGTCGACCGGCACGGTCAAGGCCGGCGGAGGCTTCGTCGCCTCCACGCTCGGCATCAGCAACGAGGATTTCCTCAGCGGGCAGTACAGGTTCGAAGGAGACGGCACTTCGGCCGGCGTCAGCAACGAGGGCATCGTGACGATCGGGCGCGGCGGCTACACGGCACTGATTGGCGGAACTGTCAGGAATGACGGCCTGATTGCGGTCCCGATGGGCAAGGTTGGCCTGGGTTCGGGCGAACAGGCGACGCTTGATCTTTCGGGCGATGGGTTCCTGCAGGTCGCTGTTCCCACCGGCGAAGGCGCCGAAGGCAAGGGAGCACTTATCGAGAACGGCGGCACGATCTCGGCAGACGGCGGCACGGTGGTGATGAAGGCTGCCACCGCCCGCAATACCGCACGCCAGGCCATTAATCTGTCCGGCGTCGTGGAGGCTTCCAGCATCTCCGGCCGAGACGGCGAGATCGTCATCGGCGGCGGAGAAAGCGGATCGGTGGCCGTGACCGGCAAAATCACTGCAAAATCATCCACCGGTAAAGGCGGCAAGATCACGGTGACGGGAAAGTCCATCGAGCTCAAGGGCGCGACGGTGGATGCGTCGGGCGCCAAGGGCGGCGGTTCCGTGAAAATCGGCGGCGATCGCCAGGGCAAGGGCACCACCCAGCGCGCCGCGAGCGTCAAGATCGATCCGGCGAGCATCATCAGTGCCGACGCGACGCAGGCAGGGACCGGTGGCACGGTCGTCGTCTGGTCCGATGAGTTGACGACTTTTGCCGGGCAGATCAGTGCGCGCGGCGCTGGCACCGGCACAGGCGGCGAGGCGGAAGTCTCCGGCAAGGCGATGCTGGACTACACCGGCGTCACCAGTCTTTCCGGTCCTGGCGGTTTCGGCAACCTGCTGCTCGATCCCTATAACGTCACGATCTCCAGCGGCACGGCCAGCAATTCCTCAGGGGCGACCGCGACCGGCAACGACAGCGTCATCAATGTCACGACGCTCCAGGACGCATTGGCCGGCGCCAATGTCACGGTCTCCACCGGGTCGTCTGGCAGCCAGAACGGCGATATCCTGGTTGCCACCGCCCTCTCCTGGTCGGCAAACACGACGCTGACCCTGGCTGCGGCCGGTACGATTGCGATCGATGCCAACATCACAGCAACGGGCGCGAGCGCCGGTCTGGTCCTGACCTATGGCGGCACCGACCCCGCCATTGCATCGGGTGCGAGCGTGACGCTCTCAGGCACGAACGCCTCGCTGAGCGTCAACGGCAACGCCTATACCCTGGTGAGCTCAGCCTCGCAGTTGACCGGCATCGGCAGCAGTGGGCTTTATGCCATCAGCCAGACGATCGATCTTTCGGGCACGACCTACACATCGTCCCCGATCTCCACCTTCAGCGGCACGCTTCTCGGCCTTGGCCACACAATTTCCAATCTCGCGATCAGCAATTCGTCGGGCGGAAATGCCAATTACGGGCTGATTGGCAGAAATTCCGGCACCGTGCGTGACCTCGGCATCGCCAGTGGCAGCATTTCGGTTGCGTCGTCCGGCACGCCGCAGTCCGGTCTGCTCATCGGACAAAATACCGGTACGGTTTACAACGCCTCTTCAACAGGCACGATTACAGCCAAGGGCAATGTCGGGGGACTGGTCGGACAAAATATTGGAACGATCAGGCAATCCTCTTCGACCGCCGCCGTGACGGGAAGCTCGCCGGGGATTGGCGGACTGGTCGGCACCAATGCGATCGGTGCGACCATCACCACATCCTATGCCGGCGGCACTGTCGTCTCCCATGGCAACAACGACACCGGCGGACTGGTCGGCCAGAACCTCGGAACCATCAGCTCTTCCCATGCCTATGGCGCCACGTCCGGAACAACAAGTGCGGGTACGGGGCAGAGCATTGGCGGTCTCGCAGGATGGAACTCCCCCGACGGCACCATCAGCTATTCCTACGCCCTCGGTTCTGTCACATCCAACAGCGACTATTACATGGGTGGCCTGGTCGGGACCAGCAGCGGAACGATCACATCGTCCTATTCAACCGGCACCGTCACGGCCACAACCGACGCATTGAAACTCGGGGGGCTCGTCGGCTGGAACAATGGAACGGGCTCCGTAACAAGCTCCTTCTGGGACACCACCACATCCGGCACGACGACCGGTGTCGGAATGACGGCCGGAACCGCGACATCGAGCGTAACGGGCCTGACGACCACGCAGGCACGCACCTCAGCCGCCTATACGGGTTGGGATTTCTCGAACGACTGGTATCAGTCGGGTGACATGCGGCCGATCCTGCGCGCGGAAGCCGCCGCGAGCGTCAACGGTGTGACAACGGTTTCCAATCTGCATCAGTTGGCCCTGATGGGCAGCAATCTCGCAGGCTCCTACAGCCTGGCGACAGACATCGACGCAAGCCTCACCGCCGGCAGCAATACAGCCGGGATCTGGAGCACCTCGGGCTGGGTCCCGGTCGGAACAGATGGAGCAAGCTTTGCCGGTAGTCTCGACGGCCATAACGAGTTCATCAACAACCTGACAATCGTCAGGGGAACCAGCAATTACATCGGCCTGTTCGGCAAGCTCGGCGCGACGGCCTCGATTGCGAATGTCAGCATGAGCGGATCCTCCATCACCGGTTACGGCGCGGTGGGCAGTCTCGTCGGATGGAATGAAGGTACCATCTCCTATGCCTCTGCCTCCGGAACGCTGGTGGTCGCGGCAGCTCAGGGCGGACTGACCATGGTCAATGGTTCAGGGGGCCTTGTTGGTTTCAACAACACGACAGGCGTGATCCAGGATTCCTTCGCCAATGTGACGCAGACGGTCAACAGGAACATCAATGCCGGTGGCTTCTTGGGTCAGAATGCGGGAACCGTCCAGCGCTCCTACGCGAGCGGATCCCTGACAGGAACGAACGGCATGCTTGAAAGCATCGGCGGTCTGGTCGGCTACAACCACACCGGCGCACTGATTGCCGATTCCTTCTCGACGGCGAGCATCGCCAGTACCAATGGCTATTATGTCGGCGGTCTCGTCGGCTACAACCGTGGCACCATCAGCCGGAGCTACACCATTGGCGCCGTCTCGGGCGTCTCGTCTTCGAAGGTCGGTGGTTTCGCCGGCGGCAGCGAAGGCACCATCACCGCATCCTACTGGAATACGGAAACGGCAGGAACGAGCACCGACATCTACGATAAGGTCGCCTCCGGGGCATTGACCGGGCTGAGCACCAGCCAAATGAGGGACAGCTCCGGGACGCCCGGCAGCTTCTACGTTCTCGCAACCGCCGCCGGATGGAACTTCGACACCATCTGGGTCAAACCCAACAGCACGACCAGCGAATCCAGCGACGGGCAACTGCATTACGCCGAGCTCTACGGGGCATCCGGCGTGGTGCGCGCCAATTCCAGCGCCTCGACAACCTATGGAGACGCCGTCAACCTGTCTTTGACCCTCTACGGAACCGGAACGTCCTACCGCAGCACGGTCACCGCGACACCCAGTTTCACCACGTCTGCCACGGCGACCAGCGACGTCGGAACCTATAGCGTTTCCGGTACCGGTGGAACAGTCACCACCTGGGCAAACAGGACGGGCCGCGTGGTTTATTCGGGATCGGTGACAATCTCGGCAGCGATGCTCACGGTGACGGCCGCAAACGGCACCTCCGTCTATGGCGATACGCCGTCAGTCACCGGCTACAGCGTCTCAGGCTGGAAGAACAGCCAGACCGATAGCCTGCTCTCCGGCGTCAGCGTCGCAACCAACGCCACCGCGACCTCGAACGTCGGTACCGGCTACACCACCACCGCCTCCGGCGGCACGTTGTCCGGCGCCGCGTCAGGCAATTATTCCATCAATTACGTCGGCGGCAGCTTCGCCGTCACACCCGCCACGCTGACCGTGACCGCCGCCAACGGCACCTCCGTCTATGGCGATACGCCGTCAGTCACCGGCTACAGCGTCTCAGGCTGGAAGAACAGCCAGACCGACAGCCTGCTGACCGGCGTCAGCGTCGCGACCAACGCCACCGCGACCTCATCCGTCGGCACCGGCTACACCACCACCGCCTCCGGCGGCACGTTGTCCGGCGCCGCGTCCGGCAATTATTCCATCAATTACGTCGGCAGCAGCTTCGCCGTCACACCGGCCACGCTGACCGTGACCGCCGCCAACGGCACCTCCGTCTATGGCGATACGCCGTCAGTCACCGGCTACAGCGTCTCAGGCTGGAAGAACAGCCAAGCTGACAGCCTGCTGACCGGCATCAGCGTCGCAACCAACGCCACCGCGACCTCATCCGTCGGCACCGGCTACACCACCACCGCCTCCGGCGGCACGCTGTCCGGCGCCGCATCCGGCAATTATTCCATCAATTACGTCGGCGGCGGCTTCGCCGTCACACCGGCCACGCTGACCGTGACCGCCGCCAACGGCACCTCCGTCTATGGCGATACGCCTTCGGTCAGCGGCTACAGCGTCTCCGGCTGGAAGAACAGCCAGACCGACAGCCTGCTGACCGGCATCAGCGTCGCGACCAACGCCACCGCGACCTCATCCGTCGGCACCAGCTACACCACCACCGCCTCCGGCGGCACGCTGTCCGGCGCCGCGTCCGGCAATTATTCCATCAGTTACGTCGGCGGCGGCTTCGCCGTCACACCGGCCACGCTGACCGTGACCGCCGCAAACGGTACCCTGGTTTTGGGCAGCCGCATCCCTACACTTGCTTATAGCGTCTCCGGTTGGAAAAACGGCCAAAGCGACAGTCTGCTTTCCGGCATCAGTGTCGCCACCAACGCCACGACCGCTTCATCGGCCGGCACCTATCGCAGCTTTGCCTCAGGCGGCACTCTGACAGGCAATGCGCTTGCAAACTATGTGCTGAGTTTTGTCGAAGGCACCGTCGTCGTCACCAGCATCCCGCCGTCCCCGGCCACACAAGGACCGGTATCACAGCCCGTCGCCATCACGCCCGCGACTGAGGACAACGGGATGCCACCGCTGCTCGTCCTCTATAATCCCGCCTCCAATCTTACAGGATCACTCGGGCTCAGCCCACTGCAAACCACAACGGTTCCGGCGTCAGCGCCTCAAATCGTTGTTTATACGCCAACCGCCGATAGCACGGCCGGGGGCGCAAGCAGCACCATGACCACCGAGCATCCGCAATTGTCCGGTGCCGTCTGCTCGCTGGGACCAAATTTTGCAATCGATTGCTCCGCCAACTGAGTTTCATGAGTGACCCGATGAAAACCCTGACAAAAACCAGCTTGGCTTCTGGCGCAACCGGTGCGGCGCTTTTTGCCCTTATGCTGGCCAACCCGGCTCTATCGCAGACCGCAAGCCAGGTCACGCAGCCAAGTTATGCGCCACCGGTCATCCATTCCGTTGCCGGCGGATTATCCGTTCCCGCGGTCAACGGCCTCGACATCCCGGTTGGTGCAGAAAAACTGAAGGTCACGCTCTCGGGGCTTGTCGTGCAGAACGGACTGCCTGAATTGGCAGCGACGACAGCCCGCATCGAGCACACTCTGAAGGGTAAGGCGGTGACCGGCGCAGAGCTGTTCAAGGCTGCCCGCGCCCTGGAGGAGGCTTATGCGCGGGAAGGCTTTATCCTCGTGCGCATAAGCCTGCCACCGCAGACCATCAAGAACGGCAACCCCCTGAAGCTGGTGGTGACCAGCGGCTACGTGGAGGCCATCGACACATCCGCCCTGCCCGATGAGGTCAGGCACCATATCGACGCGATCCTCGCCCCTCTCGTCGGCCAACATAACCTCACCAAGGCAGATCTTGAGCGGCGCCTGCTTCTCGCCGGCGACACGCCCGGCGTCATGCTGCGTTCAACACTCAAGCCGGGCGCCAAACCCGGTGCGACGGTGGTTGTCGTAGAGGGGCGCTACGACGCCGTCACCACCACGCTCACCGCCGACAACAGCCTGGCCGAAGACCTCGGCCGTTACACGCTGGGGCTCGGCGCAGACTTCAACAGCGTCTTCGGGTTGGGAGATGTCGTCTACCTGCGCCTCAATGGATATCCAGGGTCAAACGATAACCTCTTCGACGCAGCGCCGCGCAACCGGCAGATCAGTGCAGGGATCACCCTTCCGCTAGGGACCGATGGCGCCTGGATGAACCTCGAGGGCGTCGATAGCCGCACGCACCCGACATCGGACGCCGCCTACCGCACACAGGATCATTACCAGCGCCTCTCCGCCAAACTGGGTTACAGTCTGATCCGTGGCCGGGACCGCAACAGTAGCTCCATCCTCGGTCTCGACCTATCGGACGAAAAGCAGTCGCTGACGATGACCGGCGCCACGTCCCCCTTCACCGAGGACCGGCTACGAGTCATCCGTTGGACTCAGACCGGCGACATCATGCTGCAATCGGGCGCCCAGTTGAGTGGCAGTGTGACGGCCTCCTTCGGCCTCGACGCGCTCGGTGCTCGCACCGCCACCGCCAATCTGCCGCTGTCGCGCAGCGGTGCCGAACCGGACTTCCGCAAGCTGGACATTCAGGCGCGATACAGCCAATCGTTCTTCCAACAGAGCGTCCACATCTCGTTGGCTGGTAAGGCGCAGACCTCCTTCGGCGATGCTCTGACCTCGTCGGAACAGATGGGGTTTGGCGGTTTCGATTGGGTTTCAGCCTACGAGAGTGGCCAGATTCAGGGCGATGCGGGCGCCGCCCTTCGCACCGAAATCGCATTTCCGATCACGCTTCCGTTTGCCTCGGCGCTCGGCGGAGCGGTTGCACCTTACCTCTTCGGTGCGGCAGGACTTGCAAAGCTTGAGACGCCCACAGCTGTCGAAGACGGCGTGACCCGCGCCGGCGCCTTCGGTGCGGGACTGCGGTTTGCTCTGTCGCAGAAGGCCAGTCCCGCGGCCACCACCGTCACCCTTGAATATGCCCATGGCGCTTCATCCGATAGCGGCGCCACGGACCGCTTCAACTTCCGCCTCATCGCGCGGTTCTGACGAACACACGCATCCCTGACGATCGAGATCCAATGCAGCCCCTCAGACACCTGTTATTGTCCACCGCCCTCCTGCTGAGCACGGGCCTCCTGTCCGCATCCGCCTGGGCACAGACCGCCACTGCGAAGCCGGAACCGCAGAAGCCTGCCATTCCGGCCGCACCGAGCAGCACGACCGCCACCTATGGCAGTTGGGTGCTGCGCTGCGCACAGCTTCCCGTACCGCTAGCGGCAACCGACGCCACAAAGGCCAATCCGCCGTCCTCCCATGCCTGCGAAGTGGTGCAGACGGTGGCGCTTCAGGACCAGCAGCAACCGATCGCTCAACTCGCGATCGGACGCCTGCCGAGCCAGAAGGATTTGATCGTGACCGCACTGCTGCCGGTCAATATCCTGATTCCAGGCCAGGTCCAGATAATCGCGGACAGCAAGCAGGACAAAGACCTGAAGGGAGTATTTGCCCTGACATGGCAGAAATGCATGGCCGGCAGCTGTGTCGCGACGGCCAAGCCCGACGCGGCCACACTCGCGCTGCTGCGCAAGGAAGGCCAGGGTCAACTCCGCTTCGCTGACGCCAACGGCAATCTTCTGGCCGTACCACTCTCCTGGCTGGGTCTCGATCGGGCCCTCGACGCCCTCGACAAGGCCGAGTGAAAGCGGACTTGCCGGCAAACGCGGAAAGGAGAGCTGCGAGCATCGGGCGACGTTCATGACTTGGGCGTTTCCGCTCGAAAAGCGTTATGACGTGAAATCCGATCTCGCAATCCTCTTGAGCTGCTGGACCGTCCTGGCTTCAGTGATAGAAAGAGCGATGGCATTGGATCGGCAACGTCATCGACGTGCGCAACCTCGGCCTTGTCGGCGCGATCGAACTCAGACCCCGCGACGGCTTGCCCGGCACGCGCGCCTACGACGTCTTCGTCGATTGCTTCAAGAGTAACCGTTTCGAACGCCCCACGGCCAATCTGTGTTGACGTTGTCGGATTGATGCTGCCGGTGGCGTTATTGCGAGGCTGACGCCTTTTTGTTGCCTATGGATCGTTTGCCGGTGCTGCGGGATTGTAGCGCATCGGCTTGCAATGAGCATAAATCTGCTCGACCGCAAACGGGATTGCGCGCCATGCATCCTTGAGCAGGTCCGGCGAAGGCTTTGGGAATGCCATCGAGATCATTTCGGCCAATTCGGGTCTCGTGGACTGAATGAGAAGGCTCATGAGGGGCTCGCCGGTCTGCTTCTCAGCAAACAGAGGTTCCCATTCCTGCGGGTTCAGGGTGATGGCGCCAAGGAAGCCATCTGCCCAATGGCCGGCAAGCACGTCGTCTTCGTCGGTGCGCATCAGGACCGGCGCATAGCGACCCGGTGTCGTCAGTTGATGGGCGACCAGATTGTAATGATCGACGATCGTATCGATCACCGCCTGGGTCCTGGTTCCGATGAAGGCTCTTTTCTCGTGCTCGCCGATGACGTGGAACATCCAGTCGTTCGGCAACAGGAAGACGGGGCCGGCAGCCAGGCCGGTCAGGAAACCGTTCAGCATGGACACGCCGTTGCAAGGTGGTTCTGGTTCAGCCTTGTCGAACCAGACTTCCAACTGCTCAAGCGACAGGGGTTTTGCACGCTTAGGCCGCTTCACGCTGCGATCGCCCTGTTCATATCGGCATGTTCCCGTTTCCAATTCCAAGGTAGGCAGCGCTCAAGGGACGTCGACTTTATCTCCCCGGACACCAGGCGCTCAAGCACGTCATTGAGCCACGTGTAGGGATCGACATCATTCAATTTGGCTGTGGTCAGCAAGGATCCAAGAATGGACCAGGTCTCAGCGCCGCCCTCACTGCCGGCAAATAAACTGTTGACGCGCCCAAGGGCAATCCCGCGCATGGTGCGCTCGACGGTATTGGAATCCACCTCCAGCCGACCATCGTCGAGAAAGAGTGTCAGCCCGGACCAGAGCCCAAGCGTGTACTTGATGGCAGATGCCACAGGATCCTTGGCGGATATGTCGTTCAGCGTATCCATCAGCAGCGTCTTGAGACCGGCCATCAGGCTTTTGGTGGTCGCTTGGCGAACAGCTTGCCGATGCTCGGCGCTCGTGCCGCGGATCCTAGCCTCGATCGCATAGATCTCCGCAAGCCGCTCGATCACCGTCCTGGCCACATCCGACTTGTACTTCTTGTAGACATCGACAAACTTGCGACGCGCATGGGCCAGGCAATAGGCAAGCGTAATCGAACCCGCCTTGCGACCAGGTCGGGTCAGGCTCTTGTAAGCCTTGTAGGCATCGACCTGCAAAAGCCCATGGTAGTTCGCCAGTTGCGACTGGATCTCGCCCTTTCCGCGACCCTGCGCAAAGACATAGGCAACCGCCGGATATGCCGGCCCGTTCCATGGGCGATCATCCACCGCATGGGCCCAGAACTGACAAACCTTGGTGCGCTTTCTGTCCCGCCTGAGAACAGGCATTCGGGTTTCGTCCACAAACACCCGGCAATGGCTATGAATATAGGACAGCAATTTGTCATAGAGCGATTTTAGCCACCAGGCCGAGCGCTTCACCCACCCGCAAAGGGTCGATGTGTCCAAACGGACACCCTGTCCTTTGAGCATCTGGACCTGGCGGTGAAGCGGCAGATACCAGGCATAGCGCCAAACCACGACATTGCTGATCATGGCGGTCGTTGCCAGTCCGCCGTCAAACAGACGCGGCCTGGCTTTGGCCTGAACGATCCCGGCTTCACAGGCCCGGCAAGCATATTTTGGCCGCACCGTGCGCAGGACATAAAGCGTGGCCGGGCGAGACGCGAGCGCCTCGCTCTCGTCTTCTCCAATCCGATGCAGCCGCCCATGGCAGCAGGCGCAGTCCAGGGATGGAGGCTCGATGACCTCAACGACACGCTCGAGATGATCAGGCAGAGCGCCGATGTTGCGGCGCGGCTTTGACGAGGCGCTAGCCTTGCGTTGGGACCTGACAGGCTCCGGGTCCCCGTCGCATAAGCTGGCCTCGGCTATCAGCTCTTCGTCTCCAAGATCAAGACGGGCCTGGCCGTCGAGAACAGCCAATGACGTCTCGGATTTCTGCCTGTACGGCTGGGCGTTGGCGGCCTTCAACAGCGCTTGCAGACGCTCGATTTCAGCGTCTCTTTCCAGGATCATGCCGACCAGAATGTCAGGATCCCGAGGCAGGTGTTGGCCACGGTTGAGCATGACGAACACTAGCCGAGAAGGCCGCATTTGTCCATGAATTACAACAGGATCAGGCTATCTTTGTCGGGCGTTTGACCGGTTTCTGATCCACCTTTGTCCAGTCGAGACCATCCAACAGAAGCGCCGTTTCGCTCGTACTGAGATGAACGGCACCATCTCGAACAGGAGGCCATGTGAAGTGGCGATCTTCCAAGATCTTCGTCAGCAGGACCATGCCACTGCCGTCCCATACCACGATCTTCAATCGGTCGCTGCGCTTGCTGCGGAAGATGTAGATGTCACCCGAATACGGATTTGCTCCCAGCGTCGTCGATACCAATGCCGCAAGGGAGTTGATGCCCTTCCTAAAATCAACCGGTCTGGACGCGATCAAAATCCGCAACCCCGATCGCAACGAGATCAAGCCGAGCCCCGCAACGCGCTGAACACCGTTCGCAGCGCTCGCTCGTCAACGCTGCATTCGATGAGAACACTGGCGCCACCGACGTCAACGCGCATCGTCAACCGCTCGTCTGTACGAGCCGCCGGCTGCTGCTCGTCATCACGTGTCACAACCGGCACAAATCGCATCTCCTGCTCGTCCGAGACCCGATCGCGGGCGCAGCGACGCCAGTAATGGAGCAAGCCCTGGCTGACACCATGTTCGCGCGCCACCGCGGCAATATTGGCGCCAGGCATAAAACTCGCCGCCGTGATCCTGGCCTTGTCTTCCCCAGTCCATCGGCGCCGTTGGTTGCCGCCAATGATCACCTCGACACGACGGGCTGACCTTCCCGATCTGTCCGAACGGTCTTTCGCATCATGCTGATGACCATCATCAGCATGATGCGCAATCAACCTCTCATCGTCCGACACCCGCACAACCTCAACATTGCAATCTTCAACAGACGGCAATTATGCGCGATCCGAAATCCGTGGTGAATGTGGGGCGCTCGCAACGGTTACCTTCAAGAAGGGCCTGCTCATCCGGGTGACCGGCGACGTGATCGCCCTCTCCCCGCCTCTGATCATCGAGCAGCCTCAGATCGAAACCATCGTCACGATGATCGGGAATGCATTGAAGCTTGCGGCGTGATGAAGCGGGCCGGGGCGGGCATGGTCTCCCCGGCTCTGATCATCGACGGCGGACTGGTTTGCGGTGTTCGGGCAACGCAAAAAGCCCCGCGATTTTTGGATCGCGGGGCTTTATTGGATGTTTGGTTGCGGGGGCAGGATTTGAACCTGCGGCCTTCAGGTTATGAGCCTGACGAGCTACCGGGCTGCTCCACCCCGCGTTATGTATGAGCTTGCCTTGGCGTTTTGCCTGGCGTAGCGGGCTGGGCTGCCCGGCATTTTTTTGTTTGTTCTTCCTCGCGCATTTTGGTGCGCTGCGGGAGAACGGGTCTGCTCCACCCCGCGTTAATTTTGGGTGTCGTTTTGTGCGGCGCGTTGCGACCCATTGTGATGTTGTGTTGGGTCGGTTTGATTGTTTGTGAGAAGATTTTGTATTGCCTTTAGCAGACCTGGCAGCGACCTACTCTCCCGCGTCTTGAGACGAAGTACCATTGGCGCAGGGGCGTTTCACGGCCGTGTTCGGAATGGGAACGGGTGCAGCCGCCCCGCCATGACCACCAGGTCAGCTAAGGGCAATGTATCCGGCGCGGTTTGGCGCCGGATTGTTTGAGAAGCTGGATTTTGAGCGAATAGGGATTAGCGAATAGCGAATAGTTTTTCGCGTTTGCTTTTCTTTTATCGCTGGATTTGAACACGTCTTTGGCTTGAAGAGCGTCAGGATGTTGCGATGTCTATTCGCCACATCCTATTCGCTATTCGCTCATTTTGTGATGAGCATTGTCAATGGGAACGATGAAGTCGATCGGGCTATTAGTAAGGCTAAGCTTCATGCATTGCTGCACGTCCACACGCCTCCTATCAACGTGGTCGTCTTCCACGGCCCTGATAGGGAATACTCGTTTTCAGGTGGGTTTCCCGCTTAGATGCCTTCAGCGGTTATCCCTTCCATATATAGCTACCCTGCTATGCCGTTGGCACGACAACAGGTCCACCAGAGATATGTCCATCCCGGTCCTCTCGTACTAGGGACAGATCCTGTCAATATTCCTACACCCACGGCAGATAGGGACCGAACTGTCTCACGACGTTCTGAACCCAGCTCACGTACCGCTTTAATTGGCGAACAGCCAAACCCTTGGGACCTGCTCCAGCCCCAGGATGCGATGAGCCGACATCGAGGTGCCAAACAACCCCGTCGATATGGACTCTTGGGGGTCATCAGCCTGTTATCCCCGGCGTACCTTTTATCCGTTGAGCGATGGCCCTTCCACGCGGGACCACCGGATCACTATGACCGACTTTCGTCTCTGCTCGACTTGTCAGTCTCGCAGTCAGGCGGGCTTATGCCATTGCACTCGACGAGCGATTTCCGACCGCTCTGAGCCCACCATCGCGCGCCTCCGTTACTCTTTCGGAGGCGACCGCCCCAGTCAAACTACCCACCATACACTGTCCCGGGCCCGGATAACGGGTCGCGGTTAGACATCCATGACGATAAGGGTGGTATTTCAAGGATGGCTCCACAGAGACTGGCGTCCCTGCTTCAAAGCCTACCACCTATCCTACACATGCCGACACGAATGCCAGTGTAAAGCTATAGTAAAGGTGCACGGGGTCTTTCCGTCTGACCGCAGGAACCCCGCATCTTCACGGGGAATTCAATTTCACTGAGTCTCTGCTGGAGACAGCGGGGAAGTCGTTACGCCATTCGTGCAGGTCGGAACTTACCCGACAAGGAATTTCGCTACCTTAGGACCGTTATAGTTACGGCCGCCGTTTACTGGGGCTTCGATTCAAAGCTTGCACCTCTCCTCTTAACCTTCCAGCACCGGGCAGGCGTCAGACCCTATACGTCGTCTTACAGACTTCGCAGAGCCCTGTGTTTTTGATAAACAGTCGCTACCCCCTGGTCTGTGCCACCCCACAAAAGTTGCCTCAAGTGGGGTCACGCTTCTTCCGAAGTTACGCGTGCAATTTGCCGAGTTCCTTCAGCAGAGTTCTCTCAAGCGCCTTGGTATACTCTACCTGACCACCTGTGTCGGTTTCGGGTACGGTCTATAATGGTGGTGCTATTTCCTGGAACCATTTCCTCGCCCGTTCAATCCAATAAGAACGAACAAGTTACATGATCCGTCACATCCACCAGGCCCACGAATATTAACGTGGTTCCCATCGACTACGCGTGTCCGCCTCGTCTTAGGGGCCGGCTAACCCTGCTCAGATTAACTTTAAGCAGGAACCCTTGGTCTTTCGGCGAGGGGGTCTCTCACCCCCTTTATCGTTACTCATGTCAACATTCGCACTTCCGATACCTCCAGAGGCCCTCACGGGTCCTCCTTCACAGGCTTACGGAACGCTCCGCTACCACATGCCTTGCGGCATATCCTCAGCTTCGGTGCATGGCTTTAGCCCCGTTACATTTTCGGCGCAAAGACCCTTATTTAGACCAGTGAGCTGTTACGCTTTCTTTAAATGATGGCTGCTTCTAAGCCAACATCCTGGTTGTTTTGGGATCCTCACATCCTTTCCCACTTAGCCATGACTTGGGGACCTTAGCTGGAGGTCAGGGTTGTTGCCCTCTTCACGACGGACGTTAGCACCCGCCGTGTGTCTGCCGAGTAGTACTCCCAGGTATTCGGAGTTTGGTTAGGATCAGTAAGACGGTGAGTCCCCATAGCCCATCCAGTGCTCTACCCCCTGGGGTATTCGCTCGACGCTCTACCTAAATAGATTTCGCGGAGAACCAGCTATCTCCGAGTTTGATTGGCCTTTCACCCCTAGCCACAAGTCATCCCAATCTATTGCAACAGATGCGGGTTCGGTCCTCCAGTTGGTGTTACCCAACCTTCAACCTGCTCATGGCTAGATCACTCGGTTTCGGGTCTAATGCGTCGAACTGAACGCCCTGTTCAGACTCGCTTTCGCTGCGCCTACACCTACCGGCTTAAGCTTGCTCGACACACTAAGTCGTTGACCCATTATACAAAAGGTACGCCGTCAGGCTCACGCCCTCCGACTGCTTGTAGGCATCCGGTTTCAGGTTCTATTTCACTCCCCTCGTCGGGGTGCTTTTCACCTTTCCCTCACGGTACTTGTTCGCTATCGGTCATGCACGAGTACTTAGGCTTGGAGAGTGGTCTCCCCATGTTCAGACAGGATTTCACGTGTCCCGCCCTACTCAAGGACATTCAAGACATCTACGTCTACGGGGCTGTCACCCACTGCGGCCGACTTTTCCAAATCGTTCGACTTCTATCTTGAATGCCACTGGCCTGGTCCGCGTTCGCTCGCCACTACTTACGGAGTCTCGGTTGATGTCCTTTCCTGCAGGTACTTAGATGTTTCAGTTCCCTGCGTTCGCTTCTAACCCCTATGTATTCAAGGTTAGATACCTTATTTGCGATACTTGGAACCTCATGCGTCTTCGACGCGGCGAATAGCGAGTAGCGAGTAGCGAATAGTTGGTCAAAAACCCTATTCGCTATTCGCTAAGAACTATTCGCTCATGCGCCAACGGCGCATCAGATTCCCAAGTATCTTAAGGTGGGTTGCCCCATTCGGAGATCCATGGATCAAAGCTCATTCGCAGCTCCCCACGGCTTATCGCAGCGTATCACGTCCTTCTTCGCCTGTGCATGCCAAGGCATCCACCAAATGCCCTTACGACACTTCATCGTTCTCATTGCCAATGCTCATCCGTATTGGGAGCGAATAGGTCCTAGCGAGTAGCGAATAGAATTTTCAAAACTATTCGCTATTCGCTATTCGCTCATAACTCCCAAAACCTGGCTACCTTTTACAACCAGGCCTCTCAGATGCCATCGACGTGTTCGATCAGATCGCTTTATCTGAGGTCACGCCGAGCGACCCACTTCGCGTCTGATCATAAGACCAGCTTCTCGAGATCAAATCCGAGGACGCGCGGTCAGGCAACATCCACCAGATCATCCGTCAGACAAAGGCCAAAGCCTTCGAACAACAGACGATCCTTGACTGGCATCGAGGTCGCCCTCGATCCGGATCAATCTTCTCTTCACAATACGGACAAAACAGGCACAAACGCGAACCGCGTCGTGCAAAACACTGACTTTCTAGGAAGACAACATCACGCTAGCTGTATCACACCCATACAGGGCGATAGCCCGCCGCCGATCGTTCGGCGCACATCCATGCCAATATGGCTGGAGCGCAGCAAACGACGTTTGCGACAGCGTGAGGACAAAATCATGGTGGAGCTGAGCGGGATCGAACCGCTGACCCCCTGCTTGCAAAGCAGGTGCTCTCCCAGCTGAGCTACAGCCCCATCCAGCGCTTCAACCGAACAGGACTACCCCAACCGGCTCCAGCAACATTCAATCCCAAAACAACCAACCGGAACACGTCGCCCCAAACCCAACCAGCAAACAAGCAATGGTGGGCCCGGGAAGACTTGAACTTCCGACCCCACGCTTATCAAGCGTGTGCTCTAACCAACTGAGCTACGGGCCCATTCCGGAGGGCCATCAAGGCCTATCCTGTCAAATTGTCTTCCAAAGAAAGAGAAACGTGGTCGGCGGATTTCGCCATACCGTGAACCTGCAAGCAGTGTTCCGGCGTATTTCATTTCGATCGTGACCTGACTGGTCCGATCTATGTTCTAAAAAGCACGGGAAGGTTCATCCTAATCAAGTTAGGCGTCTTACCAATTCCACAGCTTCCTTAGAAAGGAGGTGATCCAGCCGCAGGTTCCCCTACGGCTACCTTGTTACGACTTCACCCCAGTCGCTGACCCTACCGTGGTTAGCTGCCTCCTTGCGGTTAGCGCACTACCTTCGGGTAAAACCAACTCCCATGGTGTGACGGGCGGTGTGTACAAGGCCCGGGAACGTATTCACCGCGGCGTGCTGATCCGCGATTACTAGCGATTCCAACTTCATGCACTCGAGTTGCAGAGTGCAATCCGAACTGAGATGGCTTTTGGAGATTAGCTCACACTCGCGTGCTCGCTGCCCACTGTCACCACCATTGTAGCACGTGTGTAGCCCAGCCCGTAAGGGCCATGAGGACTTGACGTCATCCCCACCTTCCTCTCGGCTTATCACCGGCAGTCCCCTTAGAGTGCCCAACCTAATGCTGGCAACTAAGGGCGAGGGTTGCGCTCGTTGCGGGACTTAACCCAACATCTCACGACACGAGCTGACGACAGCCATGCAGCACCTGTGTCCAGGCCACCGAAGTGGAAACCACATCTCTGTGGCGGTCCTGGCATGTCAAGGGCTGGTAAGGTTCTGCGCGTTGCTTCGAATTAAACCACATGCTCCACCGCTTGTGCGGGCCCCCGTCAATTCCTTTGAGTTTTAATCTTGCGACCGTACTCCCCAGGCGGAATGTTTAATGCGTTAGCGGCGCCACCGAACAGTAAACTGCCCGACGGCTAACATTCATCGTTTACGGCGTGGACTACCAGGGTATCTAATCCTGTTTGCTCCCCACGCTTTCGCACCTCAGCGTCAGTTGTGGACCAGTCAGCCGCCTTCGCCACTGGTGTTCCTGCGAATATCTACGAATTTCACCTCTACACTCGCAATTCCACTGACCTCTTCCACACTCAAGACACCCAGTATCAAAGGCAGTTCCGAGGTTGAGCCCCGGGATTTCACCCCTGACTTAAATGTCCGCCTACGTGCGCTTTACGCCCAGTAATTCCGAACAACGCTAGCCCCCTTCGTATTACCGCGGCTGCTGGCACGAAGTTAGCCGGGGCTTCTTCTGTAGGTACCGTCATTATCTTCCCTACTGAAAGAGCTTTACAACCCTAAGGCCTTCATCACTCACGCGGCATGGCTGGATCAGGCTTGCGCCCATTGTCCAATATTCCCCACTGCTGCCTCCCGTAGGAGTTTGGGCCGTGTCTCAGTCCCAATGTGGCTGATCATCCTCTCAGACCAGCTATGGATCGTCGCCTTGGTAGGCCTTTACCCCACCAACTAGCTAATCCAACGCGGGCCGATCCTTTGCCGATAAATCTTTCCCCCGAAGGGCTCATACGGTATTAATTCCAGTTTCCCGGAGCTATTCCGTAGCAAAGGGTACGTTCCCACGCGTTACTCACCCGTCTGCCGCTCACCCCGAAGGATGCGCTCGACTTGCATGTGTTAAGCCTGCCGCCAGCGTTCGTTCTGAGCCAGGATCAAACTCTCAAGTTGAGAATTCAATCTAGACTAATCACTTGTTCTGAATCGACGAGAACTCACTTGGTCCTTTACATCAAAACCATCCACGCTTCACAGCGCCGTATGGCCCGGTTCGGGTCCCGTCATCGCAAAGCAATGGCGAAAGGCATCCGAACCCAGCAAAGAACCGGTGTTCTCATATCAAAACGTGACCGTCTCTAATCGTTTTCAATAGAGAGCTAAAAGCTCTCCGCGAAACCGCGCCGACCACGTTTCTCTTTCTTATCCATATTCAATTGTCAAAAAACAGACCACACAAAGCAGTCAAATCCAAAGTCAATCAACCACCCGAGCCAAAACCGAAATCTCGGCTCACATTCGCCATTCGCCAATGTCGTGATCAAAAACCCAGCAAAATCAACAAACCAACCAACCCGAAAGCCAACCAATCCATCAATTTCACCAGAACGAGAACCGCCGTCGCCAGCAGCGCCGCCGCCCTCGTTGGTGAAGCGGGTTATACGGATCACACCACAAACCGTCAACATGCCTTTTTCAGATTCTTTCATTTTTCTGATAAGACTCTGAAATTGAATGACTATTTCGATGGAAGGTCGATTTTTGGGCAGCCGTGGCTATAAAATGATGCAGATAATCCGGCGGAATGCGGCGTTCTGCGCTGATATTCGTCCTTGTGTCGCCTGCATGCCAAAGGCGCACGAGCAAATGTCCTTGCGGCTTGTCGCGTCGCGAGCCTGCATGCAATAGAATAGCGGCGCTAGAATAGCCTTGTCAGTCGATCCGGAGCGCTCAGCGTCCGGCCCATTGGAAAGTGAAAACACCGTGCATCTGCTTGCCGCCGCCTACATCCCGGAACTTCCGCACTATTATAGAGGCAAGGTTCGCGACAATTACGACTTGCCGGACGGGCGCCGCATCATCATTGCCAGCGATCGCTTAAGTGCCTTCGATCGGGCGCTGGCCGTCATCCCGGACAAGGGCCGCGTGCTGACCCAGACCGCCCGCTACTGGTTCGAACGGACGAAGGACATTTGCCCCAACCATGTTCTGGCCTATCCCGATCCGAATGTGGTGATCGGCAAGCGGCTCGACATTCTGCCGGTCGAGATCGTCGTGCGCGGGTATCTCGCCGGGACGACCGGCACCTCGCTGCTGACGCTCTATAAGAAGGGCGTGCGCCAGGTCTATGGCCTGTCGCTTCCCGAGGGGCTTCGCGACAACCAGGCCCTGCCGGAACCGGTCATCACCCCGACCAGTAAGGCCTTCGATGGCGGCCATGACGAACCGCTCTCGCCGGACGAGATCGTGTCGAACGGCCTTCTGACCCAAGACCAGTGGCAGACGGTGAGCCGTTACGCACTGGCCCTGTTTGCCCGCGGTCAGGCGCTCGCCGCCGAGCGCGGACTGATTCTCGTCGATACCAAATATGAATTCGGCACCGACGAGGACGGCCGGATCATTCTGGCCGACGAGATCCACACGCCCGATTCCAGCCGCTACTGGATGGCCGACAGCTATGCCGACCGCCTGGAAGCCGGAGAACGGCCGGAGAGTTTCGACAAGGATTTTGTCCGTGCCTGGGTGACGGAACGCTGCGACCCCTACACGGATGAGATCCCCGTCATTCCGGCAGACCTCATCGAACGGACGGCTGCCGTCTATCGCGATGCTTATCACCGGATCACCGGCGAGACAATCGAACCGATTGCGCCGGACCAGGATATTCTCTCGCGCATCCGGGCCAATCTGGCGCCCTATTTTTCCTGAGCCGCAGAGGAGGCGAGATGCCGCGCAGGCCAAGACGCAAGGCGGAAGACACGCGGGAGGAGATCCTCTCAACCGCCGAACACCTGTTCGGCGAGCGCGGCATCGGCCATTGTTCCATCGCGCATGTGGCGCAGGCGCTGTCCATGTCGCCGGCCAATGTGTTCAAGCATTTCCATTCGAAGATTGCCCTGGTGGACGCGATCTGCCAGCGCAAGCTCGATGCGATGATCCGCCAGATCCAGACGCTCGACATGAATGCGCCAGCCCCGCACCGGCTGGAGATTGCGGCACGACGCCTGATGATGGCGCATATCGCTTCGCTGCAGGACAGCCCCTATATGCTGGAAATGGTGTTCCTGCTGTCGGGAGAGGATCTGGCAAGTGGGGAACGCTATAAGACGATGATCGAGGAGCTTTTCCTGGCGGTCATCCGCGACGGCCTGGAGGCCGGCATCTACCACTGCGACAATCCGGTCGAGATGAGCCAAACGGTCGCCGCAGCCTTCGCGGCGGTTCTTCACCCGGTGTTTCTCGCCAAGCAACCCCTGGCAGATCTCGACCGCCAATGCGGTAACATTGTTAATCTTGTGAATACCGCACTGCAAAATCCCCTTGTGAAGTGACGTTTTCTCGACTACGTCACTAATTCGATCTGTCACGCTCGTGCCGCAGGCGCTTTCCGGCTTGCTCCCACGACGGGATGACTGCAGACTTGATTGACGCCCCGATGCCCCCATTAGACGGAACTTTTCCCATGCTCATGCGCCGACTTGCCGTTCCCCTTCTGCTTTCGCTTGCACTGGCAGCCTGCAGCGAACAGGGCAGTTCCGGGGCAGGTGCTGGACCGGGCGCAGGCGCCCAGGCCGGGGCGCGACCGCCGGCCAAGGTCAGCGTGGTGTCGCTGGAAGCCAAGGAGCAACCGCTGACACGGGTTCTGCCCGGCCGCGCGGTCGCTTTCCGCGAAGCCGATGTCCGCCCGCGGGTCAACGGCATGATCGAGGAAATCGCCTTCAAGGAAGGCAGCGAGGTGAAAGCCGGCGATCTGCTTTATCGGATCGACGACGACACCTATCGTGCCGCGCTCGAAGAGGCGAAAGCGACGCTGGCCAAGGCGGAGGCGAGCGTTCCGAGCGCCCAGGCGAATTTCAATCGCTACGAGCGGCTGGTCAACAGCGGCGCCACCCAGATCGAATACGAGAATGCGCGTGTGTCGCTGCTGCAGGCGCAGGCCGATGTGGCGCAGGCGAAGGCCGCCTTGCAGACCTCGGAAATCAATCTCGGCTACACCGAAATCCACGCCCCCTTCGATGGCGTCACGACGATCTCGACGGTGAGCATCGGCAATATCGTCACCGCCAATCAGACCACGGCGCTGACGACGCTTCGCCAGCTGGATCCGATCTATGTCGATCTCAACGATTCGAGCGCCAATCTTCTGGAACTGCGCTCGGCCATTGCCGCCGGTCGCCTGAAGGGCAATACGACGGAGGCCGATATCCGCCTGACGCTGGAGGATGGAACGCAGTATCCGATCACCGGCAAGGTGGACATGTCGGAGCTCGCCGTCAGCCAGACGACCGGGACCTATCAGATCCGCGCCGTCTTCGACAATCCGGACAATCTGATCCTGCCCGGCATGTATGTCCGCGCCACGGTGATCGTCGGTTACGAGAAGGGTTTCCTGATCCCGCAACGCGCCGCGACCCGCAACGCGACCGGAGCGCTCACCGCGATGTTCGCGACCGCCGACAACAAGGTCGAAGCCCGGGTGTTCGACAACAGCCAGCTCTCCGGCAACAACTGGCTCGTGACCTCCGGCGTCCAGGATGGCGACAGGCTGATCGTGGACGGCCTGCAGAAGATCGCACCCGGCGCGGCCATCGAGCCGGTCGCGGCCACCATCAATGAACAAGGTCTGGTGACGCAAACAGCCACGTCACCTGCAGCGCCTGCGGCAAAGCCGTGATGGCCAAGGCTTTGACAGGAACAGGCGTAAAGGGCTGACCCCATGGCAGGATTTTTCATTCATCGTCCGATTTTCGCATGGGTGATCGCGATCATCATCATGCTGGGTGGCGCGCTTGCCATCACCACGCTGTCGATTGCCCAATATCCGGAGATCGCGCCGACGACGGTCCGCATCTCGGCCACCTATACCGGCGCCAGCGCCGAGACGGTGGAAAAATCGGTCACCACGATCATCGAGGACGGCATGACGGGTCTGGACGACCTGACCTACATGACCTCGTCCTCCAGCACGGGCTCCTCCACCGTCACCCTCACCTTCGGCAATTCGATCGACCCGGACATTGCCCAGGTCCAGGTGCAGAACAAGCTGCAACTGGTGCAGTCACAGCTTCCGGACGTGGTTCAGACAGCGGGGATCACCGTCACCCGTTCGACCTCCAGCATCCTGCTCGTCGGCGCGCTCGTCTCCACCGATGCCAAGCGCGCGCCGGTGGAACTGGGCGACATCTTTTCCACGCAGATCGAAGACCAGATCAAGCGCCTCGAAGGCGTCGGCAGTATCCAGGTCTTCGGCACCGGGTATGCCATGCGGGTTTGGCTGGACCCTTATCAGCTGAACAAGTTCCAGCTGACACCGACCGACGTCACCTCCGCCATCCAGGCGCAGAACACACAGGTCTCCGTTGGTGCACTGGGCTCGCTTCCCGCCGTGGACGGCCAGCAGATCAACGTGACGGTGACCGCGCAGAGCCAGCTTCAGACGGTCGCCGACTTCAAGTCGATCATCCTGAAGACGGAAACCGGCGGCGCGACCGTGCGCCTGAGCGACGTGGCGCGCATCGAAATCGGCCAGGAAAGCTATTCGACGAACACCCGCTCGAACCGCAATCCGGCCACCGGCTTTGCGGTCAACCTCGCAACGGGTGCGAACGCGCTCGATACGGCGGCCCGCGTCAAGACGGCGCTGAACTCGATTGCCCCGTCATTGCCGGAAAACGTCGTCATCACCTATCCGTATGACACGACGCCTTTCGTGCAGCTGTCGATCGAGAAGGTCGTGCACACGCTGCTCGAAGCGATCGTGCTCGTCTTTGTGGTTCTGCTCGTCTTCCTGCAGAACCTCAGAGCCACCTTCATTCCGATGATTGCCGTCCCGGTGGTGCTGCTTGGCACCTTCGGCATCCTGGCGCTCACCGGATATTCGATCAATACTCTGACCATGTTCGCCATGGTGCTGGCGATCGGCCTTCTCGTCGATGATGCGATCGTTGTCGTCGAAAACGTCGAGCGAATCATGAGCGAGGAAGGCCTGTCGCCGAAGGAGGCGACGGTAAAATCCATGGGCGAAATTACCGGCGCCATTGTCGGTATCGCGCTGGTGCTGACGGCGGTCTTTATTCCGATGGCCTTCTTCGGCGGGTCTACCGGCATCATCTACCGGCAGTTCTCGGTCACCATCGTCTCGGCCATGCTCCTGTCGGCGCTCGTCGCCATCGTTCTGACGCCGGCGCTGTGCGCCACGATGCTGAAGCCGATCAAACACCACGGTGAAAAGCGCGGCAGCGCCGGCTGGTTCAACCGCGGCTTTGACCGCACGACGAATGGTTACGTGTCGAGCATCGGTTATCTCCTGAAGCGGCCGCTGCGCGTGATGCTGATGTTTGCGATCATCATCGGCGGCTGTGGCTGGATGTTCCTGCGCCTGCCGAGCGCCTTCCTGCCCCAGGAAGACCAGGGCGTTCTGTTGACGATCGTGCAACTGCCGAACGGTGCAACACAGGCCCGGACGCAGGAAGTGATCAAGAACATCGAGAATTATTATCTGGAGAAGGAAAAGGATGCGATCCAGGACGTCTTTGCCGTCTCCGGTTTCTCCTTCACCGGCTCGGGCCAGAATTACGGCCTCGTTTTTGCCAAGCTGAAGGACTTCGACCTGCGTCACGACCCGAAGCTTGCGGCCTCGGCCGTGGTTGGTCGCGCCATGGGCTACTTCTTCACGATTCGTGATGCGATGGTGTTCCCGCTGCAGCCGCCTGCCATTCCGGGCCTTGGCACATCGAGCGGTTTTTCGATGTACCTGGTGGACAGCGGAAAGAACGGCACCGACGCTCTGACGCAGGCCTCCCAGCAACTGATCCAGGCCGGCAATTCCAATCCGAATGTCAGTGCCTTGCGTTCCAACAGCCCGCCGGCGGAAACGCAGCTGAAGTTCCTGCTGGACCAGGAGAAGATGGGCGCAATGGGGCTTGATATCGCAACGGTCAATTCGATGTTGTCGATCATCTTTGCCGGACGCGACGTCAACGACTTCACCCTCAACAACGAACTGAAGCCGGTCTATGTGCAGGGCGACGCGCCCTACCGCATGCAGGCCGATGCGATCAACTCCTGGTACGCCCGCAACAGCCAGGGCGAAATGGTGCCCTTCTCGGCCTTCCTGAAGAGCCAGTGGGTGAGCGGCGCGCCGACCTTGAGCCGCTTCAACGGTGTGAGCGCAATTTCCATGGAAGGTGCGGCCGGCACTGGCGTCAGCTCGGGCACGGCCATGGACACCATGGAACAGCTGACGGCGCAGATGCCGGGCGGTTATTCCGTGGCATGGCAGGGCATTTCCTATCAGGAACGGCTCTCCGGTTCGCAGGCACCCCTGCTCTATGCGCTTTCGGTTCTCGTGGTGTTCCTCTGCCTTGCGGCACTCTATGAAAGCTGGTCGATCCCCTTCTCGGTCATCATGGCCGTGCCGATCGGCGTGCTCGGGGCGCTGACTGCCGCTCTGTTGCTCGGGCAGACGAATGACGTCTACTTCAAGGTCGGCCTGCTCACGACCATCGGGCTTGCCGCAAAGAACGCCATCCTGATCGTGGAATTCGCCAAGGACCGACAGGCGGCGGGAGCAAGCTTGATGGATGCGACGCTGGAGGCGGCGAAACTGCGCCTGCGCCCAATCATCATGACGTCTCTCGCCTTCATCCTGGGCGTCGTACCGCTGGCCATCGCGACCGGTGCGGGCTCCGCCGCGCAGAACTCGATCGGCATCGGCGTACTGGGGGGTATGCTTTCTGCAACAGTGCTGGGAATTTTCTTCGTACCATCGTTTTTTGTGGTGGTGCGAAAACTGACACGCGGTAAAAAACCTGCGAATTAACCATTGAACCGCATGACGTTAACCTATCGGATCGCGCGACCTCTCTCTAGACTGACCCGCACGGGCGGTCGCGCCTCATGTTCGATGAATGACTCATCGCAAAACCGGGATGAACCAATGACTTCCATTCGTGCAGCGGCCCCCCTTGTCATGCTTCTGCTGTCGGGCTGCGTCCTCGGCCCCGACCACAAGGCCCCGGAGATCGCTCTGCCGCTGAAATATGCGGAAGGCAGCGTCAAGAGCAATGGCGACATTTCCGAGACGGCCTGGTGGCAGTCGTTCAACGATCGACGCCTGAACGCGCTGATGAAGCAGGGTCTCGATCAGAACCTGAGCATTCTGGAAGCGCTTGAGCGAATCAACCAGGCGGAAGCGAATGTCGTCGTGGCCGGTGCCAACGCATTGCCGAGCCTGACGCTCTCCTCGCAGGTCGAGCGCAGCGGCGCCCGCGGCTTCCGTGGAACGAACGATACGACCCCGCGCACGCAGGCAACCGGCAATCTCGATGTGTCCTGGCTGCTCGACCTGTTCGGCCGCTACAAGCGTAACAAGGAAAGCGCGCTGGCGACCCTCGACCAGGCCTATGCCAATGTCGATGCCGCACGCCTGTCGCTGCTCTCGTCTGTGGCTGCGGCCTATATCGACGTGCGCTATTATCAGGAGCGCATCGCGATTGCCCGGTCGAACCTGAAGTCTCGCCGCGAGACCCTGGAACTGACCCGCCTGCAGCTGGAAGCCGGGGCTGCCTCCCGCCTCGACGTCGTGCAGGCCGAAGGTCTGGTGAACTCGACGGTTGCCGATATTCCGGGGCTTGAAACAAGCTTCCGTCGTGCCGCTCACCGTGTCGCGACGCTGCTGGGTCAGCCTGCATCCTCAATGTTGTCCGACCTGCAGCGCGGCGCGGGCCAGCCCGTCGCCCGGATCAACACCAAGACCGGCATTCCCGCCGATCTGATCCGTAACCGTCCGGACATTCGTGCCGCCGAACGCGCGCTCGCTGCAGCCGTCGCCGACATCGGCGTTGCCGAAGCGCAGCTTTATCCGTCGATCAGCCTCGGAGGCTCGATCACGCCGTCCTACACGCGGCTTGCCGGCGGCTCTGATTCGCACCTCCTGTCCTGGTCCTTCGGCCCGGCGCTCAATCTGCCGATCTTTGATGGCGGCCAGTTGCGCGCCAACCTCAGCAGCGCGGAATCCAAGGCACGCGAGGCCTACCTGACCTGGAAGGACACGGTTCTCGGCGCGGTGGAGGAAGTGGAAAATGCCTTGGCTGCCGTCACGCGTGACGGTCGCACCGTGGCAGCCCTTCGCGATACGGTTCGCTCTTATGACGAAGCGCTGAACCTTTCGACGGCAAGCTACCGCGACGGTGCATCCTCGCTGCTCGACGTTCTCGATGCGCAGCGCTCCGTCTCAAGCGCCCAGGCAAACCTGGCACAGGCCATCCAGCAGCAGGCGCAGGATTATGTCTCGCTCAACGTTGCCATTGGTGGCGGTTATGCCTGGGGCAAGGGCCCGACGCGGGTTGCGGCCGCCGCCCGTACAGCTGCCGCCCAGTAAGCGTCATTCTGGAATGCACAAAACCCCGGAGCGTCCAAACGCTCCGGGGTTTTTTCATGTCCGGCAGCAGAAAACGAAAAAGGCGGAGCCGAAGCCCCGCCTGAATTGTCTTGCCGATCGGGACCGGGCTGATCAGTCCTTCGCACGCTCGACGTAGGAATTGTCTTCCGTGGCGATCACGACGCGGGTGCCGGCATCGATATGAGGCGGCACCATGGTGCGCAGGCCGTTGGAGAGCATGGCCGGCTTGTAGGAGGACGATGCCGTCTGGCCCTTCACGACCGGTTCGGTTTCGACGATTTCCAGCGTCACATGGCGCGGCAGCTGCAGAGCGAGCGCTACACCCTCGTGCATCGACAGGATGCAGGTCATGCCTTCCTGGAGGTAGGCCTTCTGATCGCCCATCGTCTCTTCCGTCACGACGACCTGATCGTAGGATTCCGGGTTCATGAAGTGGAAACCTTCGCCATCCTCGTAGAGGTACTGGAAGTTCACGTCCTCGACGAAAGCGCGCTCGACCTGCTCGGTCGTGCGCCAGCGTTCCGACACCTTCACGCCATCGACGATGCGGCGCATGTCGACCTGGGTGACGGGCGTGCCCTTGCCCGGATGGAAGTTCTGGGCCGTCAGCACGACATAGAGCTTGCCATCGACGTCGAGGACATTGCCCTTGCGGACGGAGGAGGCGATAATCTTGACCATAGGATTTCCTTGTGACTGCCTTGGCTTGTCAGTTCTCAGAATGCGTCGTAGAGGACCAGCCGACCGCCAGCCTGAGGGACGCCTTATTTGTTGTCTTGCGCGCACCTACCTTAAATTGGGGGAAAGTGGAAGCCTCCGCTGGCGACCGACCGAAGAAAGCCCCGCAACACCTGGAAGAAATGGAGCTCCTGTTGCAGCGCATGCCCTCGCTTTTGCCCTCCGCCTGGTGGCGCCCGGACGTGCATGCGGATCGCCGCCCCTTCCTGATCGGCCGCAACCGCATTCAGGCTGCCTTCCGCACCTTCTTTGCGGAGCGTGATTTTATGGAGGTCGATACGGCTACGCTGCAGGTCTCTCCGGGCAACGAGGCACATCTGCACGCCTTCTCCACCACCGCGCTGACGACCGATGGCCAGCCGTTCCCGCTGCATCTGCACACCTCGCCGGAATTTGCCTGTAAGAAGCTGCTCGCCGCCGGCGAAAGCCGCATCGCCTGTTTCGCGCATGTCTATCGCAACCGGGAGCGCGGGCCGCTGCACCACCCGGAATTCACCATGCTGGAATGGTACCGGGCGGGTGAAAGCTACACTGCGCTGATGGCCGACTGCGCCGATCTACTGGCGCTCGCAGCAGAAACGGCAGGGACCCGGCAGTTTTCCTACCGCGGCATGAGTTGCGATCCCTTCGCGCCCTTCGAGCGGCTGTCGGTGGCGGACGCTTTTGAGCGTTACGCCGGCATCGACCTTCTTTCCTCGGTGGAACCGGACGGCAAGACCGACCGTGACCGGCTGGCACGTCAGCTGACGCAGGCCGGTATTCGCCATGCGCCGGACGACACCTGGACCGATCTCTATTCCCGTGTGCTGGTGGAGAGGATCGAACCGCATCTGGGGGAGGGCCGTCCGACGGTGCTCGACCGCTACCCGATCTGCGAGGCCGCCCTGGCACGCCCGGCGGACGACGATCCGCGCGTGGCCGAACGGTTCGAGCTCTATGCCTGCGGCGTCGAGCTCGCCAATGCTTTCGGCGAGTTGACCGATGCCGCCGAACAGCGGACGCGTTTCGAGGCCGAGATGGTGGAAAAGCAGCGGGTCTATGGCGAGACCTATCCGCTCGACGAGGATTTCCTCGCCGCCCTGTCCGTGATGCCGGAGGCATCGGGCATCGCCCTCGGTTTCGACCGGCTGGTGATGCTGGCGACGGGAGCGACCCGCATCGACCAGGTGATGTGGGCGCCAGTGGCGGAATGGTCATGACGACGGCAAGCAAGACGGTGGTCGGCGGTAAGGCTGCACCACGCACGCTGAAGACCCCGCAGGATCTCGGCGCCGCCGGCCTTCTGCCGCCGGAGCGGCTCAGCGAGGCTGAAGCGGTGGCGCGCCGCTATGCGATCGCCGTGACACCGGCGATCGCCGCGCTGATCGATCCGGACGACCCGGACGATCCGATTGCCCGGCAATTTGTGCCCGATGGCCGGGAGCTTCTGGTGACGCAGCAGGAGCGGACGGATCCGATCGGGGATGCAGCCCATTCGCCGGTCAAGGGGATCGTGCATCGGTATCCCGACCGCGTGCTTTTGAAGGCCGTGCATGTCTGCCCTGTCTATTGCCGCTTCTGTTTTCGCCGCGAAATGGTCGGGCCCACCGGCGACGGCACGCTGTCGGCGGCCGAGCTGGAGGCGGCGTTTTCTTATATCCGCTCCCGACCGGACATCTGGGAGGTGATCCTCACCGGCGGCGATCCGCTGGTGCTTTCGCCGCGCCGCCTTGCGGAGATTCTCCAGGGGCTGAAGGCGATCGAGCACGTGAAGATCGTCCGCTTTCACAGCCGCGTGCCGGTCGTCGATCCGCAGGCGATCAACGCGGCGCTGATTGCAGCGCTCAAGGAGAGCGGCAAGGTCACCTATGTGGCACTGCACGCCAACCATCCCCGCGAGATGACGGACGAAGCGCGGGCC